>JALOBD010000102.1 GCA_023228445.1 Sphaerochaeta sp. | reverse complement strand
AACACCAACAAAACCACTTAATCATGCACTGATTAGATGTTTTCCTCTTGCCTAGGGGAAGGTTTCGTGCTATCCTCTAAGCACCCTAGGATAGGGAGCTGGAGGAAAGGTGAAAACACTGCACGAGAGACCCGACTACGTACTGCGCTTCGACAAGCCCAAGAACACCGAGATCAAGCACATCAAGGGCCGGTGGTACCTCTACGAGAGGACCACCGTCTACAATCCCGAGACCGGCAAGTCGACGAAGAAATCGGGCAAAATGATCGGCACCATCACCGAGGACGGGCTGGTGGAGAAGAAAGTGGAGGCCAGGGCCCTGCGGGAGGTGGAGATGGTGGAGGCGGGGGCCACGCAATATCTCCACCGGGAGAACGGGGACATCCGACGCCTGCTGGGCGAGCACTTCCCCGACTGCTGGCGCGAGCTCTTCTGTCTGGCCGTCATCCGCATGGTGCAGGACCGCGCGCTCAAGCGCGCCGAGACACACTACGAGACGAGCATCCTCAGTGCGATGTGGCCGGGTCTGAGGCTCGACGGTCCATCGCTAACAGCCCTGCTCAGGCGACTTGGGAAGGACCGCCTCTCCATACGGACATTCATGAGGTCCATGACCGGTGGCGGCGACCGCTTCCTCATGGTGGACGGCCACCGGATCCTCTCTGCCTCCGCAACGCTGGAGAGCGCCGAGAGGGGATACGACAGCAAGCGGCGGTACAAGAGGCAGGTGAACCTGCTGTATCTCTTCGGCATCGGCGAGGAGGGGCGCGGGCCGCGCTTCTACAAGAAGTTCGCTGGCTCGATCACCGACGACGGCACCGTCGAGGAGTTGCTGAGGGAGGCGGGCGTGGAGGGGGACGACTGCACGCTGGTGGGGGACAAAGGCTTCTACAGCAACGAGAACTTCACCCTGGTCGAGGAGCGCGGGCTTGGCTACATCATCCCACTGGACCGCGGCAGCAAGGTGCTCGAGGGCAACGTGCCCTCCTCCCACGTCGGCTACGCGACCGCCTTCACCTTCAGGCAGCGCTCGATCTACGTCAAGCGCATCGAGGGCGACGGGTGGGTCGTCCATCTCTTCCTGGACCCGCACCTGCTGGCCGAGGAGAGCGCGGACATGGTGGCCCGCCTGGAGAACAAGAACGCCAATCTGGACAAGAGGAGGCAGACGGAGCACAAGCGCCGAACCAAGGGCAAGGGCAGGCTCACCGAGAAGGAGCTGGCGGCGCTGGAGGAGGTCCCGGTCATCGAGGAGATCTCCAGCCGGCGGGAGATGGGCACCATCGCCATCCGCACCAACCGCCTGGACCTGAACTCCAGCCAGGTGTACGCGATCTACAAGGAGAGGCAGAGCATCGAGCAGCTCTTCAAGACGTACGACTGCACCTACGAGTTCGACGCCAGCTACATGCAGAAGGACTTCGCGATGGAGGGATGGCTCTTCCTCAACCATCTGACCATGGTCATGGCGGTGCGGGTGCTGGACATGATCAGGGACCTCGGGCTGACGGACGTGTACTCGCTGGACGACTTCACCCAGCACCTGCGTAAGATCAAGGCCTCCAAAGTGGATGGCAAATGGTATCCCACGAAGGTGACCAAGAAGGTGCAGGCCCTGTGTGAGAATCTGGGGATCTCGCTCGGGTCCGTCAACCAAATCATCGAACAGGAGAGGGCTTCAGCACCCTAATTCACAAAAGGTACAGCTTAAATAGACAATAGTTGGTATTACTCTTTGTGTTAGAAAAACGTATAATCGGAGAAAACACCTTCTAAGGACATATATAATGAATGAGCAAAACCCTAAAGTAAAATCTCTCTACAAAGCAATGAAACTAATTGATTGCTTCAATTTGCACAACCCAGAATATGGAATCGGTGAGTTGGCAGAGTTGACTGGCCTCCCCAGAAGTTCTGTGCACAACATTATGTCTACTTTTGCTTTACTTGGGTATATTGCGCAAAATGAAAAAAACTCTCGATACAGATTAGGATATAAGTTTCTAGAGAGAGGGTATACGACTCGAAAAACCAATTTTTTTTATGACAAGCTACACCCCTTTATGGAAGAAGCTGCATGCCTGACAGGGGAGAGTATCACCTATGCTATCCTTGATGGTATAGAATCCATCTATATCGATACTGCCTATCCTCCCCTAACAGCTTCTGTCCGACTCAATATTGGTGCCCGATATCCTCTATATAGTACCGCGGGAGGTAAATCAATTTTGGCTTTCAGCCCAGAGAGAGTCTTTAATCAGGTTTGTGAAAATGAAATGATAGCTTTAACTGACACTACTATTACGTCAGTAAGCGAGCTAGAAGAAGAGATTAAGAACATTAGGCATCGAGGATACGCCATAGATAATATGGAAAATGAGTACGGTGTACGGGGGTTGGCGATTCCTCTTTGGAACAATAACGGTGAATTCATGGGAGCATTGAGCTTATCTGGCCCTGCTCATAGAATCACAGACGAGTTGATTAGTGGCTTAGTTAATATCCTTCTGGAAGTACAACGAAAAATTAAAGCATTGCAATGAGTTATAGCTCGGGCAATACCTATTCCTAATTTATATCCTGTGTGAGATTCTCCATGACGCAACACTGTACTCATTAAATATTAGTAATAGATGTTGGAAAGATTCTTGGGTTGCTACATTCGTTTCCGCTTTTCTACATTCGTTTCCGTTTATTCTATTCGCTTCCAGCCTGCCTTGACAAAACTTTTCTGATAGTGTAGCTTCAGTCTTGCTATGAGGGTGTAGCGAAGTTGGTTATCGCGACGGCCTGTCACGCCGTAGATCGCGGGTTCGAGTCCCGTCACTCTCGCTAGGAAGCCGCCTTGGAGACAGGGCGGTTTTCTGTTTTCATGGAGATTGTTGCATATGAAGATATTGGTAGGAATGAGCGGAGGGATCGACAGCTCGGTTGCCGCAGCGCTGCTCAAGGAGCAGGGCCACGAGGTGGTGGGCATCACCATGACCATCTGGAACCACCGCAGCCACCTGGAGCGACCGGTGGGGTCGACGAGCTGTTTTGCCCCGGACAAGAGCGAGGATATCGCCCACATCAAGGAGATCTGTGCCAAGATCGGCATCGAGCATCGGGTGTTGGAGCTCAGCGACCGATTCGAGGAGGTAGTGCTTGAGAACTTCAAGAGCGAGTACCTCGATGGGCGTACCCCCAACCCCTGTGTGTGGTGCAACCAGCTGATTAAGTTCGGGGCGATGGTCGACTATGCCAGCGAGAGCGGCATCGCCTTCGACAAGTTTGCCACCGGCCACTACGCCCGGATTGGTGAGCACAACGGACGACTCTCCGTCATGCGGGCTGTCGATCGGAGAAAAGACCAGTCGTACTTCCTCTACCGCTTGAGCCAAGAGCAACTTGCACGTACCCTCTTTCCCCTCGGCTCGTTGACCAAGGAAGAGGTGAGGGCAATTGATGTCGACCTTGGCCTCCACCGCGCAGAGCAGAGCGAGAGTCAGGATTTCTACGACGGCGATTACACCGATTTGTTGGAGGTGGAGGATCGGGTGGGCAACATTGTGAACCTGGAAGGGGAGGTGCTGGGCACCCACAACGGAATCTTCCACTATACTATCGGCCAACGGCGGGGACTGGGTATTGCCAGTGCCCGTCCGCTGTACGTCATCGCGCTGCGAGCCGAGACCAATGAGGTGGTGGTGGGGGTACAGGAAGAGACTTTGCAAACGACCATCAGCGCTGCAGAGGTAGTGTGGCAGGCGTTACCCTGTCTCGAAGGCGAGACCGAGGTGCAGGCGAAGTTCAGGTCCATGAGCCAGCTTCACGACGCTGTGGCAGTACAGGAGGGCGGGCAGATCATCGCTCGGTTCTCTTCGATGGTGCATGGGGCGGCTCCCGGGCAGTCCTTGGTGCTCTACGATGGGGATCGAATTGTCTGTGGTGGAATCATAGAGACAGCCTCTTAGGGGATGTGATGAGTCAGTAATTCGCCCCATGGAGTCACAAGGGCAGGGTACGTTGTTGTCCGAGGGAAGGATTTCCGTTTATGATGGAGATAAGGAGCGTGGTATGAGAGTCATCATTCAAAACGATTATGAGCACCTGTCACTGTGGGCTGCGCGCTATATTGGCCAGCGTATCAGACGCTTTGCGCCGACATCTGACCGACCGTTCGTCCTCGGCCTCCCCACCGGCTCTTCGCCGCTGGGCACCTACAAGGAGTTGATCAGGCTTCATCGGGAGGAGTCCCTCTCCTTTGAACACGTGGTCACCTTCAACATGGATGAGTATGTCGGCTTGGGACGGGACCATGAGCAGAGCTACCACACCTTCATGTGGACCCACTTCTTCAGCCATATCGACATCAAGAGGGAGCATGTCCACATCCCCGACGGCATGGCGAGCGACCTTGAGGCAGAGTGTGCTGCCTATGAAGCGGCCATCGCCTCCTACGGTGGCATCGAGCTCTTCATGGGGGGCATTGGAAGCGATGGACACATCGCCTTCAACGAGCCCTTCTCAAGCTTGTCGAGCAAGACGCGGATCAAGAGTCTCACCTACGATACCAAGGTGATGAACAGCCGCTTCTTCGACGGCGATATCACCAAGGTTCCCTCGCTGGCCTTGACGGTAGGCATCAAGACGATCACCGACAGCCGGGAGGTGATGATTCTTGTCAATGGACACAACAAGGCCCGGGCTCTCGCACAGGCAGTGGAGGGGGCGGTGAGTCATGCATGGACCTGTACGGCGTTGCAACTGCACCCCAGGGCGATCATCGTCTGTGATGAGGATGCCTGTGGAGACTTGAGACTGAACACCTACAAGTACTTCAAGGATATCGAGGGCCCGAACCTCGATGTCGAGGAGTTGCTCACCTGACCAACGTACAGGCTCGCCGAAACCGGCGAGCCTGATTGTTCATGTTCTTTGGTCTTGTCTATACGTGCTCAGAAGACGTAGGAGACTCCGACGTACGGGGAGATCTTGATCCCGTCCATGGTGACCGCCCCTTCGGTGGGGTCTGCCTTCGGTCCAATTTTGGCATACCCGACAAGTGGCATCTTGGCGTTGGCCCCGATGTTGAGTACCAGCTTGTTCAGCAGGGCGTGGTTGTAATCGAGGAAGGCGGCGATGCCTAAAAACGCGTGGTTATCGACCATATCGGCTCCGCCCTGTGAGTAATCGCGCATGCCTCCTGCCGCTCTGATGCCCAGGCCCGCCTCTATGAAGGAGACATAGGTGATCGGCTGTTGGTAGGCTACACCCACCCCCACATCCATGCCGATGGTGCCGAGTGTATCGACCTCCTTCCCGTCGATCCTGAGGTTCATCATCTTGCCTGCCCGCAGATCATAGCGGAGGCCAAATTTGCCGGTATTCTTGAAGAAGGTGCTGCCACGGAGGGCCAGACCGATGGTCGTCCCTTCGATTCGGTCTTCAACATTGCTCCGGCTGAACCGTTGCGTGATCTGCTCATAGGAGTAGAAGCCACCCAAGGAAGCCGAACTCACTGCTGCAAGGAGCGTCAGTGACGGTACGATCAATACGAGGAGCATGAGGGTGCCCAATTTTCTCATCAGAGTCCTCCAGTGCCAGACCCCTGGGGGTATTGCCACCAGTATACGTGATAGGGAATTGATGGGCAAGCTCGGCTCTCTCGCCAGCCATGAGGAAAAGTCAGAGTGTACACGTCAGCGCAAGGCGCGGACACTTCACAGACTCGATCAATAGGCAAACGAGATTGCTGCGTAGGGGGCGATGTAGATGCCTTTGGCGCTCTCGTTGCCACTCCACGTGTAGCTACCGACCTTGATGCTCCCATCGATATAGAGCGGGTAGCCGGCCAACACTCCCGCTGAGAGGAAGAGGTTGGACTGGAGGGCATAGTTCAGCTCAAAGAACGCATTGAGGTAGAAGGTGCCCAGCTCAACGGTAATCCCAAATTCGGAGGCACTTTGGAGGCTGTATTGAAACCCTGCGCCTGCCTCAAGGAAGAGGTCGAGGTTCACCGGGGCTTGGTACGCCACCGCTACCCCGGCATCCATATACCATGGGACATCGGTGACATCGAGGGTCGTGTTGCCCTCAGTCCAGGTGAGGGATTTGCGCACTCCAAGCCAGTACTTCATCCCGATGTCGTTCAACGGGGAGAAGTACGAAGATCCATTGACAACGACACCGGCTGATGTAATCTTCTCTTCGACGGTTGACTCCCCCCGTGTGATGGTCTCCATGGCGTAGGTTCCGCCCACCGATACTTTATCGATGGCGCCGAAGGCAGGAGTGAGAATTGCGAGCATGATCAACAGGACAAGGGGGGACTTTTTGGACATTGTGTATCCTCTTCATTTCTGGTATGGAGAGCACCAACGGTGCCTGCTATGCCATAGCGTACCCGACTCGTGTACAGAGGGCAAGGATTATTTCTCTTCGGTCCAGGTGGGGTGTGGACTTTGCCCCTATCCTGTGAGTTCCCCGCAGTCACTGCACCTCGATGAGATGGTAGTCCGTCGTCCCCAAGCCCAAACGCTGGGCGTGCTCCAAGCCGACTCTCCAGTTGGTGGTGGGGTGGCTTGTGGTGAAGTGATCGTCTGTTGCCTCTCGCCTGCCTATCTTCGAGTTGGCGTTGATCGGGGCGTTGTTGACTGCATCGATACATGCCTGGTCGAGGGCGACCGGGTCGAAGGAGGCGTAGAAACCGATGTCGCCGACGATGGCGGCATCGTTCTCTGCGTGGCAATCGCAATCGGGGGAGACATCGATGACCAAAGTGATGTGGAAGGTTGGTTTGGAGGCGGCGATTGCCCAGGCGTACTCGCTGATCTTGCAGTTGAGCTTGTCGTTTGAGCTGTCGTCGGGGTTTGAGATGGCATCGGTGGGACAGACAGCAAGGCACCGTCCACAGCCGACGCATGCGGCGTGGTCGATCTGGCAGATGCCATCGGTGATTGCCGGTGCATCGTGGGCGCACACTGCGATGCAGTTGCCGCAGCCGATGCAGAGCGTTGCATCGACGACCGGTTTGCCGTCACAGTGCATCTCCATCTTTCCGGCACGTGAGCCACCGCCCATGCCCAGGTTCTTCAACGTTCCGCCAAAACCGGTCGCCTCATGGCCTTTGAAATGGCTCAGGGTGATGATGACGTCGCTGTCCATCAAGGCGCGGCCAATCTTGGCGCGCTGTACATACTGGCCGCCCGGGACCTCCACCTCGACCTCGTCGTTGCCTTTCAGCCCATCGGCGATGATGATATGACAGCCGGTGGTGTAGGGGGTGAAGCCATTTCGGTAGGCACTCTCGATGTGGTCGAGGGCGTGTTTGCGTCCACCGACATAGAGGGTGTTGCAGTCGGTGAGGAAGGGGCGTGCACCCCGCTCCTTGAGCAGTGCAACAATGGCGGCGGCGTAGTTTGGACGGAGGAAGGCGAGGTTGCCCGGTTCGCCAAAGTGAATTTTGATGGCACAGAACTTGTTGGCCAAGTCGATGGCATCGATGCCGGCTTTGATGGCAAGGCGTGTGAGCTTGTCCAGCAGTGAATCGCCGATTGCACAGCGCAGCGTGGTGTAGTAGACCGGTGATGGTTTCATGTGTTGCGTATTCCCATTTCGATGGCCACCTTGATGGCGAGCTCTGGTTTGTCGGTCATCACCGAGTCGACCCCCATGGCAAAGAGGCGGCGGATCTCCGCCTCCTCGTTGATCGTCCACACCTGGATGATCGAAGAGCGGCGTTTCATCGTCTCGATGAAGCGCTCGGTGATGACTTCGATCCCCCACTGGCGTACCGGCACCTGAAAGACGGCCGGCTGTTGCTGCGCTCGCCGTGGCAGGAGGCCGAGCTTCTGGGCAAACAGCAGCGGCAGTACCTCGAGGGTGGTCAGTGAGGTCTGTATACGGGGCTCCTTTTGACGCAGCAGCTTGAGGTTGGAGAGGTGGAAGGAGGCGCCGAGGACCCGCTTTTTGGCCTGCTGACGGTTGA
>JALOBD010000101.1 GCA_023228445.1 Sphaerochaeta sp. | reverse complement strand
GATATACAGTTAAAGGCTACAACCCAGCCGTACACCATCCAGCACAAGCAAATCCCGTACTTCCTTCATGGTGTCAATCGATACGATGTACTACGAAGGAAAACCGTTACTCCTCAAAAAATTCTCGTAGTGCTGTTTCTTCCCTCTGATTCGTCCGAATGGCTCGTATGGAGCTCCGAACGTCTCTGTTTACAAGAATGCGCATGGTGGGTCAGTTTGAGAGGGGCACCCACATGTGACAATACGTCGGGTCAAACTGTGTACTTGCCTCTCGAACAACACTTCAATCCCGGGAACCTGATCACCATCATGACTCGACTCGCCGCAGAGGAGGAGCTCTCTTATCATGGATAGACAAACCTTGCTATCGAGCACAAAGGGCATCTCACTATCAGCAATCCGCAGGTATGCCACCACACATAGATGGAAGAGCGTCCCTGGCTCCAAGCGAAGGATCTGGCTCTTCTCACATCCTGACCATAGCTTGGTTCAATTGCAAATTCCTATGGATACTGATGAAGATACCCCATTGGCCATCCTCGAGGTTGCAATGCGTATCGCTGAAGTGGAGAACCGTTCGATCGATTCGGTCATTGCAGATCTCGAGGCGACCGGGGCTGATATCCTACGTCTACGTGCAGTGTCAGAGGAGCTCCGTGGGACCTCCATCTCTTTTGATCGGGCTTTAGGGCTGCTCGATGGCGCACGACAGATGCTGAGTGCCGCCGCTTGCTCAGTGGCGAACCCTGCAACGCATCATAGCCGTACCGATCGAAGTGAAGCAAGACAACTACTTGCACGTACAAGAATGGGACAAACCGAGATTGGGAGCTTCGCACTTACATTGTTCTGCCCACTCGATGCAGTCCAAGAACTCCCCATCCTACCCGAAACCCAACCCTTTGTGAGGAGTACCACCGCCTTGGTGATGAACGCCACCTCAACACTCATACACGCCATCGAGCAAGGGACCGTCGATGACCTGCTCGAGAAGCAACAGCATGGCGACGAGCCACCGCTGATCTCCTCCAACTTCTGCAAAGGATTGCTAGACTTGAAAGGTGATCAGGCTCAAGGCCAGGTCATCCTTTCGATGACCTGGGGATCACTTGCCCGTATCCCCGTACCCCAAGCTCCATCTACGATACATCTTCCAGTCGATTATTATCCAGAAATCGAGCGAGTATATCATCAGCTGCGTCCAGTTAAGATAGAAGACGACACGCGCCAATTGATTGGAACGGTCGAGACGTTGAACGGAGACGTCGGTGAGGATGGGAGGCGAAGTGGCGAGGTGATTCTTTCCTTGCTGTTGCCCGATGAAGCTGAGCTCGTCAAGGCGAAGGTCCGTCTAAACAGCGACGACTACCTCTCGGCAGTCCAAGCTCACGAACGTGGCAGGACGTATATCCAACTCCAAGGACTCCTGAGACGAGGAGATCGCATCAGTAGAATTGATCGGCCGGAGAGCTTCACCCTCATCGAAACCAAGCCAACGAGGCACTCCAATGAATGAATGCTCCTGTGACGGAATCCAGGAAGAGGGTGTCGCCATTGAAACGGCAGTACTCAAAGCCGAACACCGTGCACAGACAGCCGACCTTCGCTACAGCGGAGATGAAGTCTATCAGCGGATGAAGGCCTTCATCGGCGCATAATTGACTTCACCCGTTTCCACTCTTGGGCTATAGTAGGAGCCATGTGGATCATCACTCTTCTGGCTATCGCCCTCTTTCTCCTCTGGAACATCACCCTCGTCGGCTACAAGGACCGGGCGGTCCACCCCATCGAGAGCGATGAGTCGAGAGTCTTCAGCCCCAAGGCACGCTCCATTACCATCAAGGGGGAGGGCAACCGGCGCGCCATCCTCCTCGTCCACGGCTTCCCCTCCACCCCCTCGATCTACACCTACAGCAGCCGTGTCTTTGCCGAAGCGGGCCTTGACGTCTATGCGCCGCTCTTGCCGGGCTTCGGCACCGACCCCAATGAGTTCGTCAAGACCACCTTCACCCAGTGGTTTGACTACCTCTGTCGCACCTACGAACGACTTCGAAGCGAATATGACACGCTGTACGTGCTCGGCATCTCCATGGGCGGCATGATGACCCTCAAGATTGGAGAGACGTACTGCGGTGGCCCGCTAGCCCCTGACAAGCTCGTCTCCATCGCAGCACCGGTGGTGTATAACTCGATCCGCGACGGAGTCATCACCGATTGGCGACAGTACTTCATGCGCACCCTCGCCCTCTTCGCGCCCTCCATCGGGGCGCGGGTGAAGGAGAGCTTCGAAGACGGCGAGGATGGCAGCAAGGATTGGTGTGGCTACAGCGGCCTCTTCCTCCGCCCCGGCCTCAGCCTCGTCCACGCCATGAAGCACGTCAGACGGGAGCTTGGCACCATCACCTGTCCGCTCTTTGCCATCCACGACCGCGGCGACCGGACCGTCCCGTTCGCCAATATACAAATCATCGAGGCTGAACAGAGAAGCCCGCACTTCAAGGTCCTCAAGACGGAGATGCCCCCCTTCAACCACACCCGCCACGCCCTCCTGATGTACCACTCGGTGCAGGCGGAACTGACTGACAAAATCATCACATTCCTCTTGGAGAAGGAGACAACCGATGACCAAGCGTAAGGATTATATCAGCTGGGACGAGTACTTCATGGGAGTGGCCGTCCTCTCATCGATGCGCAGCAAGGACCCCAACACCCAGGTGGGGGCGTGCATCGTCAACGAAGAGAAGAAGATCGTGGGCGTCGGCTACAACGGCCTTCCCACCGGCGTCAGTGACGATGACGCGCCGTGGGAGCGCGATGGAGAGTGGCTGAAGACCAAGTACCCCTACGTCTGCCACGCCGAGCTCAACGCCATCCTCAACTCCACCAGCAAGCTCAAGGGCTGCCGCATCTACGTCGGCCTCTTTCCGTGCAACGAGTGTGCAAAGGCCATCATTCAGGCGGGCATCCGTGAGGTGGTCTACCTCAGCGACAAGTACGCCGAGGAGGAGAACACCAGGGCGAGCAAGTGGCTCTTCGACCAGAGCGGGGTACGCTACCGCCGCCTCATCCCCGCCCACTCCACCCTTCTCTTGGAGCTCTCATGAAAATTCTCAGTGTCTGCCTCAACCCCACCTTCCAATACACGCTCTGCATCCCCACCCTCGCCCTCGGCGAGGTGAACCGGGCAACCGCCCACTACCTCGATGTGGCGGGCAAGGGGATGAACACCGCCCGCATCATCACCGAGCTCGGCGAAGAGGCCCTCTGGCTCAGCCACCTCGGTGGCCCACGCATCGACGAGATGCTCGCGCTGTGTAGGAAAGACAACGTGGAGGTGCTCTGGGCGGACAGCAAGAGTGAGATGAGAAGCTGCATCACTATCCTGAGCGAGGGGGCGACCACCGAGCTGGTGCAGGAGCCCTACCCCGTCGATGGTTCAGTGGAGGGCCCCATCAGGGCACTCTTTGAGGCACACTACCGCTCCTGCGATGCCATGGTCATCGCTGGCACCCGGGCCCCGGGCTACAGCGAGGACATCTACACCGACTTCGTGCGCATGGCCAAGGAGGCCGGCCTCTTCGTACTCCTGGACATCAAGGGAGAGGACCTGAAGGCGTGTCTCCCCTACGGTGTGGACGTCATCAAGCCCAACCTCAGCGAAGCGGCCCAGACCTTCCTCGCCCTCGAGGTCGGTGAAACCGAGGACACCTCTGCGGTCAAGGAGAAGATCGTCCCCTTCATGGAGGAGATCTACACCACCTACCATACTGCCAGCGTCTTTACCCGGGGCAGCTTTGATGTGTGGGCATACGGTCCCTCCTTCTTCACCGTGCCGGTTGAGCGGGTAGAAGCGGTCAACACCATCGGCAGCGGCGACTCCTTCAACGGGGCGTTGGCAGTGGAGCTGCTGCGGGGTGCTGATTTGCAACACGCGGTCAAACGTGCAACAGAGGTTGCAACACTAAACGCCAAAACCCTCCGTCCAGGGACGATTGTGGATGGGGGAGCGCGTTGCATATAGGGCGCCAGCGTAAAAATCTCATTGAGTTATCACGTAATTTGCAACAAACAATATGGAGAAACTATAAATACAGTAGGGTAAAATTCAGCATCCTCTCAGTTCCAAGCGTATGAGGCGAAAGAATATTCTTAATTTCTTTTGACACTCACCACTTCTCAACCTATACTGAAACAAATCTCCTCCCACCTGGTGGGAGGCACCCAATTGAGGAGAACCCGTATGAAGAAGACCCTCGCTATCCTGCTCTGTCTTGTCCTGGTATCCAGTGCCCTCTTCGCCGCCGGCTCAGGTGAGAAGGCACCGGTGAAGAAGGACTCAAACGTGGTAAAGATCGCCCTGATCATCGAGAACACCATCGATGACAAGGGGTGGTGCCAGTCGATGCACGACGGCATCACGGAAGCAATCGATGCGCTTCCCGGCCGCATCGAGTACAACTACACTGAGAAGATGAACCTCGTCGATGCCGGTACCGCCGCCCGCCAGTACGTCGCTCAGGGCTACGACATCATCATCGCCCATGGGGCGCAGTACAAGAACCTCACCCTCGAGATGGCCGAGGAGTACCCCGATGTGACCTTCGCCTTCGGCACCTCCAGTGAACTCGGCCCTGCCAACGTCTTCACCTATATGCCCGAGAGCGAGGAGACCGGCTACCTCAGCGGCCTGATGGCCGGCATGACGACCAAGACCAAGATCCTCGGCCTCGTCGGACCGGTGGACAGCGGGGACGCCGCGCGGTACAACCGCGGCTTCGTGCTCGGAGCGAAGGCCATCGACCCCACCATCCGGGTCATGGTCGCCCACTCCGGCTCCTTCAGTGACTTCGTCAAGGCCGGTGAGATCGCCCAATCGCAGATTAAGGCGGGAGCCGACGTGCTCACCGGCAGTAGCCAGCAGGCCCTCGGCGCGCTACGGGCCGTGGCCGACCACCGCACTGCCGACATCTGGTGGGTGGGCCAAGAGACCGCTCAGCTGGGAATCCCGGAGGGCTACAAGGTCATCGGGGCCTCGGCGTACAACTACGCAGCGGTCATCATCGGTCTGGTCGAGAAGCTCGATGGAGGCATCAAGGGTGGAGAGGTCATCCCGATGAACTTCCACAATGGCGGCTTCAAGTTCGAGTTCAACCCCGCCCTGAAGAACAAGTGGGAGGGGGCCATCGAAGCGAAGGTCAACGAGACACTCGCCTCCTTCCGGGCCAAGAGCGGGACCATCGACTACATGAGTGTCGACTACTCCAAGCTCTGATCGTATGGTACGGTGGCCATGGCTCTATGGCCACCAACGCCCCTCTTCTCGGGAGACTGATCTGCGATGCAACGAATAACCAGCCTCAGGATGGAACACATCACCAAACGCTTTCCCGGCACCCTCGCCTGTGACGACATCACCCTCACCGTCGGCGAGGGGGAGATCCTTGCGCTGGTCGGTGAGAACGGGGCGGGCAAGACCACCTTGATGAACATCCTGATGGGGCTCTACCAAAGCGACGAGGGGCGCATCCTTATCAACGGTGAGGAGGTTCGCTTCAAGAATCCCAACGACGCCTTCAGCGCCGGGCTGGGCATGGTCCACCAGCAGTACATGCTCATCGCCAACATGACGGTGCTCGAGAACATCGCCCTCGGCTACAAGGCGGCGTGGTCACCCCTCAAGCTCGATTTGGCCAAGGTCAGGGCCCGCATCATCGAGATATCGCAAAAGTACGGCCTCTCCGTCGACCCCGACGCCTTCATCTGGCAGCTCTCGGTGGGCGAGCAGCAACGCGTCGAACTGGTCAAGACCCTCTGCCTCGGGGCGCGCTTCCTCATCCTTGATGAGCCGACCAGCGCCCTCACCCCCCAGGAGACCGATGAGCTCATCGTGCTGCTCAGGCGCATGAAGAGCGAGCTCTCCATCATCTTCATCAGCCACAAGCTGCAGGAGGTGAAGAACCTCTGCGACAAACTACTCATCCTCCGCCACGGGGCGGTGGTCTACCACGGCAGTACCGTCGACCACTCGATGGCGGACATCGCTGCCCTGATGACCGGCCACGAGGTGGAGCTGCCGATCAACGAGGAGGAGGCGTGCACCGGCGCCGTCGTCCTCGATATCAAGGACCTCCATGTCCGCAGTGATCGCGGCTTTCTCGCCCTCGATGGCTTCAACCTCAGCATCCGCTGTGGCGAGATCGTCGGCCTCGCCGGCGTCTCGGGAAACGGGCAGCGTGAGCTGGCTGAGGCCATCAACGGCCTGCGGAGGGTGGAGACGGGAGAGATCCTCTTCTACGGGGAGGACATCGCCAACAAGAACCCCCACCACATCATCGAATCGGGCATGGGGTACATTCCCGAGGAGCGCAACATCGAAGGCATCGTCCCCTCCTTCAGCCTCAAGGAGAACCTCATCCTCAAGGACACTGAGCGCGACGAGTTCGCCCACCACCACTTTCTCAAGCAGAAGGCCATCGAAGCCAATGCGACCAACCTCCGCGTAAAGTTCGACATCCGCAGTCCCAACACCTCGGTGGCCGCCGGCTCGCTCTCGGGGGGCAATATCCAGAAGGTGATCCTGGCCCGGGAGATCAGCCGCAAGCCCAAGTTCCTCCTTGCTGTCTACCCCATCCGGGGCCTCGACCTCGGCGCGGCCGAGTTCATCCACCACCAACTCTTGGAGAAGCGGCGCGAGGGTATCGGGATCCTCCTCATCAGCGAGGAGCTCGATGAGATCCTCGACCTCTGTGACCGCGTTGCGGTGATCTTCAAGGGCAAAATCCAACAGGTCCTCGAGCGCAAGGACGCGAACCGCCGCAAGCTCGGCATCTTGATGGCAGGAGTATCCGATGACCAGACACTTTAAGCTCATCTACCACGCTGTCATCATCCTCTTGGCCATCGCCGCGGCCATGGCCGCCGGCTCGATCATCCTCTTGGCCATCGGAGCCGATGTGGCCAAGACCTACCTGGTCATCCTCCTCGAGCCGCTCAAGACAACACTGCAGATCAGCGAGGTGCTGCTGAGGGCCATCCCGCTCTCCATCATCGCGCTAGGCATCAGTGTCGCCTACCGCAGCGGCATCATCAACATCGGGGCTGAAGGGCAGATGATGATGGGCATCCTCGGCACCACGATGGTCGCCCTCTCCTTCCCTGCCCTGCCCAAGCCCCTCCTCATCCCGCTCGCCCTCCTCTCGGGAGCGCTCTTCGGCGGGGCGTGGGGTTTCATCGCCGGCATCCTGAAGGCGAAACTGCAGGTCAGCGAGCTGCTCTCCACCGTCATGCTCAACTACATCGCCGCCCAGTTCTACACCTTCATGCTGCGCGGTCCCTTCCTCGACCCGGCCGAGAAGACCCTCGGCGGAGCGGGCACCCCCCAGTCGATGCGCCTGACCAGAAATCTCTGGCTGACGCGCTTCATCCCGCGCACCCGCCTCCATACCGGCCTCTTCATCGCCCTGGCCCTCGCCTTGCTCATCTACCTGCTGCTCTGGAAAACCGACTACGGCTACAAGATGCGCGCCAGCGGGGCCAGTGGGCGGGCCGCGCGCTACGGGGGCATCAGCGTGGGGTGGTACCTGGTTGTCTCGATGGTCATCAGCGGGGGCTTTGCCGGCATCGCCGGGGCTATCGAGGTGGCCGGTGTCCATCGCCGGGCACTGGAGGGCATCACCGCCGGCTACGGGTTCTCCGGTATCGTCGTGGCCCTCTTCGGAGGCCTCTCTCCCATCGGCATCATCCCCGCCTCCTTCTTCTTCGGCCTCCTCATCGTCGGCTCTGATATGACGCAGCGCCTTGTCGGCGTTCCGGCCAATATGATCAACGTGCTGCAGGGCATCATCATCCTGGTCATCGTGGCTACAAAGATGATCCTCGCCGACCCGTACCTGGCCGAGCGCGTCTGGCGCACCTGGAACAAGCGCTTCAAGAAACCCCTGGAGGTGGAAGCATGAACACCGCAGCCAACATCCTCAGCCTCGGCA
>JALOBD010000100.1 GCA_023228445.1 Sphaerochaeta sp. | reverse complement strand
CGCGTACACTCCAATACAAGGCTTCTATTCAATGGCTCTCCTCTCGGCTATACTGGCCCTCGATACCATCACCACCAAAGGAGGCCCCTGTGCACCTCAATGAGATCCAGATGCGTGACCCGTTCGTCCTCTGCGACCGAAATACCGCCACCTACTACCTCTACGGTACCACCGACAAAGACCCGTGGAAGGCGAGGGGAGTGGGTTTTGAGGCGTATACGAGCAGCAACCTCGTCGAGTGGGAGGGCCCGCAGACCATCTTCACCCCCTCCCCCGGCTTCTGGGCGACCCACAACTTCTGGGCACCCGAGTGCCATGAGTATCGAGGTCGCTACTACCTCTTCGCCTCCTTCAAAGCTGAGGGAAAGCGACGCGGCACCCAGATCCTTGCCAGCGATAGTCCGCTCGGCCCCTTTGAAGCGATCAGCGAGGGGCCGGTGACCCCCCGATCGTGGGAGTGTTTGGACGGAACGCTCCACATCGATGGAGCGGGACAGCCGTGGATGGTCTTCTGCCACGAGTGGGTACAGGTCAACGATGGAGAGGTGTGCGCACTGCCGCTCTCAGCGGATCTGAAGAGGGCCATCGGCGAGCCACGCCTGCTCTTTCGAGCCAGTGAGGCTGGCTGGACGGCCAAGTTGCCCCGCCGTGACGGCAGCAGTCTCATCGACGCCCGGGTCACCGACGGCCCCTTCCTCTATCGGGGAGATGGGGGTGACCTCTTCATGCTCTGGTCGAGCAAGGGCGAGGGTGGCTACGCCATGGGGTATGCGAAGAGTGAGAGCGGTAGCCTCGAAGGGCCGTGGGTGCAACGATCCCAGCCCCTCATCACCGCAGATGGCGGGCACGGCATGATCTTCAAAACCCTCGATGGGCAGCTCATGTTGACCTACCACGCACCGAACAACACCCCCCATGAGCGGCCGGTGTTCATCCCGATCGTCGAGCGGGATGGGGAGTTGGCATGCCGATAGACCGAAAGCCGATTATCACACGACACGATCCCATCGTCAAAACCTGGGACCCCGCCTCATTTCTCAGCGTCGGGAACGGTGATTTTGCCGCCACCGTTGACTGCACCGGCCTGCAGACCATCCGCCCGGCTGATGAGGCGGCAACGCCGCTTGCCACGATGGCCAGCTGGGGGATGCACGACTACCCCGGAGCCGTACCAAGGCGCTACGACCTCTTGCAGCGCAAGACCTACCAGAGTGCACGGGGGGTGGTGGGGTACATGAGTGACCCCACCGGCCAAGAGGAGCTCTTCGAGCGCCTGAGGATCAACCCCCACCGCTTCAACCTGGCTCGTATTGCACTCTACGAGAGGGAGAGCGCATCAACGCCCTCTGTCGACTCCCTCTCGGCCATTGCGCAGCGCCTCGACCTCTATACCGGGATGATTGAGAGCACCTACCGCCATAGGGGAGTACCGGTGACGGTCCACACCGTTGCCCATCCCCTCCAGGACCAGCTCTCGGTGCACCTGCGATCAAGTGCATTGAAAGCCAGCACCCTGGCCATCTCCCTCTCCTTCCCCTACCCATCGCACCACAAGAGCGGCAGTAACTGGGATGCGCCTGCTGCCCACCGCTCACTGCTCACTGAGAGCGGGGAGAGGACCTATGCCATTGCTCGCACCATCGACGACATGCGCTACACCGTCGTCATCCAGCTGGATGCGAAGGCTCACCTCGAGCAGCGGGGTGACCACGAATTTGTCATCACCACCACCGAAGAGAGCCTTGAAGCCAACCTCCTCTTTGTCCGCCCCGGTAGAGAAGGTGAGGTCACCGACTTTGCCCGGTGTCAGGAAGCCAGCCGCGTGCATTGGGAGGATTTTTGGCAGCAGGGCGCCTTCGTCGACTTTGCCGGCTCGACGGACAAGCGGGCCGATGAGCTGGAGCGGCGGATCATCCTCTCGCGCTACCTCTTGGCCATCCAGAGCGGCGGATCACTGCCACCGGCAGAGACCGGCTTGACCTGCAACTCCTGGTATGGGAAGTTCCACCTGGAGATGCACCTCCTCCACGGGGCACACTTCCCCCTTTGGGGCCAGAGTGAACGGTTGGAACGCTCCCTCTCCTGGTATCTGGAGATTCTCCCCAGCGCCCGAAAGCGGGCGCGCGAGCAGGGGTATCGGGGGGCACGGTGGCCCAAGATGAGCGAGCCGGAGGGCAGTGATGCACCCTCGTCCATCGGCTGCCTCCTCTGCTGGCAGCAACCCCACCCGATCCTCTATGGCGCGCTGTTGAAGCGATGCAAACCCGATTCACCAATCCTTGCCTCGTGGCAGACGATCGTGGAAGAGACGGCGACCTTCATGGTCGACTACCTCGACTGGAACGAGGAGATGGGGGCGTGGACCCTCGGGCCTCCGGTGATCCCGGTCCAGGAGAACCACGACCCCAACGATGTACTCAACCCCACCTTCGAACTCTCGTACTGGCGGTGGGCCCTCGCGATGGCCATCGAGATGATGGGTGGGTATGGCAGCGCGGTCGATCCTGCGTGGGAGGCAGCCCTTGCCAAGCTGGCCCCGCTTCCCACCGACGGGGAGGTCTACCTCGCCCATCAACACTGCCCGGACACCTATACCGCGTACGCTGCTGACCACCCCTCCCTCCTCTTTGCCAGCACGATCTTCGATGCCGGGGATGTCGACTTATCCACCATGAGAAACTCCTTGAACCGGGTCATCGAGTGTTGGGACCTCAATGAGCTGTGGGGATGGGACTTTCCCCTCATGGCCATGTGCGCCGCCCGCCTCGGTGAGGCGGACCTGGCCATGGACCTCTTGCTCATGGACTCGCCGAAGAATACCTACACACCAAACGGTCATAACGCCCAGCTGCCAAAAGCCGACCTCCCCCTCTACCTGCCGGGCAACGGGGCGCTCCTGCTCGCTGTCGCCCTCCTCTTGGGTGGATGGGACGGCAAGGGTGATGACACGCCGACCCTTCCCACAAAGGGGTGGCAGGCCAAGGTTGAGGGCTTGCATAGGCTGTGGTAGCGATGGCTAGGCATTTGGAGGGCGATGGAGTACAGTGCTCACCATGAAGGATTTCACCCTACGCCTCCTGCGGCTCTTCTTCGGCCTCTTCCTCTACGCGCTGGGCATCGTACTGACGATGCAGGCCCACATCGGCTACGCCCCGTGGGAGGTCTTTCACGCAGGTCTTGCCAAACTCTTGGCCACCCAGATCGGTACGATGACCATCACGGTGGGGTTGGTGATCCTCGTCATCACCTTCATCTTCGGTGAGAAGGTCGGCCTGGGAACGGTGTTCAACATGGTCTTCGTCGGCCTCTTCATGAACCTCCTGCTCTCCAGTGGCCTCTTTGTCGAGCGTACCAGTCCAGTCATTGGCGTGGTGCAGATGATGGCGGGCCTCTTCGTCATCGCACTGGCCTCCTACTTCTATATCTCCAGTGGATTCGGCGCCGGCCCACGCGACAGCCTCATGGTGTTGCTCTCCCGCAAGACCGGGTTCTCGGTGGGGGTATGCCGTGTCGGCATCGAGGTCTCGGCGACCGTGGCAGGGTACCTGCTCGGTGGCATGCTGGGGTGGGGGACCCTGCTCAGCGCTGTGGCCATCGGCTTCTGCATCCAGCTCACCTTCCGACTGCTGCGCTTCGACCCGAGGCTGGTGGTTCACGAGGATCTGGCCGCGAGCCTGAGGAAGTTGACCAACACGGTCTCATAAAAGAATCAAATTCGAGTGCACAGTGGTTGACAGAGAGCAGCTAATAGTGTACTACTACCTTAGTACACCAATACAGGAGGTGGCTATGGACCACTACAGGGTGGCTGAGGTCGATGGCCTCAGCTTCAGCTACAAACACACGCCGCTCTTCAAGGACCTCTCCTTCTCTTTGGAGCGTGGCAACATCTACGGCTTGCTGGGCAAGAATGGGGCGGGCAAGAGCACGCTGCTCAAACTGCTCGGGGGCCAGCTCTTCGCCCAAGGGGGGACGCTCAGTGTCATGGGAGAAAATCCACAACGGCGCACTCCTTCGCTGCTCGGCGAGATCTTCTACCTCAGCGAGGAGTTTCCGCTTCCCCGGATGAAGAGCCAGCAGTACCTGGCGATGCTCACCCCTTTCTATGGGCGGTTCGACCATGAGCGCTTCGCCCAGTACGCCGCTGAGTTCGACCTTGACCTCTTGCAGCGCCTCGACCAGATGTCGCTCGGGCAGAAGAAGAAGTACCTGCTCGCCTTCGGCCTGGCCAGCAACTGTCGCCTCCTCATCATGGATGAGCCGACCAACGGCCTGGACATCCCCAGCAAGCGTCAATTCCGTCAGATCGTTGCCAGTGCGATGAGTGAGGAGCGCACCTTCGTCATCTCCACCCACCAGGTGCGCGACATGGAGGCTCTCATCGACCCGATCATCATCCTCGACCAGGGGAGGGTGATCTTCAATGAGGGCCTCGACACGCTTACCGATGCCTACGTCATGGATCTGGTTTCGGTAGACCCCGGTGATGACGTCCTCTACAAGGAGAAGGTCCTCGGTGGCTGGATGGTCCTCAGATCACGCGCCCAGGGGCAGAGCGGACAGTCGCTGGACCTGGAGACAATCTTCAACATCCTCGTGGAGAAAGGAGGGCGGCTATGAGTCGGTTCATTGCACTGGTAAAACGTGAGTGGATCATCGGGCGGCGAGATCTGGTGATCTACGCAGCAGTCATCATCCTCGTCCTGCTGGGAAATGAGACACTGCAGTCCATCATCGCCCGGTATGCCGGAACCCCATTCCCCCAGGAGGTCTATGGTACGCTCTTTCCTCCTTTCCTCTTCGTCGGGGGCATCATCATCACCGTCGCCCTCTTCGCTGACGACCTCTTCAAGAAGGAGAACCAACACACCTTTTTGATGCTGCCGGCCACCAATGGCGAGAAGTTCCTCTCCAAGAGCCTCTTGGCGATGGTGGCGTACCCGGTGGTGCTGACGGTGTTCTTCGTCCTCTCTTCGCTGGTGATCGAGCCGTCGTTGTACCTGATCTTCAAAAACCCCGCCGCCATCTTCAATCCCTTCGCGATGCCGGCGTTCTTCACCCTCATCGCGCGCTACTGGGTCATCAACTCGATCTTCGTGCTCGGTTCCACGCTCTTTCGCAAGATGGCACTCGTCAAGACAGCCCTCGCCTTCACCATCGTGGTACTCCTCTCGGTTGCCATCGGCTTCCTCTTCCTCAGACTCTTTGTCACCATCAGGATGGGGAGGGGGATCGGGCTCTTTGAAGCGTTGGCTCGAGTCGAAAGAGAGCGCCTCGATGCGATGATGGGAGCAATACAGACGTGGAAGGTCGCAGGGCAGCTGTTGAACTACCTCATCATCCCCATCGTCTTACAGATCACAGCCTACTTCAGGCTCACGGAAGTGGAGGCCACCGATGCAGTTTGATACCAATGCACCGATCTACCTGCAGATTGCCGACCACCTCTGTGACCTGATCATCGCAGGCCACTACGGCGACGGGGAGCGCGTGCCGTCGGTCAGGGATCTGGCCGTCGAGCTGGAGGTCAATCCCAACACGGTGGTGCGTTCATACACCCACCTCTTGGAGCAGGGGGTCTTGGAGAACCAACGTGGCATCGGCTACTTTGCCGCCAAGGATGCTGTCAAGACGATCAAGGCGCTCAAGCGCACCTTCTTCTACCAGAAGAAGCTGCCCGCCTTGGTCAAGACAATGAAGGCCCTGGACATCAGCGTCGAGGACCTGGTCAACTCAATTGGAGCGTACCATGAAACACTATAAGAGAAGTACCATCATGCTTGCTGCGATGGCAGCCGTCTTGATCATCTTCCTGGCTGTCGGCGCCTTCCTGATCGCCACCCTGGTCGCCTAGAGCAGCGTGATGCAGCTGGGGCGGTCCACCGAGATCCGGTGGGCGAGCTTGCCGAGTGCGCCACTCTCCCCGTCACGGGGGTAGACGGTCACCGAACCGCTGGTGGTGTTGGCCACAATGATGAAGCGTTCATCACCGGAGAGGGCGAAGTCCCAGGGGGTGCGCTCGGTGAAGCACCAGCTGAGGCGGCTGAGCCACCCCTCCTTGACCGAGAAGATCGTGATGGAGTCGTGGCCCCGGTTTGCGACGTAGAGGAAGCGACCATCGCCCGAGAGTGCGATGG
This sequence comes from Sphaerochaeta sp., assembly GCA_023228445.1. Lineage (GTDB taxonomy): Bacteria > Spirochaetota > Spirochaetia > Sphaerochaetales > Sphaerochaetaceae > Sphaerochaeta. The sequence goes on along the minus strand of JALOBD010000100.1, from coordinate 1,950 downwards.
CGCTGACCGTATTCTCCTCGCCAAAGCCCGGCGGGATGGTGGAGATTTGTTGGATCAGGGTAGGGCTCTTGCCCATCTGGTAAACCAACACCTCGTTGGAGAGCTCACCGCTGACGAAGAGGTAGCGCTCATCACTGCTGAGGGCAAGGTGGCGCGGCCCCGAACCAGGAGGGGTTGCAATCGTGTCGTGGAGGCGCAGTTCATTGCGGTAGTAGTGGATGGTATCTCCGCCAAGGTCGGTGACGAGGATCGACGAGGAGCCGTCGACAAAGTGGCAGCAGTGCACGTGGCTCGACTCCTGGCGGTCGATGTGGACGCTGCTGTCCTCGTACTGCTCACTGTAGTTGGGCAGCGATCCCTCCTCGAGGGCGATGAGGGTGAAGACACCGTTGTTGTAGTTGCTCACCGCCAGCGCCTTCCCGTCGGGGCTGAGGGCGAGGTGGCAGGGCCCGCTGCCGAGGCTTGGGGCTGAGAAGACCGTCTTGGAGTGCAGACCCTCATCGAAGTGGAGGCCATGTACCATCCCCTTTGCTTCTTCGGCCACCGAATAGAGGATCCGCTTCTGCTCATCCCACACCTGATAGGTGGGCATCTCCACCCCCCCGATGGCGTGGTGATAGGAGAGCGCTCCGGTTTTCGGGTCGAAGTCCAAGAGTGTGATGCCATCATCGGTGGAAGAGACCCTGCTGCCTACTACAATCTGGTTCATGGCCTTATGATAGTATCGCTCTCTCTTGAATGCAAGGCTGGGGAGCCGACGGTGCACGACCATTCTCTCTCGTACAACCAGAGCCCTGCCATACAGAGCGAAAGAATGGAAAGGTTGCGAAGCATCGGCAGACGATCTGGAGGTGAGCAGCACACACGATGGCAGGAACAGGATCGAACCACTGCACGTTGCTACCGATGCTCTTCAGCTCTGCTGTATGTACAGGATCCTCGATCATTGAGAAGTTACTCAATAAAATGACCTACTTAAAAATGGGCTCTTTTATAAATCGATGGCTTTTTCATCGAGAAGGAAGTCATACAATCCGATGTGTTTCACGCCGTGGTCATCCATCCATGGCTTCATTCTTGTTTTGGTAATGATGATCTTCGAAAAGGAATCTCTCACGGCATGCAATGGGCGCTGCTCCTGCATCTTCTTGTCAAGGGTATCCATTCTCAACGCTGATTGAATGTAATATTTCTTCATTCCTTTGTTGATGATGAAATCTATCTCAAAATTCTTCCGCTTCACCTTCTTGTCTTCACCCTGTTGATCGACGGTCACGACCCCCACATCAACGGCATACCCGCGACTGACTAGTTCGTTGTAGATAATGTTCTCCATGATGTGGGACTCCTCCTGCTGGCGAAAATTCAAGCGGACATTCCGAAGTCCCACATCAGCACAATAATACTTCACTGGATAGGAAAAATACCTCTTTCCCTTGACATCATAGCGTTTGACACACCGAAACAGGAATGATTCTTCCAGATATCCAAGATAGCTGTACACGGTAACGGAGTTTACTTGAGATCTTTTGCTTGAAGACAAGGCGCGTGCAAGGCTGCTGGCAGTCGTAAGCGAGCCGATCGATGAACTCAGCTCGTCGGTGATCTGCGCAAGGATCTCAGGAAGTTCAATGCCATATCGCTCGACAATGTCCTTGAAGTAGATCTCATCAAAAAGGCTCTCGAGGTAAGATATCCTGTCCTCTTGTTCACTATAGGAGAGTGTTCCCGGGAGCCCACCATACAAGGCATACTGCTCAAATGCTTCATCTATATCACCTGCAACGAATCCATAAAACTCCTTGAAAGATAAGGGCCAGATTTCAACTTTGTCACCACGACCACGAAACGCAGTCAGAACGTCGCTCGTGAGCATCTTAGAATTGCTTCCCGTTACATAGATGTCGGTATTTCTCAACCGCAGGAGTCCGTTGAGCATGTCATACAGTT
>JALOBD010000099.1 GCA_023228445.1 Sphaerochaeta sp. | reverse complement strand
AGCCCATATCATGGTGGTCGACGGCAATCTTGTTGACGATCCGGTGGTGGAAGGATTCAACGTGGATCTGGGCGGCATGGCTGAACACCTCGTCGCCGGTATGCTCCCAGGCGAGCCAGATCTCCCCAGGCCAGAAGCCAGTGGTCCACTCGTCGTTATCACGGGGAAGGTAGTAGTTGTTGACGCTGCTGTGGTTCTGACAGCGGTAGGTGAAAGTCTCCAAATTATTCCGTACGATGGCAGAGCTATCATCCAGCGCCGTCTTTCGCTCATGTTCACTCAGTTCTGCATACCCGTCCAATACCCTCATCGCACTCCTCCCGCTCACACCATCTCTTTTTTATCAAAATACTTGCATTTTACTCCAACTTGGTCAAGAATTGCGTGTGAACCCAAGGAGGTGCGCAATGGTGTCACCGGCGGTCGCCAACAAGCCAAGCAAAGATCGTATTCTCGTTGAAATGAAGGCTTCCAACAGAGGTGTATGGCAAGCAATCGCTGCTGAATTTAAAGCAAACGCTATCAGAAATGGGGAAGAGGCGCTCTCACGGCCCTGGGCTCCCTTGCCCTTCTCGCTGTACCGCCAGTTTGTAGCAAACGGAAACCGCACCAACTACGAGACCCCGTACTTTGAGCGACGACGGATGCTCGGCTCGCTGGTCCTCGCCGAGTGCATCGAGCACCGTGGGCGCTTCGTGGCCCAGATTGTCGAAGGGCTGTGGGCACTCATCGGTGAACCGACCTGGGTGCTCCCGGCACACAACAAGTATGGGCGCGACACCCCGGCCCACCCCTTCCCGCTCACCTCCCGCCCCGTCCTCGACCTCTTCTCCTGCGATACTGCCGCGCTGCTCTCCCTCTCTGTGCTGCTCCTCGAGGATGAACTGGCTGCCTATGCCGGCAGAGAGGTCATCGAGAGCGTCCACCACCACCTGCATGAGCGGTTGGTCAGACCCTATCTCGATGACCACTCGTGGTGGATGGGCGGCACCGACGACATGCTCAACAACTGGACCACCTGGTGCACCCAGAACGTATTGCTCACCGCCTTGACCATGGGCCTTGAAACGGAGGAGCGGACGCGCCTCATCACCAAGGCCGCCTCTTCGCTCGATTATTGGCTCGACCAATACGGCGAGGACGGCTGCTGCGACGAGGGGGCATCCTACTGGCGCGCCGCCGGTCTCTGCCTGTGGGGCTCGCTCCACCTCTTGGAGGAGGCGATTGGGGAGGGTGTCACATCGCTCTACAAAGAGAGTAAAATTCACAACATCGCCTCCTACATCACCAACGTCCACATCGCTGGCGAGCTCTACCTCAACTTCGCCGATTGCTCCCCCAAAGCCGGGATCCTCGGGGTGCGCGAGTACCTCTTCGGCAAGGCGTTGGGTGACCAAGCCTTGGTGCGCAAGGCCCTGGAGGACTTCAAGGCCCACCCCTTCGATAGCGGTCTGGGTGAGTACAACCTCTTCTACCGGCTCCTCCGTCTCATGTACGGCCAACAGCTGCTCGATGAACCACTGCCCCCGGCTCCTGCGCCCAACCCCTTCATCTGGTATCCGAGCGTCGGTCTGGCCATCTATCGCCGCGGCTCCTTCACCCTCGCCGTCAAAGCCGGGGACAACAACGACAGCCACAACCACAACGATGTCGGCTCCCTCATCCTCTATGACGGAGAAAAGCCCTTGCTCATCGATATAGGGGTGGAGACCTATACCAAGACGACCTTCAACGAGCATCGCTACACCCTCTATCCGATGCAGAGCCACTACCACAACGTCGCCAACTTCCCTCCCTACGGTCAGGAGCCAGGAGAAGCCTTCAAGGCACAAGTCATATCAGTCTCCGACTCCTCCATTGACCTCGAGCTGAACGAGGCATATGCACGGGAAGCAGGCGTTACAAGCTACCGACGAAGAGTCACCATCGACGATACTAAAATAGTGGTCAGCGAGCGCATCGAAGCTCAACACACCCCGCTGCTTACCTTGATGACCGTCGACCAACCGGAAGGCGAGGGCAACGCCCTCATCTTCGACAGCTGGAAGATTGTCTTCGACCGACCGGTCGAAGCGACCGTCGAGGCGATCGCCATCGACGATGAGCGGCTGCGTCAAGCGTGGCCCGATACCCTCTACCGCACCACCGTCGCCTTCGAACACGGCGTGGTGTGGACCGTCGTGAGAAGGAATGTTTGAAGAAGGAGATAGCACATGGAATCATTACGCCTGAAAGTCATCAACGAAAAGGAACAGACACTGACCATCAGCAGTCCCTCAGGGCCCGGTATTGCAGCGGTCCACACCCAAGCCTACCGTGACGGCGACCGCATCGCCATCGACACACACGGGGAGCCGGGCCTCTATTGGGTGTGCCTCGATGAGGCAATCGGCACAACCTTGCTCTACCTCGATGGCTCACCGTTCAACTACCCGATCCCAACGGCTGACAATCGCTCCTGTTTCAGCCCCAAGGCGTTCAGCGGTTCGATTCACCTGATGCACATCACCAAGGCCGATGAGAGTGAGGCAGCGCGCAGGCGCAACCTCGCCCGCAACCCCTACGACCACCACACCATCAGCGGCTTCTTCCCCCACGCCACTGCCAACGTCGAGACACGCAACGAGCTGGCCTTCGCCGCCCGCAATGCCATCGACGGCATCTTCGAAAACGCATCACACGGTGAGTACCCCTACCAGAGCTGGGGCATCAACCGAGATCCGAAGGCAGCGCTTACCATCAATTTCGGTAGGCCCGTGGTCGTCGATGAGGTGCGCCTCACGCTACGCGCCGACTTTCCCCACGACAGTTGGTGGGAGGAGGCGACCGTCACCTTCAGTGACGACTCCTCCGTCACCATCCCCCTCACCAAGAGCGCACTACCGCAATCGGCGAGCTTAGAGGCGCGCACCATCACGGCCTTGACGCTGCACGCGCTGAAGAAGGCGGATGACCCCTCTCCCTTCCCCGCCCTCACCCAGATCGAGGTCTACGGATTCGACGCATGAGCAATGGAGGCTACCGTTCGGGAGCCTCCACTTCAATCCCTCTCATCCTTCATTCCATCCAAGCCGGCAGGGTCAGGACATCACCGCACATCAAAGGACCAAAGGTTCACATCTCCCTTCTTCTTCCTTGCCTGCTGCCTTGAGCAGCAGGATTTGGGCTTTCTGCTCATCAAACCCCGCTTCGGCCACCTGCAGGAGCCACGGGAAGGTCCAGATCAATCTCATCAGGGCATGGCCTGCAGCCGATGGCATGAGGGATGCCTCGTTCTTCCACCGAGCCAGCGTCCGGGCAGGAAGACCAAGCGCACGTTCCATGTACGCATTGGTCAATCCACTGCTGTTCAGATCATTGAGGAGATGCACCATCGACGCTTTCTTGAGATCGGACAATGCCCGTTCAATCGTCTGGTCATTGGAGGGAAGGTACTCCTCAAATCCACACGTCCGGCATGTCAGGGCCTCGATCGCCACTTGCCGAACACCCAGAAACGGCTCATGCAGTTCAAGAGAATCGCTCTTGATGAAGAGCTCTTCACTCCCACAATATACACATCGTCGACCCTCCATGGTGCTATCCTTCCTCCGTGAGGTATACAGCGTTTCGAAACGCCAACCGAAAGGTTGTCTCGCTTCCTTCGTCTGCTCGATGGAGCGACTTGATGACCCACTTACTCTGTCCATTGCTGAAAAAATAGGATAAATAGCCCTCATCAAAGCCAAACTCAAAGCGATACCTGTCGCAGATCGGGGCAGGAATCTCAACACTTCGGACAAACTCTTTTGAATGTATAAACACGGGATTCTGCAACCCACCCGATACAATGAACTGGAGAATCTCTTTCTGTGTCCACAATGAGAAATCACGACCGGCCGACTGAACAACCCATCCCATGAGTGTTACCTTCCCAATCCCTCCTCTCAGCGTCTCTTCACAGGTCGCAAACGAATACTGTGAAATATTTCGAGTCACAGGCACTTTTGATTAGGCATGATGCATAACTATAGTCAATAGTCTGTCATCAGGTATTTTCATCCTGGCAACATCGTCATACTCGAACGGTACCTTCGATGCCGATACCGCTTCATGGTGACCAACGGTAGGCAGAAATGGAGTACGATATGTGCGTTGTACAATTTCACGCAGTCAAAGACCCAATAACCGGATAATGGAGGCCCTGCCGGCCAAACTGTCACTTACGCCTCTCATCAACGTACAGTTTTGTGAGCCGGTACAATAGAACTGCCCCTTGTCCCCCTTCTCGTCGACAACATCCTGTATGTACTCAAAGAGTTCAGGGACCTTCTGGATTTATCAACCACAACCGGCGGCTTGTACCGGTCAAAAAAGAGCGAGGGATTCTCTCTAGCACTCTCTCGTATCAGTGGATGGCTCAAGGTCACGCACAGAGCAGAGGGCAGCAGAGTCTTGAAAAGAGTTGCCTTTCCGGTATTACGTGCTCAGGTGAGCACCAAAACCGATTTTCGCTTGGCGAGGCGCTGTACGACCTCCTCTGCATGCCTTGGATAATACATTCCTGCTCCTTACATTTGAAATACAATTCCGATGTATCCCACCATAAACCAGCTGTCAATCATGAGAGCCGCCCTTGCAGGCGGCTCTCATGGTCGAACATGTCTTGATGACTACAGTACGTATCCAGCAGGAAGCTGGATCTTCACACCGTAGATCTCCTCGTAGCGTGCCAAGCGCTCAAGGATGATCGCCCGTCCACCGGTTGCCAGGTAGTCGGACCACCCTGCATCGTAGACGGCGTTGAACTGCGCCGTGGGGGCCACAACCGCCCGCACGAGGAAGTCGTTGCGCTTGTCGCGCAGCACGTTGTCCAGACCCACCTGGGCCTCGAGGGTGCCGACGGTGTAGTTCTTCACAATCCGTCCGTCGTGCTGCTCGATGCGGTAGGACTCCTCCAGATACTTGGGATCGACACCGCTGTAGCCAAGGCCAAGCGACAGACCGTTCAGCTGTGCGCTGCCCAGGTCCTTGCCGTTGATGACCATCGTGTAGTCGATGTTGTCAGCCGAGTTCTGGATCCACTCGGGCACTGCTGCCGGAATGATCTGGATCGCACCACTGTCCAATACCTTGTGGGTCACTCCCAATGGTCCAATCTGCAGATACTTGCGGTTCTCCAGCGTGGAGAGCCACTCAAGGTAGAGCAGTGAGGCCAAGGGCTCCTTGTTGGTGTTGGGGAAGAAGATCTTCCGGTCCCCGGTCGTCGACGGCAGGTACTTGCGGTACAGGCCCGCGTCGTTGGGGAAGGGATCGACGGCGATGAAGCTGCCGCCAGTCTGGGCAAGCGTCGTCTGGATGTCGATTCCACCTGCACGGTAGGGGTAGTCCCAGTTGTGCATGAACGCACCCACGAAGCCGGAGCGCACGAGGTTGTCGTGGTAGGTCTGGTCCCCGAACGGGTAGAGCGGGAAGTCCTTCCAGATGTAGCCAAGGTTGTACCACTTGTTGAGCAAGCGGATGCCTTCCTTGTAGCCGGGCCACATGATGCGCCGGTCGTCGTAGCCAAGGGACCACAAGAGCTCATCGCTCAGTCCCTCGGGCACGAAGCTCGTCGTCAGCGGGTCACCCATCCAGCCGATGTCAACGCTGATGGACATCGGGATCATCTTCGACGCATCTGCGCCGAGCAACAACCGGGCGTTGTCCTTGAACGCCTTGAGCATCGCCTCAAACTCGGCATGGTTGGTCGGTCTGGCCAAGCCAAGCTTGTTCAGCCAATCTTCGCGGACGAAGACGCTGTTGCGGTGCGGGTAGAACTGCCGCGCCTCCAAAGCCCAGAGCGTGCCGGTCTTCGGATCGAGGTTGTTGTAGACGTTGATGTCCTCCAGCAGGTCGAACAGGTTCGGCAACAGGTGCTTGTACTGCTCAACATACGGGGCCAGGTCGGTCACCCCACCCATCGCGGCGTACTGTTGCACCGTCGGGTAGCTATAGGTGTAGCACACATCCGGGGCATCGCCTGCTGCGAGCAGGTTGTTGATGGCGTCGGTCTCGGTCCAACGGGGAACGGGGATGAAGGTCACGTCGATGTTGTACTTCTTCAACACCTCCGCCTTCATCCATTCGGTCCATACGTTCTTCTCAGCCGGTGTACGGCCATCGTCGACGCCACGGTCGAAGACCTCGACGGTGATTTTCCGCGTCGTGGTGAAGCGGCCATCGGGTCCCAATTCTGCGACGGTGGTCGCTTCCTTGGCCGCCTGCGCAAAAAGCGAGAGCGGCAAGAGTAGCGCCAATACCGTCATAAGTACGAGCAGTCTCTTCATTGTGTTGTCCTCCTTCGTTGTATCAGGTGTGAGCCTGATTACAAAATTCACTCCTTAATCGCACCGAGGGTCGCCCCGGTGATGAAGTACCGTTGTAAGAATGGGTAGACGAGCAGGATCGGCACGGTGGCAAACATCACCGAAGCCGTCTTGATGGTCTCGTTCAGCCCGGGGGTCGAGAACCCCTCTTGGATGGCCACCTCGATTGACGAGATGGCGTTGATCAAATTGTAGAGCAGCAGCTGGATGGGATAGTACTTGCGCACATTCATGAACATCAGCGCATCCTGGAAGCCGTTCCAGCGTCCCACCGCATAGAAGAGGGCGAGCGTGGCGATGACCGGGGTGGAGAGCGGCAGGTAGATGCGAACCAGTACCATCACCGGGCCCGCCCCGTCGATCTGCGCCGATTCGCGCAGTGAGTCAGGAATCGAGTAGAAAAAGCTCTTCATGATGATCATGTTGAAGACCGAGAGGCAGTAGGGGACGATGAGGACGATCGGTTTGTTGAGCATGCTCAGGTCCTTGAGCAGCAGGTACATCGGGATCGTCCCGGCGTTGAAGTACATGGTGAAGATGATGAAGGTGTTGATGAACCGTCTCCCCTTGAGCTGCGGGTAGATCAACGGGTAGGCGCAGATGGTGGTCATCACCAGCGAGAGCGTCATCCCGATGGCGGTGAGAATCGCCGTCCAGGTCATCGACCACGTATAGGTCTTATCCTTCAATACGTATTGGTAGGCGTCGAAGTTCAGCCCCTTGGGCCAGAGCAGCACCTCGTTGCGCATCAACGCCTGGGGGGAGGAGAGTGAGCGGGCGAGGATGTTGACCATCGGCAGCAGGCAGATGAAGATGACGAACGCACAGAGGAGGACGATGATCCAATCGCCAATGCGCTGTGAGCGTGACTTGATCCTCATGCCCCCCTCCTCATACGATGCCCCGTTCTCCGGCCCGCTTTGCCAGGAAGTCTGCCCCCAAGAGGAAGACAACCCCCACGACCGACTGGAAGAGCCCCACCGCGGTGGTCAACGAGAACTGCAGCCCCTTGATGCCCCATGAGTAGACGAAGGTCGGGATGACCTCGCTGACATTGCGAACCAGCGGGTTCCCCAACGTATACGGGCGGTCGAACCCGCCGCCAAGGATGTTTCCCAGTGCGAGGATCAGGAGCACGACGATGGTGCCCTTGATGCTCGGCAGGGTGACGTACCAGATTTTCTGAAGCCGCCCAGCTCCATCGATATCGGCAGCCTCATAGAGCTCAGGGTTGATGGCCGTGATGGCGGCCAGATAGATGATCGTATTCCACCCCATCGACTGCCACACCCCCAAGAGGACGTAGGTGGCCACCCAGTGGGCAGGGGCGTTGAGGAAGGGGATGGATTGTCCGCCGATGCGCTGGATGACGATGTTCACCAGGCCACTGGTCGGGGCGAAGAGTTGGCGCGCCAGCCCGCTGATGATGATCCATGAGAGGAAGTGCGGCATGTAGGCCACCGTCTGTGTGACGCGCTTGAACCCCTTGAACGGCAGTTCGTTGAGCAGGAGCGCAAGGATGATCGGGGCAGGAAAGCCCATCACCAGATCGAGGAAGTTCAGCATGAAGGTGTTGCGCAGCGCCCGATGGAAGTCCGGTGTCTTGAAGGCTTGGATGAAGTACTGCCATCCATGGTTGTTTGCAAGCGGCATCTTCCACGGGCTCTGAACGATGCTATAGCGCTTGAAGGCGATCTGGATGTAGGTCATGGGGATGTACTTGAAGATGATGAAGTAGGTGATCGGCAGTGCCAACAGCGCGTAGAGCGTCCAGTACTTGTGCATATAGAGCCTGAACCGCTTGTACCTATCGGCAGGTTTGGCGAGTGTCTGCACCGCAGGTGATCGTCTGCTCACCTTCCAATCCTCCATACCATCTTTCACTACATATCAGGATATATTGTACTGTATTTCGT
>JALOBD010000098.1 GCA_023228445.1 Sphaerochaeta sp. | reverse complement strand
GTCACAGCGAACAAACGGAATGAATTGTTCGTTTGCCACTGGGTGTGCAGCAATGCTCGAAAACCCATCCATTTAGTTGCCAATAGCAAGTAAATGCAGTATATCTATCCGTATCGGAGGAACCCATCGGTGCAGACCATAATTTTCTATACAGTCGCGTTGGCGCTGCTGTTGCTCTCATTTGCAAAGGATCGGGAAAAAACCCGGCGTTCGCTCATCAAGGCATGGAAATCCTTTGAGAACATCCTGCCTCAGATGTTGGGGATGATCACCTCCATCGGCCTGATCCTCACCCTGCTCAGCCCAGCGTTGATCGGATCGATCATCGGTTCCTCGTCAGGGTGGTGGGGAACCCTCGCTGCCGCCCTCGTCGGCTCGATCACGCTGATCCCGGCCTTCGTCGCCTTCCCCATGGCGGCGATGCTGCTGGAGAGCGGGGCCGGCTACATGCAACTCTCTGCGTTCGTCTCGACGCTGACGATGGTCGGTGTCATCACAATACCCCTTGAAGTCAAGTTCTTTGGCAAGAAGTTCACCGCCCTGCGCAACAGCCTCGCCTTCGCCCTCTCCTTCCTGGTGGCCTTCGTCATCAGCAAGGTCGTCGCCTAGGAGGTCACATGAAACGTATCAAATCCTACCTGCTCTTTCTCGTCTCTGCCACCCTCATCGCCCTGCTCTTCTTCATCGACCGCCCGACAGGAAGCCGTGCAGCCACTACCGTCCTCTCCTCCTTCAAGGAGATGCTGCTCATCCTCCCGCCGGTCTTCATCCTCCTCGGCCTGCTGGATATCTGGGTACCGCGTGAGACGATGGTGCGCTTCATGGGCGAGGGATCGGGTCTCACAGGAGGGGTATTGGCATTCATCCTGGGCAGCGCGGCGGCAGGCCCCCTCTACGTGGTCTTCCCCATTGCTGCAGCCTTCATGCGCAAGGGTGCCACCTTCACCAACATCCTGATTCTCATCGGCGCTTGGTCGACGACAAAGATCCCGATGATCCTCTTTGAGCTGAGCTCGTTGGGCCTTCGCTTCGGTCTCACGCGCCTTGCGTTGAATATCCCCGTGATCCTCACCATCACGCTGGTGATGGGCCGCTCCTTCAATGGAGAGGAGGTAGCCACCCTCTATGAGCGGATCGAACACCTCGATTAGGAGACGATGCTGGCAAGAGCGAGCAGACGCTCAAGATCATCAAGCCGTACGACCCGGCTGCCGATGAGGGTGATGATCCCCTCCTCCTCCAGGTCGTTGAGCTTGCGGCTGAGCGTCTCGCGCGCCAGTCCGAGGTAGTTGGCAAGCCCTTCACGTGACAGCGGCAGGTAGATTTCGGTGTACCCGTCGACCTCCCGCCCATAGGGGCGGCGGAACTCCAACAGCAAGCTGGCGATCCTGAGGTCTGCGTTCCTCCCGCCCATCGACTGCATCGCACTCTCCAAAACCCGCATCCGGTTGGCCATCGCCTCGATGATCTCGATGGCCACCTCCGGCTGGGTGAAGAGCAGCGTGCGGAAATGTTCCTTGCTCAGGATACAGACCTCACACTCCTCGAGCGCTTCAACGGTATAGGGGACCTCCTCCTCGGTGAGCAGAAAGCGCGCGCCATAGTAGTCATTGACCGGAAAGATGTAGAGAATCTGCTCGCGGCCATCGGCGCTCAGCCGATAGGCCTTCGCACTCCCGCTGCGGATGACCGTGAACCCATCGGCACGATCACCCTCACGCACGAGGATCTCCCCCTTTTGGTAGCGCTTGTGCTCCATCTGGGCAGTGAGGGCGTGCACTGCTTCGATATTGAGGCTGGCAAAGAGTGGAACGTTTCGGATGCACTGGTCATTGGTGCAATCCTTACAGGGTTCAGCGCTTTCCATCAAAACTCCTAGTAAAATGCTTCTATTGTGATTTCAATCACAGTAACTCTCTCTTGTCCATGGTAGAACAGTGGTAGAACCAGTATACGAAAGTTGATGGCAAGAGGAAATACCATGAAGAAACGCTTTGATATAGACGTGCGGTCATACATCAGTGACCACTATACCCCCTATGATGGCGACGAGACCTTTCTCGCCTCCCCCACCGAGCGCACCGTCGCGCTGTGGGAGAAGCTCAAGGGCCTGCTCGCCCTCGAGCGCGAGCGCGGAGGGGTGTACGACATCGATGAGAAGACCATCTCGACGATCACCAGCCACAAGGCAGGCTACATCGACCGTGATCTTGAACAAATCGTGGGTCTGCAGACCGATGAGCCACTCAAGCGGGCCATCATGCCCTTTGGTGGCATTCGTCTGGTACACACCGAGCTCAAGGCGTATGGCAAAGAGATGGATGAGCGCGTCGACGAAGTCTTCACCTACCGAAAGACTCACAACGATGGTGTCTTCGATGTCTACACCGATGAGATGAAGCGGGCACGCCACAGTGGCATCATCACCGGCCTTCCCGACGCCTATGGACGCGGACGGATCATCGGCGACTACCGCCGCCTCCCCCTCTACGGCATCGACTACCTCATCGAGCAGAAGGAGGCGGCGAAGGCGGCCTACACCTTCGACGCGATGAGCGAGGGTGTCATCCGCGATCGCGAGGAGCTCAGCGAGCAGATTCGGGCGCTGCAGGCGCTCAAGCAGATGGCCGCCTCCTACGGTTTTGACATCTCGCAGCCTGCCACCGACACCAAGGAGGCGATCCAGTGGCTGTACTTCGCCTTCCTGGCTGCAACGAAAGAGCAGAACGGGGCGGCAATGAGCCTGGGACGGGTCTCCACCTTCCTGGACATCTACAGCGAGCGTGACCTGGCATCAGGCACCTACACCGAAGCTGAGATTCAGGAGCTGGTCGACCACTTCGTCATGAAGCTGCGGATCATCCGTTTCCTTCGCACCCCCTCCTACGACGCTCTCTTCAGCGGAGACCCCACCTGGGTCACCGAGTCCATCGGTGGCGTAGGCCTTGATGGACGACACCAGGTCACCAAGATGAGCTACCGCTTCCTCCATACGCTGACCAACCTCGGCCCCGCCCCCGAGCCCAACCTGACGGTACTCTGGTCGAAGAGGCTGCCTGCTGCGTTCAAGCGATACTGCGCCCACCTCTCCATTGAGACCTCCTCAATCCAGTATGAGAGCGACGACCTGATGCGCTGCCACTGGGGTGACGACTACGCCATCGCCTGCTGTGTCTCAGCGATGCGTCTGGGCGAGCAGATGCAGTTCTTCGGCGCCCGCATCAACCTGGCCAAGGCGTTGCTCTACGCCATAAACGGCGGACGCGACGAGAAGGATGGCAGCCAGGTCGGCCCCAAGCTCAAGCCCCTCACCGGCCAGGTGCTCGACTACGATGAGGTCATCGACCGCTATGACGCGATGACCAGCTGGTTGGCAAAGCTCTACATCGATACGTTGAACATCATCCACTACATGCACGACAAGTACAGCTACGAGGCGTTGGAGATGGCGCTGCACGACGAGAAGATCGTGCGCACGATGGCCGGGGGCATCGCCGGCCTCTCGGTGGTCGCCGACAGCCTCAGCGCTATCAAGTATGCTGCCGTCACGCCGATTCGTGACGAGAGCGGCCTGGCTGTCGACTTCACGATCGAAGGCTCCTTCCCTGCCTATGGCAACAACGACGAGCGGGTCGACTCAATCGCCCAACATCTCGTCGAGGACTTCATCGCCAAGATGCGGCGCCACCAGACCTACCGAGCTTCCATCCAGACCCTCTCGGTATTGACGATCACCAGCAACGTCGTCTACGGGGAGAAGACCGGTTCGACACCCGATGGACGCAAGGCGGGCGAACCCTTCGCCCCGGGCGCCAATCCGATGCACGGGCGCGACACCAAGGGGAGTGTGGCAAGCATGAAGAGCGTGGCCAAGCTACCCTACGCCTCGGCACAGGATGGCATCAGCTACACCTTCACCGTGGTACCGGCGACGTTGGGTAAGAGTGAGGCGACACAGATCGACAACCTCGTCTCCCTCATGGACGGCTACTTTGCCGACGCGGGCCACCACATCAACGTCAACGTCCTGGAGAAGGATACCCTCATCGATGCCATGGAGCACCCCGAGCGGTATCCGCAGCTGACGATCCGAGTCAGTGGGTATGCGGTCAACTTCATCAAGCTGACGCGCGAGCAACAGCTTGATGTGATCCACCGGACCTTCCACCACTCGTTATAAGGAGTCAACCATGGCACTCTATGGCAATATACACTCAATCGAGACGATGGGTACCCTCGATGGCCCCGGCCTTCGATATGTGGTCTTCATGCAGGGCTGCTCGCTGCGCTGCCGCTACTGCCACAACCCCGACACCTGGGACATGGACGGCGGCCGACGCATGAGCGTCGAGGAATTGGTCACCGACATCCTCCTCTACCGCTCCTTCATCACCAACGGCGGCGGGGTGACGATCAGTGGCGGCGAACCACTCAAACAGCCGCAGTTCGTGCTGGCCCTGGTGCGTTCCCTCAAGAAGGAGGGGATCCATACGGCCATCGACACGGCAGGCAGTGTGCCGCTTACGATCAGCAGGGATGTGCTGAAAGCAGCCGACCTGATCCTCTTGGACATCAAGAGTCTGGATGATCGGCAGGCCTTCAGCCTGACTGGCATGGGGAATGCCAACACCCTTGCCACACTGGCATACTGCCAGGCCATCGGCAAGGATGTATGGCTGCGCCACGTGCTGGTGCCCGGCTGGACATTGGATGAGGGGCGCCTCACCAATCTGGCCCAGTTCCTTTCCAGCTTCTCCTGCATCCAGACGGTGGAGCTCCTGCCCTATCACAGCATGGGTGCCTACAAGTGGGAGCAGTTGAAGATGAACTATCCGCTCAAGGACGTGAAGAGCCCTACCGTAGCAGATCTTACAATGGCCCGCTCCATCTTCGAAGCGCAGGGTCATACGGTCCTGATGAGCTCCCTCGGCCCACAAAAGCGGACCAAGGTCAGTTGACCTGAGCCTCCTGACGGGCCTTGCGGCTGGTACGCAGCTGGTCCAAGGCTTGGTCGAGGATCTGCTTGAGCTCCTCGTAGCGCCGCTTCTGCTCATCCTTGTCACCGGTCAACAGACAGGTGGCGATGCGGTCGGGTACGGAGAGGGCTGCGCTCTCCAAATCCCTGCCCTGTCGGGTCAGGCTCACCTCAACCGTACGCTCATCGCTGGGAAGCCGGCGGCGTTTGATGAAGCCGGCGGCCTCCAGGCGTTTGAGCAACGGGCTCATCGTGCCGGTGTCCAGACTGAGGGCGCTGCACAGCTCCCCCACCGTCCCTTTCTCATGCTCCCAGAGGTAGAGCATGGTGATGTACTGTGGATAGGTCAGCCCGAGCGCATCGAGCAGGGGCCGGTAGGCCGCCATCAATTCACGTTCCAAGGCATAGACACGAAAACAGAGCTGGAACGACAGAGTCAGTTGTTCATGGGCCATCGAGTGCCTCCTCACATGTAGCGGGACCACAGAGAGGTCCCACTACTAGGTTGCGTACAATATAACAGAAGTCAACCCACCTGTCAATTCTCACTCGACCGCGCCCAGAGATTGATGTTCCCCTCCACGGCATGACGATCGATCCGTGCAAGCTCATCGGCGGTAAACGCAAGGTTTTCCAATGACCCCACATTCTCGAGGATTTGTTCAGGAGAACTTGCCCCGATGAGGACGCTGGTCACTTCCTTGCGCCTGAGACACCAGGCGAGCGCCATCTGAGCAAGGCTCTGGCCTCGTGAGGCGGCAATCTCGTTGAGAGCTCGGATGTGGGTCAGGTTCTCCTCGCTGAGGAAGGTCTTTGAGAGCGAGCTATCGGCCTTGGAGGCCCTGCTGTTGGCAGGGATCTCGCTCAGGTAGCGGTCGGTGAGCATCCCCTGGGCCAGCGGACTGAAGACGATGGTCCCCACCCCGAGCTCTTCAACCGTCTCGAGCAGCGCCTCTTCCACCCACCGGTTGAGCATCGAGTAGGAGGGCTGGTGGATGAGCAGCGGCACCCCCATCTTTGTGAGGATTGCATGCGCTTCGCGCGTCTTGGCCGCCGAGTAGGAGGAGATGCCCACGTAGAGGCACTTGCCAGCCCTATAGGCTGACTCGAGCGCCCCCATCGTCTCTTCAAGCGGGGTATCGGGATCATGGCGGTGGGAGTAGAAGATGTCCACATACTCCAGTCCCATGCGCTTCAAGCTCTGGTCGAGGCTGGAGAGCACGTACTTTCGACTGCCCCACTCTCCGTAGGGGCCGTCCCACATCAGGTATCCAGCCTTGGTGGAGATGATCAGCTCGTCACGGTGGGACGCAAAGTCCTGGGCGAGCAACTTGCCGAAGTTCAGCTCTGCCGATCCCGGTGGTGGGCCATAGTTGTTGGCCAAATCGAAGTGTGTGATGCCCAAATCGAAGGCGGTGTGCAACATCCTGCGGGCGTTGGAGAGCGAGGTGGTATCGCCGAAGTTGTGCCACAGACCCAACGAAATCGCCGGTAGCTTGAGGCCGCTTCTCCCGCACGTGTTGTAGGTCATCCGATCATATCGATGAGTATTTGGTGTATACATGTACTCCTCCTTGGTTCTGTCAGTATACGACAAATCCTAGCGTGGAGCTATCACAACAACCGTCGCTAATGACACAATCGGGCACGGGGAATCACTGTACCCCAAGGTGCAACAACCACATCGTTCCTTGACGCCTTATGGCGGCAGTGGTAGCATCCAACCATACGAGGAGGAGGGGAAATCTGAGGTCTCAAATCACAAATCGCCGTATTTGGCTCAAATCCGTCATCATCCCTTCATTGGTCATCCTTCTGCTCTTCCTCGGATCGGGATGGTGGGCCATCCGTTCACTGCAAGGTATTTACTATGAGCAGCGCTTCCAGGAAGCGGCCCTTACCGCCGACAGCTACTCACAGACCATCAGCCTCGCCCTCGATGCCCAGCAACGCTTCGAGGAGGCGTTGGCCACCACCCTCGAGGTGGCGGTTACCATCATCGATGACTACCCCCACCCCCTCTTGAGCGAGACCTTGACCTCCTTTGCCCACGACCTCCACGTCGATGTCGTCTACCTCTACGACCCAACCTTGACTGTCGTTGCCACAAGTGACGCCACACACCTTGGCCGGCAAGCGAGCGCAGACGATCCGGCACGCTCGTTTGCCGAGAGCAGCGAACGGACTGTGATCGAAGAGATTCGCCCAGATGCGACAAGCGGCCTCGCATACCGCTACGCATTTCATCGCAAGAGCGATGGCTCGATTCTACAGATCGGCATCAATGCAGACCGAACCTTCCGTCTCTATGAGGACTTCACCCCCCAGCACATCATCGAGGAGTTGAGCCGGCGCAATCCCCGTACCCGACTCGCCCTCGTGGACAACGAGAGCCGGATCATTGCCGCAACTGACAGTGCCAAGATCGGTGAAGTCTTTGAGCAGCTTGAAGCAATCATCACCGCCTATGCGACCGACTATCGACGAGTCAAATACGAACAGAGGGCGTATCTTCTCTTCCGCCTCCCTATCCCAGGCGATGACCAACACACCAATTCGTTGGTGGTCCTCTTCGATCTTTCCACCCTCGACTGGTTGATCCACTGGATCTCGGTGACCATCACGCTGGTCCTGTTGCTCTTCTTCGTCTTCTTCTTGCGCTCCTTTTGGAGAGTCCACCGCCTCAACCGGCAAGTACTCCACTCGGCTAACCACGACGAGTTGACCGGCCTAGGCAACCTGCGCCTCTTCAACCAGACCATCAGGGCCTTGAAGAGACCCCCCTGTGCGCTGCTGGTCATCAATCCGGTGAACTTCAAGCGCCTGAACATGCTCTACGGCTACACCCACGGTGACGAAGTGCTCATCAAGCTGGCCGACCGCCTACGCTCCATCGCAGCAGAGCGCGAAGGCTGGTCGGCGTACCGCCTCTCCGACGATCGCTTCCTCTTGCTTGCCATCGGCTCATTCGACCAATGGCAGTTGACCGAAGTGGCCACCGCCATCATCGCCGACAGCATCGCCATCGGTCTTCTCTCTCGCCCTACCCTGGCCATCGGTGTCGCCCAGAAGAAGGATGATGGGCCCCATCAGGCAACGCTGCTCAAACAGGCTCTCATAGCCCTCGACAGCACCACTGGAGCCAACCCGATCCAGTTCTACAACATCGACCTGGAGTCGTGCCTGATGCGTACCAACACCATCGAGCTCCTCCTCAAACGGGCAATCGACGGAGAGGAGGGACTCATTACCCTGCACTTCCAACCGATTGTTGCGTGCGCAACTGGCACCGTCGTCGCCTATGAGGCGTTGGCCCGCCTCATAGACAGCGAATTGGGCAACATCTCACCAGATGAGTTCATTCCCATCGCAGAGCGCCATCAGTTGATCACCCCGCTGGGCATGGCCCTCTTCCCCATGGCGCT
>JALOBD010000097.1 GCA_023228445.1 Sphaerochaeta sp. | reverse complement strand
CGCAAGCAGATGAAGAAGAATCGGAAACTGCATAGCTCGAAAGGATACTAAACACCAGAGGCCGCCGTCAGGGCGGCTTTTTAGTTCATATCTATAATATTGGTCTATCCAGAAACATTTCTTACCAATTTTCAGTGATACGTCAGATTTATAAATAAAATTAGACACAACCTTTGGTTTTGGTGTACAATCATCCTGTACTTGATCGAGTGGGCACGAGATGCCCGAACAATAGACAGTAGAGGAGTGGATCACTATGCTAATTCTCATTTCTGATGCGTTTGATGCTGAGTTGCCCAAACGGCTTGAGGCCTTCGGCGAAGTGACGAGCGACAAGGCCCGCCTTGGTGAGGCAGATGTCGTGTTGGTACGCAGCAAGACCAAGTGTACCAAGGAGTACATCGACCATGCACCAAAGCTGAAAGTGATCATCCGCGGTGGAGTGGGCATCGACAACATCGACAGCGCCCACGCCAAAGAGCGGGGAATCATCGTTCGCAACACTCCCAAGTCCTCTTCCATTGCGGTGGCCGAGCTCGCCTTTGCGTTGATGCTCAGCGCACCAAACAACCTCATCGAGTACCACAACGGGATGCGTGCAGGCAACTGGTTGAAGAGCAAGAAGAGAACCGAGCTCTACGGCAAGAAGCTCTGCCTGCTCGGATGCGGCAACATCGCCACCGAGGTCGCCCGACGCGCCCGGGCCTTCGGCATGGAGGTGGTGGCCTATGACAAGTACGTCAGTGAGAGCAAGGTGGCCACCCTGATCCCCACCATCGAGGAAGCGGTCAAGGATGCCGACTACATCTCGATGCATCTGCCGCTTACCGACGAAACGCGGGGTATGGTGAACAAAGATCTCCTTGCCCATTGCACCAAGTGTCCGGTCATCATCAACACCGGGCGCGCCCTCTGTGTGAATGCCGATGAGATGGTCGAGATGCTCGAAGAGGGGACGGTGTGCTGGTACGCCACCGATGTCTACCCCAACGACCCGCCGAGCCCGGATTATCCGGTCCTTCAGGCCGAACGCGTGACGTTGGTCCCCCATGTCGGTGCCAATAGTGAAGAGAACCTCGCCCGGATCGGGAGCGAGACCTATGAGATATTGGATGAGTTGATCAAAGGAGGATTGATCTGATGCAACGCAAGCTTAATTTCTTTGCAGGGCCTTCCGTGTTGCCGCTCGAGGTACTTCAACAGCTCAAGGATGGGATCCTGGAGTACAATGGCCAGGGACTCTCCATCATTGAGGCGAGCCACCGCAGCGGTGTCTTCGACGGGATGTACCATGAGTGCATCGCCTTGATGCGCGAGCTCTTGGGCATCAGTGACGAGTATTCGGTGTACTTCCTCGGTGGTGGGGCGACGTTGCAGTTCGCCATGGTGCCGATGAACTTCCTGCGCCCCGATACCGCCGCCGATTATATCAAGAGTGGCGCGTGGGCCAACAAGGCGGCAAGCGACGCCGAGAAGATCGGACGGGTACGCTACTACTACGATGGCAGTGCCGACCGCTACACCACGCTTCCCAACCCTGCTGACGTACAGGCCAGTGATGACTCCAGCTACCTCTTCCTCTGCTCCAACGAGACGATCGGGGGCATCCAATGGAAGGAGTTCCCCGACACGGGTACTGTTCCCTTGATCGCCGACATGTCCAGTGATTTCTTCAGCCGTCCGTTGCCCATCGACCAGTTCTCGATGGTATACGCCGGAGTGCAGAAGAACCTCGGTCCTGCCGGTGCGACGGTGATCATCATGAAGAAGTCGTTGCTCGACAAGCAGAACCCCAACCTGCCCGCCTACCTCGATTACAGTCTCCATGACAAGGACGGGGGGTTGTACAACACCCCTCCCGTCTTCAGTATCTGGGCGGTGAAGCTGGTCCTCGAGTGGATCAAGAAAAATGGCGGGGCAGAGGGAATGGAGAAGCGTGCGGCGTTGAAGAGCGGCTTGCTCTACAACGTCATCGACTCCTCCTCGTTCTTCTACAGCCCGGTCGATCCAGTGTACCGCTCGACGATGAACGTTGTATTCCGTCTTCCCACCGAAGAGCTGGAGGCGGCCTTCCTCGAGGAGACCAAGAAGGCGGGGATGCTCGGCCTGAAGGGTCACCGATCGGTGGGAGGATTACGGGCAAGCATCTACAACGCCCTGCCGGTCGAGGATGTGAAGCAGTTAGCCGACCTGATGAAGGAGTTCGAGCGCAAAAATGGGTAATGGAATGAAGACAAAGATGGACGAGACAAACAAAGCGATCGTCAGGCAACTGTGTGACGGGAGAAAACCATTTTCTGCCATCGCTGAAGAGTTGGAGATCACCGAGAATACGGTACGCTCTCGAGTCAACAAGTTGATTGAGGAGGGGGTGTTGCAGATCTCGGGCCTGGTAAACCCGGAGGCAATCCCCGGCCTGCAGGTCGTGATGATGGGCGTCAAGCTCAAAACCCTTGACCTTGAGCGCAAGGCCAAGGAGTTCAGCGAGCTGCGTGGAGTCATCTCGGTGGCCGTGGTCACCGGTCGCTACGATCTCTTCGTCCAACTCGTCCTCAGTGAAGAGGAGGGGCTGAGTCTGCTTGACTTCTTCAAGTACGAGCTTGACAAGGTCTCCGAGATCAGCGATGTGGAGACCTATGTGGTCTACCAGAGCCATAACTTCCGCATCCCGTTCATCCTCTGAACAATGCGTCGGCGTCGCCGGGTGTCGCTGACGCCCGGTGATGCCAAGCCATCAAAAAAGCGTTCTCCGTTTCTCTGGAGAATGAGCGGTGTTTATGCTATACTGCTCCAGTCCGATCTCGGGCACCGTAATCTTGCACCACACATTAGGAGAGTTTTATGGCAGACCTGTCCACCTCATACCTTGGATTGAAATTGAAGAACCCTCTCATCGCAGCCAGCAGTCCGCTGACAGCTACCCTCGACAACCTCAAGCGCTGTGAGGATGCCGGCCTCGGTGCCGTTGTATTGAAATCGATTTTTGAGGAACAGATCGAAGCGGCCGGTGAGAAGACCGCCGAGAACGGTGAGGCGTACAGTGCCCACACCGATGCCTATGAGTTCTTGCGCGAGACGAGCATCGAGCAGCACATCGATGGATACCTCGCCCTCCTCGAAGGGGCCAAGCAGAGTCTGGACATTCCCGTCATCGCTTCGATCAACTGTCGTTCCAACGGAAAATGGATTGAGTATGCCAAGCGTTTTATCGCAGTGGGTGCAGATGCCATCGAGCTCAACCACTATGTGGTTGCCACCGATGTCGAGGTTGAGGGCTCAGCGATCGAAAAGGAGTACCTCTCTCTGGTCAAGCACGCCCGTAAGGCGATCGACGTGCCGTTGAGCCTCAAGATGGGCCCGGCCTTCTCATCGCTTGCCAACATGCTCAGACGGTTCGATGAACTGGAGATCGATGGAGTGGTGCTCTTCAACAGGTTCTACAACCCGGATATCAACATCGACCGGTTGAAGATGGTGAGAGCCGGTATGCTCAGTGGAAAGGACGAATACACCCTCCCGCTGCGCTGGGCCGCATTGATGAGCCAGCAGGTACGCTATGACATCTGCGCCTCCACCGGTATCTGGGACGGCAAGACCGTCATCAAGCAGTTGCTCGCTGGAGCCAAGAGCGTCCAGCTCTGCTCGGTGTTGCTCAAGCAGGGGCTCTCCACCGTCTTCAAGATTGAGAGTGAGATGCGCCAGTGGATGGAAGGGCACGAATACGCCACCCTCGATGAGTTCAGGGGTGCACTCAGCCAAGAGCACGCCGACCCGATGACGTGGGAACGGGTGCAGTACATGAAGTCGATTCTTGATGCTGATGCGGGCAAGGAGTGAGGCATGGATTTGGATGCCTATCGGGATATCGCTCCCTACCGGGGCCAGGATTTTCTCGATGCGGTAGAGCGGGTCAAGCACAATGCAGAAGGGATTGAATCCTTTCTCGGATCAGTATGCACGCTTGAGACTAAAGAACAGCGCAAGGCCCTGAAGCGTAAGGTCGAGTATATTCTTGCCAAGCTCGATGAAGTGCGGGACTACGACGAGTTCCAGCGCTTCATAACCGCCGGGGTCTTTCTGCCGATGATCGTCGAGAACTCCATCACTGAATTCACCTTCAGCGGCACTGATGAACTGGACAGCTCAATGGCTCACCTCTATGTGAGCAACCACCGAGACATTGTCCTCGACTGTGCCCTCATCGACCTGGCGCTCGATGGTGGGGGGCAGATGCTCTGCGAGATGGCTATTGGTGATAATCTGCTCACCAACGAGTTTGTCACCGACCTCTTCAAGCTCAACGGGGGGGTGACGGTAAAGCGTAGCCTTCCGATGCGGGAGAAGTACGTCGAGTCGATGCGCCTCTCCTCCTACCTCGTCGAGTTGATCAGCGAGCATAACAAATCCGTGTGGGTGGCCCAGAAGAGCGGGCGGGCCAAGGACGGGCTCGATATCACCAGTCCCTCGATCATCAAGATGCTCCACCTCTCCCAACGAAAGAAGGGGATCAGCTTCAGCGATGTGGTCAATAAGGTGAGGGTCGTGCCGGTGGCGGTGAGCTACGAGTACGACCCCGTCGATGTGATCAAGGCGAAGGAGGAGGTCCACACCTCGTTCTTCGGTGGGCGCAAGAAGCGCCTCTATGAGGATTTGATCTCAATCTCCCGTGGTCTGAAGGGGCACAAGGGGAGGGTGCACATCGCCTTTGGCACGCCCATCCAGGGTACCTACACCTCAAGTGAGGAGGTCGCCGCTGAGATCGACCGGCAGATTCACACCCTCTATACACTTTGGCCAACCAACCTCTTTGCCTACGATTACCTCAATGAGTCCGACCAGTGGGCCTCCTCATATGCCGACTTCGACTCAGCAGAGTTTCTCTCGCGCTTCAAGGGGCTGAAGAAGGAGGTGCGCTCCTTTGCACTCAATGCGTATGCAAATCCGGTGCGGTCGTTCCTTGCTGCGAAGTAGCACCCTCATCGTACTGCTCGCCCTCACCCTCGCCCTTGCTCTCTCATGCACCCGCGAGGAGCCAGTGTTGCTCAACCTCAAGAGCTCGACAAGCCGTGAGGGCGGGGCAGAGCTCCTGAACCTCTCCTTCTCCCTTTCAACGAAGGAGAGTGCCATCCAGGTCACCGTGGAGGCCAGCGATCAGCGCAGCAGCTGGGTTGTCAGCGCGCGTCCTGCAAAGGACGGTGTATACACCATCGGACCGCTCTCCATGGGGGTAGGGGTGGACCTGCCGGTCGGTGAGTATCTATTAATGGTGATGCTCGATGATGGGCAGCGGCTCCAGGAGCGTTTCACCGTCCAACGGCCTTGATGAGCTCATCCTTGGTCAAGCGCACGACGAAGGTCCTGCCATGGGGACAGACCGGCTCATCGAGGGCGAAGACCTGCTCCAAGAGCTCTCGGGCAAGGTGTCGGTCGACGCTGTCACCTTGCCGGATGGCGCTGTGGCACGCGACAATCGCCCACAGACCCTTCTCCACCTCAGCCCCGTCGCCGGTGTTCTCTCTGATGAAGGCGACAACCTCGTCCTCCACGCTCTTGTACAAGGCAGGGATGGCGGTCAACTCCCATACGAGGTCCTCTTTCTCCACCACCTTGATACCGAGGTTCAGATAGACATCGATGTTGACCTTCAGATAGTCTGCAACGTCTCGCTCCACCTCGAAGGTGAGGGGGAGGAGCAGGGGCTGTGAGAGGGTCTTGCTGCGCACTTGGTCGTAGATCAAGCGTTCATGGGCGGCGTGCTGGTCGACCAGGTAGAGCTCATTCCCCTTCTGTGCGATGAGGAAGAGGTCGAAGGCCTGGCCGAGGTAGATGATCTCTTCCTCCCCGTCTTGCATCAGCCATGCCGCTTCATCGTAGGCCTTGGTACTGGTTCCCTTGTTCTCACCCAAGATCTCGCGTGCCTTCTCAAACCACTGCGGGTCGATGGCCTCACTGCTCTGTCGTTGTGGCATGTAGGAGGGGGTTTTGCTTCTCACCGTCTCGCCGGTGGTGTGGCCAAAGAGTTCACCCGCTTGGACAGGAGCGCTTTGGGGGACGATGCGGGGGATGGATCGCTTGAGCTGTCCCTTGATCATCTGGACGACTTGGTGGTGGATCTCAGCCTTGTTGCGTAGCTTGACCTCCCGCTTGGTGGGGTGGATGTTGAAGTCTACCAGGGTCGGGTCAACTTCAATGAAGAGGTAACAGTAGGGGAAGGATCCACCGGGCAGCTGCTCTGCGTACCCATAGGTGACTGCTTGGACGAGAGAGTACTCGTCGACCGGTCTCCCATTGACGTAGATCTTGATGTGGGACCGGTCGCTGCGAAAGAGCGATGGTTTTGAGGTGACGGCATAGAGGGTGAACCGATCGCTCTTGTCGCTCAGTTCAACCATCTCTGTCTCGGCAATCGGCTGGTTGAGCGAGAGCACATCAACGACCCGTCCTCTGGCGGTGGTGGGTCCCAAGTCGAGACGCAGCTTCCCGTCTTGAAGGAGGCGGAACGAGAGAGCAGGGAAGGCGAGGGCTTTCTGGATGAGGATTTGGCGGGCCATGGTGGCCTCGGTGGCGGGACGTTTGAGAAACTGGCGTCTGGCAGGCAGCTCACTGAAGAGATTCTCGACGGTGACGATGGTCCCAGCAAGCGGTCCCCCTTCTTCAACGGCTCCGCGGACACCGTTGTCAACGGTGATGTGATGGGCCCGTTCACCGTGGTGGGAGCTTTCGATGGTGATGCGGCTCACCGCGGCGATGGAGTAGAGTGCCTCGCCGCGAAAGCCCATGCTGGTGATATGATAGAGGTCGTCAAGCTCGCGGACCTTGCTTGTGGCGTGGCTCTCGCAGAGCAATGGCAGGTCCTCGCTTTGGATACCCGACCCATTGTCGATGACCTTGATCTCTTTCAGGCCCCCCTCTTCGAGGCTGACGATGATCTCGGTTGCCCCTGCGTCGAGGGCGTTGTCGACCAGCTCGCGCACCACTGAGGCGGGTCGTTCAATGACCTCGCCTGCAGCGATACGCTGGGCGACAAGTGGATCGAGACGCTGGATCCTCATCCTTAGAGCCTCTTGTTCAAGTCAACCTTCGCAGCAAAACTGAGAACCGGCATGGTGAATGGGGTACTGCTGGCAGGGTAGGAGGCCTTGGCAGTGAAGGTGAACGGAGCCCAGGTGTAGCCGATAGTGAGGTAACTGGCTGCGTAGGGACCACCGAGGAGGTCGAGGATATCCTTCGTGCCATTTGCCAGGCCTCTGACCGTATCGATGATGCCCAGCTGTTGCACGCCGAGACCGATGGTCACTCCACTGATA
The DNA here is from genome assembly GCA_023228445.1 of Sphaerochaeta sp. Taxonomy (GTDB): domain Bacteria; phylum Spirochaetota; class Spirochaetia; order Sphaerochaetales; family Sphaerochaetaceae; genus Sphaerochaeta. Next base: position 1,130 of record JALOBD010000097.1, on the reverse strand, counting down.
TCGACGCCCAGCGAGAACTGGGTGAAGTCTGCCCCATGGCCACTGGTGAGCTTTGCAAAGGTAAACGCCGAGGTCAACGGCAAGTTCACCGCCAGGTTGGCGCTCACGCTCTTGCTTCGCCATCCCAATTCAGCCAGGAAGTTGAAGTTGCTCGAGTAGGTGGTATCGACATCGCTGTAGGTAAAGTCGTTGACCAGGAAGTTTCGGTTCGCACCTTCGTTGATCCCTGCCATGAGCCGAGCTGAGAAGTCGCCGTGGGACAGCGAGATACCGCCTGCAAGCAGGTAGTTGGGGATGAGTGTAGACAAATCGGTGTCGAATAACTCTTCGACGTCGAGGGTTGGGTAGACAGGGAGGTACCCTTGGGCCTGGATCAGTGCAGAGAACTGTGTGGTGCGGCTTGTGATGATCGGCAGTTTGAACGAGAGCTGCGGGTAGAGATCGATACTGTCCGATGTTCCCTTCTCTCCCTTCCCGAGGGTGCCGAGGGCCATGGTAAATGGATACCCCTTGGGCTTGGTGTAGGCCACCATCAATGAGGCAAATTGACTATCGCCGGCTTTGAGGCTTCCCAGGCGCAGGTCATCGACCGATGCGTGAATGGTGAAGGCACCGATGGATACCTTTGCTTGGAGCACGAGACGGTTGCCCTGACTGAAGTTGGGAGCGAAGAAGGTGGAGAGCTCACTACTCATTGTCCGGGTCGAGTCGGCGACCAAATAGAAGGCGCTTGTCTCATAGCCAATCCTCAGATGATCGATGAAGGTGAAGATGTAGTTGGTAAGGCCGATCACGCCACTGGGAATGGGGAGGATTGAGTTGGGGAAGGAGGTGAACTCCTCTGTCTCGACAAACGCGTTGAGCCTGATGGCGAAGGGGCCCTTGGAGAAGTACGGCTTGGCGTAGAGGCGATGGCTCAACGCGTTGGAGTCGGTGCCGTCGAGCGTGAACTCATACCCCATTTCTATGCCCAACGATCCGCTCAGACGAGCTTGGTCAGCACTGCTTACCAGTACTGGGCGAGGAGCGGCTGCCTCTTCGATTGGCGCTACCTCTTCGACTGGTGCCGCCTCTTCGACTGGTGCCGCCTCTTCGACTGGTGCCGCCTCTTCGACTGGCGCTACCTCTTC
>JALOBD010000096.1 GCA_023228445.1 Sphaerochaeta sp. | reverse complement strand
AGAGCCTGGGGATGGGCTCGTTGGCCATCACCGACCACGGCAACATGTTCGGTGCGGTCCGCTTCTACAATGCTGCCCGCGACGCGGGCATCAAGCCGATCATCGGCTGTGAGTTCTACTGTAACCCCGCCGACTACACCGAACGACCGGCAAGCGGAGGGAAACGCACCAACCAGTACCACCTGATCCTCTTGGCAATGGACGAGACCGGCTACCACAACCTGATGAAACTCAACAGCCTCTCCTACACCAACGGCTTCTACTTCAGGCCCCGCATCGACGATGCACTGCTCAAAGAGTACAATGAGGGCATCATCTGCCTCTCGGCGTGCCTGGGCGGCGAGATCTTGCAGCACCTGCTCTCCGGTCAATGGGAGGAGGCCAAACGCCGGGCGTTGTGGTTCTCCTCAGTCTTCGACGATGGGCGTTACTACCTTGAGGTGCAGGACCACGGCCTTCCCGAGCAGAAGCGGACCAACCCGCTGCTCAAGAAGCTGAGCGACGAGACCGGCATCCCGCTGGTCTGCACAAACGACATCCACTACATCGACCAGGATGATGCCAACGCCCACGACCTGCTGCTCTGTGTCGGCACCAACAGCAAGAAGAACGACCCCGACCGGTTGCGCTTCCCCAACGACCAATTCTACCTCAAGAGTGAAGAGGAGATGAGAAGCCTCTTCTCCTGGTGTCCTGAAGCGGTGGAGAACACCGCCCGCATCGCCGAGCGCTGCAACCTCGAGATCCACTTCCCCGGCCCACAGCTGCCCGACTTCGAGGTACCGGCAGATTTTGACAACCCCGCCATCTACCTGCGTCACCTCGCCAACGAAGGGCTCAAGGAGCGCTATGACGTGGTCACCGAGGAGCTGCAGCAGCGCCTGGACTACGAGTTGGACGTCATCATCAAGATGCAGTTCGAGGGGTACTTCCTCATCGTGATGGACTACATCCAATGGGCCAAGCGCCATAAGATCCCCGTCGGACCGGGGCGTGGCTCGGGCGCCGGCTCTCTGGTGGCCTACGCCACCGGCATCACCGGGGTCGACCCCATCAAGTACAACCTGCTCTTCGAGCGTTTCCTCAACCCCGAGCGGGTGAGCATGCCGGACTTCGACATCGACTTCTGCTTTGAGGGGAGGCAGGATGTCATCAACTACGTAACCGATAAGTATGGTGCAGCCCGCGTCGCCCAGATCGCTACCTTCGGTACCCTGAAGGCCAAGGCGGTGGTCAAGGACGTGGCCCGGGTCTTGGACATCCCCTTCGATGAGTCCAACAACATCTGTAAGCTCATCGGCGACGATCTGAACATCACCCTTGCCAAAGCCTTCGCCCAGTCCAACGACCTGGTCGAGTTGGAGCAGAAGGGGGGCATCTACAGTGAGCTCTTCGACGCCGCCCGACGCTTGGAGGGGCTCAACCGCCACACCTCCACCCACGCAGCCGGCGTGGTCATCGGCAAGGATGCCTTGGTCAACTACGTACCCCTCTACCGCGATGCAAAGACCGGGGCGGTCTCCACCCAGTACACGATGGAGTACCTGGAGGATTGCGGGCTGGTGAAGATGGACTTCCTCGGCTTGAAGACGCTGACGGTCATCAAGCACACCCAGGCCTTGATCCGCCGGAAGGACCCCACCTTCGATATCGAGGCGATCAGCGAGACCGACGGGCCGACCTTCGCCATGCTCGGACGCGGTGAGAGCAGTGCGATCTTCCAGTTTGAGAGTGCCGGCATGCAATCGATCCTCAAGGAGTCCAAGCCGTCGACCATCGAGGACCTGGTCGCCCTCAACGCCCTCTACCGTCCCGGTCCGATGGCCTACATCCCCCAGTTCATCAACAGCAAGCTCGGCCGCCAGCCGATCACCTACGCCGACCCTGAGCTGGAGGAAGAGCTGAAAACCACCTATGGCGTCATCGTCTACCAGGAGCAGGTGATGAAGGTCGCCCAGATCATCGCCGGCTACTCGCTCGGCAGCGCCGACATCCTCAGACGCATCATGAGCAAGAAGAAGGTCGCTGCGCTGGAGAAGGAGAAGGTGAAGTTCATCGCCGGAGCCAAAGCACTGGGGCGCACCGAACAGCACGCCATCGAGATCTTCGAGATGCTCGAACCCTTCGCCGGGTACGGCTTCAACAAGAGCCATGCAGTGGCCTACTCGGTGCTCGCCTACCAGACTGCTTACCTGAAAGCCAACTGGCCTGCTGAGTTTTGGGCTGCCAACCTCACCAACGAGATGAACAACCCCGACAAGTTCAGCGAGTACCTGCAGACCGTCAAGGCGATGGGCATCGAGATCCTCCCCCCGTCGATCAACTACTCACAGCAGCACTTCGCCGTCGTCGACGACAAGATAGTCTACGGCCTTGCCGGCATCAAGAACGTCGGGGAGGGGGCGGTGGCCGCCATCGTCGCTGAGCGGGAGAGCGGTGGTCCCTACATCGATTTGATCGACTTCCTCACCCGCCTCGATACCAAGATCCTCAACTCCAAGCTACTGGAGTCGCTCATCAAAGCGGGGGCCTTCGATCCGCTGGGTTTCAACCGCCCCACGCTGCTGGAGAACCTCAGCAGTGCAGTGACCCACGTCTCCAAGATCCGAGAGGTGAGCGCCTACGGCCAGATCTCCCTCTTTGACGAGGAGACCGAGGCGGCGATGAACACCTTCGACATGCAGGTGGTCGATGACTGGCAGCTCTCCGAGAAGCTGGAGACGGAGAAGAGTTTGTTGGGGTTCTACATCTCAGGCCACCCGCTGGACCGGTGGCGGCCCATCATCGCCCAGCGCGTGACGATAAACACCGCCGACCTGGAGATGGTGAACACCGACCGGCCCACCAACGTCATCGCGATGATCAGCTCCATCAGGCCCTTCACCACCAAGGGCGGGCAGCTGATGGCCTTCTTGCAGCTGACCGACCACAACGCAACCTTCGATGCCACCCTCTTCTCAAAGGGGTTTGAGGAGTACCGCCAGCTGCTTCGCGTCGATGAAATCTACGGCTTCGAGGGCCGCTTCGACACATCACGGGGGGCGGAGAAGATCTCATTCATCATCGACCGGATCGTCGAGGACCCCGCATCGCTGCCGCCATTGGCCCTCAGGCGCTGCCACATCGAGCTGGAGAAGTCCTTCTGCTCCACCACGGAGATGCAGAAGCTACGCGACAGCTGCCTGACCTACCCCGGCTCGTGCTCGGTACTGCTCCACTTCAAGGACCAGGGACGGAACCTCGATGAGTCGGTTGCCTGCGGCAGGGAGTTCTCGGTGCGGTGCAGCGATGATCTCGAACACGAACTCTCGCAGAACCCGGCGGTCCTGCGCGTCTGGTTCGACTGATAGTATTTGGCGGAGGAAGCCCATGAACCATACCAGTTACCCAACCATCGCCCAAGCCTCCGGTGGCAGCACGTTCTTCATGACCATCGCCGCCATCGCGGCGAGCCTGCTCTCCTTCTATTCGCTCTTCATCTGGCTGCGGATCATCACCACGTGGATCCGCATCCCACAAAATCCGCTCTCCTACTGGTTGGGCAGGATCGTCGACCCATACCTCGACCTCTTCAAGTCCATCAAGGCGCTGAGGCGCGAACGCTTCGACCTCACCCCACTTGCCGCCTTGGCGGCCCTCTCGGTGATCCAGTCGATGCTGCGCCTCTATGGCACCTACGGTACCATCACGGTGGCCATGGTGCTCGCCCTCCTGCTGCAGACGTTGTGGTCGTACCTGGCCAGCCCGGTCTTCTGGTTCCTCTTGATCCTGTTGGCCGTTCGCCTCTACTTCTGCTACCGCCCCTCTCCCCAGACGATCGGGTACATCGCCATGCTCGACTCACTGCTCGGTGGGTTGCTCAACTGGGTACAACGCCTCTTCTATCCCGGCCGCTCCATCAACGACCGCCGCCTGGTGACCACCACCTTGGTCTTCATCCTCATCCTCTACCTCACCAGCTCTGCACTGGTGCGGGCGTTGGTGACGCTGGCCTCCCGCATCGGGTTCTGACATGCCGCGCTTTCTGAGGGCCTTGGACGAGTCGATCACCACGCTGGGGGGCGTGGGCCCTGCAGCAAAAGCCGGCTACGCCGAGCTGGGGGTGGAGACGTACAGCGACCTGCTCTTGCTCGCTCCCCGAACATGGGAGGACCGCTCGACCATCACAGCCGTGGCAGCCGTACACGACGGGGGGATGGTAAACACCATCGTCGAGGTCCTCTCCCACTCCTGGTTCGGATTCAAGAGCGCAAAGAAACGCACGCTGAAGATCATCGTGCGTGATGTCTCGGGCGAAGGGGGAGGACAGTTGAGCCTGCTCTGCTTTGGCCGAAACTTCCTGGAGAAGACCATCCGGGTGGGGAGGCGCTACTACCTCTGGGCCCAGGTCCACATGCATCGCGGCGAGAAGCAGAGCTCGCAGTTCGAGGCCTACCCCATCGGCGACGACGGGTCCATGCCCCCGCAGTTCGGCTCCATCCTGCCCATCTATCCACTGCGTGGCTCGCTCACCCAACGCCTCATCAGAGCGAACATCAAGGCGGTGCTCGACCGGATCGACCACTTCATCGACGAACTGCCCCCCTCCATCACCGAGCGTCACAGCCTTGTCACCACCGATACGGCAATCCGCGATTATCATGCGCCAGCCTCCCTCGCCGCCCTCGAAGAGAGCCGCAGGACCCTTGCCTTCGGCGAGCTCTTCTACCTGCAGCTCGCCACCCGGCGCAGGCACGGGGCGAGTGAACCGATTTCCCCCACCAGGGCGGCCCCCACAAAACTCGAACTGGCTCTCATCGAACGCCTCCCCTTCTCCTTGACCGGCGACCAGATCACCGCCTTGAAGGAGATTCGCCTCGACTTGGCCGGCGTAGAGCCGATGAACCGACTTCTGCAGGGCGATGTGGGAAGCGGCAAGACCCTGGTGGCGTGGATCAGCGCCCTCTATGCGCTGGGCAGCGGGGCGCAGGTCGCCTTCATGGCTCCCACCGAGCTCTTGGCCCGCCAGCACGCCGAGAGTGCCGCCTCACTGCTCGCCGACCTGGGCATCCGTCTTGCCTTCCTCACCGGCAGTGTGCGCAACAAGGAGCGCCGCCTCCTGTTAGAGGCGGTGCGGGAGGGGGAGGTCGATATCCTCATCGGCACCCACGCCCTCTTCTCCGCCGAGGTGGTCTTCAAGAACTTGCGCTACGTCATCATAGACGAGCAACACCGCTTCGGTGTCGAGCAGCGCCTCGCGCTGCTGGCCAAGGCGACGGTACCCGACCTGCTGCTCATGACCGCCACCCCGATCCCCCGCACCCTCTCGCTGACGGTCTTCGGCAACCTCAACATCTCCACGCTGAAGACGATGCCCGCCGGGCGAAAGCCGGTGGTCACCCACCTGGTCAGCGAAGCGAGCCGCAAGCGGATGTACCAGGCCGTCGGGGTGGAGTTCTCCCGAGGACATCAGGCGTACTTCGTCTACCCTCGCATCGACGACAGCGGTGAGGATGATGTGCGCGATGTGACGAATATGTTCGAGTACCTCAAGGAGGAGTACCCCCTCATCCCCTCCGCCCTCATCCACAGCCGCCTTGATGAGGAGGAGAAGATCGCCATCCTGCGCTCCTACCAGCAGGGGGAGCTCTCCTACCTCGTCTCCACCAGCGTCGTCGAGGTGGGCATCGACATTCCCAATGCCACCGTCATGGTCATCGAGCACGCAGAGCGCTTCGGCCTGTCAGCCCTCCATCAGCTGCGGGGGCGGGTGGGGCGATCGGATCTGCAGTCGTACTGCTTCCTCGTCTTCTCCTCCCAGCTCACCGAGGAGGCAAAGAGCCGGCTGACGGTACTCAAGAACTCCAACGACGGCTTCTACATCGCCGAACAGGACCTCCTCATCCGTGGCCCGGGCGAACTCTCCGGAGTGCGTCAGTCGGGGTACCTGCGCCTCACCTTCGCCTCGTTGACCGAGGATTTGGCACTCATCCAGCTTGCCCGCGAGGAGGCCGACCGAATCCTCTCCTCCAAGGATGGGCTTCTGGGGGCCGAGTATGAGGCGATTCGCAGTGTGCTGGCCAACGCCCCACCCTTCGACACGGAGAAGAGCGAGGCGTAAGGCCCCTTGTACAAAGCGGCGCAGCTGCCTATCATCGAAGCATGCGCATAACCGGAGGCATCTATCGCGGCAGAAGGATCGTCTGCCCGCCGGGCATCATCCGCCCGGCGATGGACATGATGCGTGAGTCGCTCTTCTCCATCCTTGGCCCGCTTGATGGAGTGAGCTTCCTCGATCTCTTCAGCGGCAGCGGCTGCGTCGGCATCGAGGCGGCGAGCCGCAACGCCAGCGTCGTGCACCTGGTGGAGAAGGATCGGCAGAAGCGAGCGACGATCCTCTCCAACATCTCGATGGTGGAGAGTGAGATCACCCTCTTCATCGCCGATGTAGCTCGGTTCATCCCCACAGCCAAACGCACCTACGACATCGTCTACGCCGACCCTCCTTTCCCGATGGCCCAGAAGACCACCATCGCAGAGGCGGTGGCACGATACCAGCTGCTATCCGAAGGCGGTCTCTTCATCATCCACTTTCCCAAGGAGGAGGTGGGCCAGTGGCCCGAGACCATCGGCTCGCTGGTGTGTACCGACCAGCGCTTCTATGGACGCAGCACGCTGCGTTTTTATACCAACACCCGAGGAGAGCGCGATGTATAACAAGCTTGCCACCATCGATGAGAAGGGAGTTTCCCATAGCCGCTACGCCACCTACAGCCATGAGACCGATCCCTATGGCCGTGCCCGCCTCGCCTTCTACTTCTCCATGATCCAGGAGGCTGCCGGCCTCCACGCCGCCATCCGCGGTCTCTCCATCACTGCGATGATGGACGAGGGCAAGACGTGGGTCATCACGCGCAACCGTGTTACGGTGCACCGCTACGTCCGCTGGGGCGAGGTGGTCAACGTCAAGACCTGGGCTGCCAAGCCGGTTCGCCTGCACCTGCCCAGGATCATCGAGGGGTATGACAGCGACGGGGTCTTGCTCTTTGAGAGCACAACGCTTTGGGCGATCCTCGACATGGAGAGCGGACGTCCCCAACGACCGGAGGGCTACAGTACACGCATGATCCTCCCCGACGAGGGTGATGAGAGGCACCCCACCACCATCTCCATCCCCAAGGCGATCGAGAAGGATGAGGCGCTGGTCGTGGTGGGACGCAGTGCGGTCAATCCCACCTACGACGACACCGACCGCAACCGCCATGTGAACAACGTCAGCTACCTCAACTGGGCCCTCGGTGCGCTGCCTGCCGCACTGCGCGATGGGTACAATATCTGCTCGATCGACGCATCATACCTCAGACAGACCTACCTCGATGACAAGCTGACCGTCCTGACCTGGGCGGCGGGAGCAGAGGTACTGTGCGGTGATGAACCCACCCTTCTTCATCAAATCGTGCGCGGTGAGGGTGAGGTGGTCTATCAGGCGTCATCGGTGTGGCGTCGGCGAGAGGCATTCAGAGCTTGAGTCGGCGAAGCGACGGTTCCTTGCCCAACAGCAAGCCCACGCTCTCAGGGGCGAAGATCCGCCCATAGCGGCGGTTGGCACTGTAGTAGCAGTACCAGCACGCCTCACTCTCCTTGTAGTTCACATCACAGCTGACGATGTAGGAGCTCGCCCACCCCTCCTTGGGCAGGGTGAGCAGAGGCTTGCGCATCGCGGTCTTCCAGGCGATGCCGTCGCTGCTCTCAAGCTGAACGAGCGTCGAGATGCTCTTACCCGCCCGTTTGTCCCACCCATAGGCACACTGCAGGGCCACGTAGCCGTCGGCGAGCTTCACCACCCGCACACTGCCCACCGCCATGTTGTGGTAGGGATCGTCGGCATTGGGGGCGAGCAACGGCTTGCCCTCATCGCAGGGGGTGTACGGGCCGAAGAGCGAATCGCTTCTGGCCATGGCGAAGTAGCGGCTGCACTTCTGGCGGCTGTCGAAGAGGCGGCGGTGGGAGACGCCGTAGTAGAGGCGGTACTCCCCCTCGGTTTTGATAATCTGTGGCCGGCTGATCCGCGGCTGTGGGAGTCCCTCGGCGGCAAACGGGATGTCAGCGGAGTCGAGCAGGAGCCGGGGCTCATCGAAGAGCAGCAGGTCCTTTGAGGCCGAGATCTCAAAGCGGCTGCGCGAGAGCTTCTTCGTTTCACTCTTCTCCCGTTTTTTCTTGATCTGGGGCAGGTCGGGGTTGTGTTTTTCGTAGATGAGGTACCAGAGCCCGTCATCGAAGAAGAGCGAGGGCGAGCGGCCGCGCAGGCGGACCATCTTGCGCGGCTCCCAGCTGATGCCATTCTCGCTGATGAAGTGCTCGATGCCCACCCAACTGTGGCCGAAGAGGTGCCACTTGGCATCGGGGCTCTCCTCGGGAAAGAGGAAGAAGGGGTCGCCGAGGGCCGGCATGTACCACGTTCCGGGGA
>JALOBD010000002.1 GCA_023228445.1 Sphaerochaeta sp. | reverse complement strand
CCAGCGTCACCAACGTCGGTGTCATCGTTGCCGCTGCCCCGTTCACCACGCTGCTGGCGAGCCGGATCTTCCTCAGGGATGAAAAGCTGCGCATCTCCTACTTTGTCGGTCTGGTGCTGTCGATGGGTGGGATCATCATCCTCACCGTCTCCGACGGAGGCGATCTCTCCGTCAGCCCCTTCGGCGACTTCCTCGCCTTGGCGGCAATCTGTGTGTGGGCCCTCTACACAACGCTGACACGGATCATCGGTCGACGCGGGTACCCCAATCTTGCCGTGACACGCACCATGTTCTTCTGGGGCCTGCTGGGACACTCCATCGCCTTGGTCGGCAGTGGCCAGTCGCTTCCGATACGGACAATCTGCACCAAAGAGATCCTGTTGCCGCTGCTCTTCTTGGGCTTGGTCGCCTCCGCGTTCTGCTTTGCACTATGGAACTATGGCCTGCGGTCCATCGGGCCGGTGAAGAGCTCCTTCTACCTCTACCTCAGCCCGATCATCACCATCGTGGTGGCCACCACCTTCCTCGGTGAGCCGTTCACCGTGCTCGATGGGGTGGGCACCGCCCTCACGCTTGCGGGCTTGGTGGTCAGCCAGTGGCGCTTCGGGGCGAAGAAATAGCTGTACAAAATACTAAACAGATGTTACTCTTGCTCTAGGATGGATACTCAAGAGAAGCTTGACATCCTCAGCAGGGATGCCCAATACGACCTCAGCTGTGCCTGCGGGACCAAGAACCCGGCCGAGCACCGCACCCGCAGCGGTGACGGGTCGTCCTGGCTCTACCCGGTGACCACGGCAAGCGGCGGAGCCGGCATCATGCTCAAGACTTTGATGGGAAACCGCTGCTCCAACGACTGTCGCTACTGTCCGCTGCGCGCCAACCAGGACTTTCGCCCGGCCGTCCTCTCACCTGAAGAGATTGCCTCGTTCTTCTACGACCTGCAGAAGCGGCGTGGTCTCATCGGCCTCTTTCTCTCCAGCGCCGTGCTCTCGACGTCCGACAAGACGATGCAACTGCTCATCGATGCAGCCCGGATCCTCCGTACCCGCCACGCCTACCGGGGGTTCATCCACCTCAAGGTCATCCCCGGCTGCTCCCTTTCGGCGATCGACGAGGCACTGCGCTACGCCTCGGCGCTCTCGCTGAACATCGAGGTGCCCTCAGCCGAGCACTTTGCCCCTCTCTCATCGACGCAGAGCTGGAGAGACGATATTTGGGAGCCACTGCGCTACCTCGCATCGAAGACTGCTGTGGGAACCCGCCACGCCGCGGTAGGGACCAGCAGCCAGTTCATCGTCGGGGCAAGTGATGAGGATGACCGGGCGATCCTTGGCAGTGTGAACGAGCTGTACAGTGAGATGGGCATCGGACGGATCTACTACAGCGCGTACCAACGGGGTCTGGGGGAGAGCACCATCGCCGGTGAACGGGCGAGGGTCATCGAGCCCGATCTCTTTGGCAATGAGACCTCTGCGGCCCACTTGGTGCGTGAACACCGCCTCTACCAAGCCGACTGGCTCTTGCGGGTCTACGGCTTTGGCTACGAGGAGCTGCCCTTCGCACATGACGGTAACCTCAGTTTGGAGAAGGACCCCAAACAGCTGTGGGCCGAGGCCAACCCCTCCCGTTTTCCGCTGTCGGTGAACCGAGCCACGCGCGAAGAACTGCTGCGTGTGCCGGGCATCGGGCCGACCTGGGCTGCCCGGATCGTCCAAGCCAGACGGGCAGGAAGGCTCTCCTCGCTCTCCTCCCTCGGCTTTTCGCCTTCACTGGTAGCAAAGGCCGGCAGGTATCTCACCCTCTGAGCTCGCTTGTTGTCCCCTGTCAAAAACCATACAATGGGCGTATGGTGAACCTCTCCCTCTCCTTCTTTTTCTTCTACTGCGCCGTAGCGGTGGTCACCCCGTACCTGCAGGTGATGATCTATAACCTCGGCTACTCCTACCAGGCAGTCGGGGCGCTGCTCTCCCTGCACGAAGTGGTCGCCATCGTCGGTCCATTCTTCGTCGCTGCATGGATCGACCGAAGCGGGAGGATGAAGAGGACGGTGCTCGTTTGTACACTCCTCTTCATTGCATCGATGGCTCTCCTGATGACCGCCTCCACGCTGGTCATCGTCATCGCCGCCTTGGTGCTCCTCGCGCTGAGCTTTCGTTCCATCCTGCCGGCACTGGACAGTTATGCGAACAGCCGGTTCGACGGCAATGCACGCTCCTACTCGCTGGTTCGGTCGGTGGGGACGGTCGGATTCATCCTCTTCTCCCTCTTCTTTGCCACTACCGGGCTTCCAGATTTGGGCAGCAACAGATCCATTGGCTTATGGAGCCTCGCCCCCCTGATCCTCTTCCTTCTTGCCGTTGTCAGGTGGAAGGATGAGAGCGGGAGGGTCCATCGTGTGCCCGTCGCTGAAGCGGGTACAAGGCCATGGTACGATCGTGCCTTCGTCGTCGGCATGGTTGTGATCGCCCTCAACCGCCTCAGCCTCTCAGCGGTCACCAGCTTCTTCTCCCTCTTCCTTGTCGATGAGCTGGGCATCAACGCCATCAGCTTGATGAACGCCATCGGGGCGGCCGGCGAGTTCTTCGCCATGATCGGAGCCGGTATCCTGTTGGAGCGGAAGCGGGTGTTGCCCTACCACCTCTTTATCGTCAGCAGCCTGGCGATGGTCCTCCGCCTCCTCCTCTACGCCTTTGTTCCCACCTTCGGTGGGGTGTTGGTCGCACAGCTGCTCAACAGCTTCAGCTTCGGCGCCTTCCAACCGGCGGCGATCCTCTTCGTCGTGCATCGGGTGCGACGCCATCGTCAGACATTGGGCATGTCGGTCTACGCATCACTGGGCACCGGGGTTCCCGTTGTGATGGGCTCGATCCTCGGTGGTTTTATCGTCCAGCGCCATGGCTACACCGCCCTTTTCATCACCTACGCCGGCTTCGCATTCGCCTCGTTGATTGTTGCGATGCTCTGTGCAGAGACGCTGCGTCAACAACCGTTGGAAGCGGTATCGGCCAGCTCTTCAGTTTGATAGGAAAGCCAAGATGTGCTATGCTCAGCTCGGAGGCGCACAGTGAGGGAGCAAGATAGTTGGCAGTTGTTGTCAATCGGGGAGATTCCTCTTGAAAAGGTAGAAAAGAACCTCCGTGAGCTTGCTACCTTCATGACCACCAGCTTCGAGGTCATCCGATCGATCCTCCGCTCCTACCACCCTCTCACCACCATCAAAGAGATCATCAGGAACATGGCAGAGCCATCACGTTCTGTGCAGGAGAGAGCCACTCATCGCGCACTGTTGGCCTACCTCTCCACCCTCTTGCCATACGCGAGGATGGATCGAACGAACGGCGGTGAGATCACCGTAAAGGAGTACCGCCGTCTCTTGATGAGCTATGAGGAGCTGATGCGCAAATCGGTGCGAACGGTGGACAACACCGCTTTGCGCCTTCGAAGCACCGGGGCCATCAGGGGCGACAACCTCATGCTCGCCTACCAAGAGGAGGCGCTTGCCTTCCTCGAGCGCGAGAATCCGATGAGCATCGAGGAGCAGCATCGCGCCCTCCAATACCGCCTGCAACCCTTCAATACCCTCATCAGCGAAGTCTTTCCCGCCAAGCTCGATGGACTGCTGTCCGCCTTCAAGAGCCTGGCCGAGCGTACCCCCACCACCCTTGAAGCGTGGGAGGTGGTTGGCCACACTTCCCTCAGTGAGCAGGACGCCCACATCCTCAGCGTTGAGATGGGCAGCAAGGCCTGGGATGACGAGATACGCCTTCCCACCACTGGACCTGCGGTGGTGACCCACCCCTTCAGCCGGTTACGCTCCACCTACTACTGCTTCGATGGCAAGCGATTGCTGTACGAGGGGTATCTGGTCATCAAGGAGGCGGTGGTGCGCGCCGGATCTGAGTATCAGCAGCGTTGGGACGAGATTGAGGAGACCAAGAGCCGCCTCCTGCCGATCACCTTCTTCACTGCGATGCTGCCAAAGATGGACTGGCAACGGGACTATCGGTTGGGTGAGGGAACCGTTGATGCGCTCTTTGAGCGCGACGATGACCGGGTGATGGTGCAGATCCCGTGGGCCGATTGGGCAAGACAGGCAATCAACCCCATCGCTGAGAGTGGCAGAGCCATAGAAGAGATCGCCGAGGCGCAGGCCAAGGAGCGCCTCGTTGCAGAGAGCGGGGAGCGTGCCATCATCGTCGACTGCCGCGACCGGATCGCCTACCCATTGACAGCAACCGATGGGGTGCTGCACATCAGCTTCTGCCAACTCGCCTCCATCGGGACGAGCTGGGAGGGTGTGGCAGCCATCAAGAAGGAGCTGGACCTGGCTCCCAAGCCGATACAGACCCTGATCGACTACGAGGAGGACAGGGAGGACGAAGAGGAGGAACTTGACTACTTGCCCAGTGGATCCTCCTACTTTACCACGATGTTCAACGATACGGCGGTTCGACGTGATGAAGAGGAGGAGGATGAGGAGACGGCCGACGAGATGTTCAACGCCGCCGACCAGATTCCCCTCTTCGACTTCGATGACGAGAACCTCTTCTCCTACGAGCGTGAGGTGGATGATGACGATGATGACGATGCCTGGGAGCATGAGAGCGAGGCGTACTCCATCATCGAGCCGCAGGAGATCGAGGAGTTCAAGATTCCCGGCGGTGCGCTGAGCATGGCTGACGAAGAGATGGAGAGTGGATCACCCGACCTGGACATCACCTACTACGGCCCGGGCGAGGACGAGGATGATGCCGACGAACTCTTGGAGTTGATCAAGGAGCCACAGGTACCGGCGAGGGGCTTCATCCTTGCCGAGGCAGTCTCCCGTGCCTCCCAGGCAACACAGGCGGAAGCGGCTGCGGATGAAATCGTGATCCAGCAAGAGCCGGTGGCACCGCGCATTGTCGATCCCTCCCTCCATCCGACGATTGCCCAGATCATTGCCCACCTGCCGGTGGCGGAGGGGAGCGTCTTTGTCCACTTTGCTGAAAGCGGCGATGCCGCCTTGCTCGCCCAGACCGCCTCCCTCATCGAGGAGGCCAAACGGGCCCAGGCGCTTGATAACCGGGACAAGATGTTCAGTGTCCCCGGCCTCGACCTCACCATCGTTGTCGCCGGAGGCCATGGCGATGCGGTGAACGACTGGGACCGGCGCAACAGCGTCGGTGCGTTGATGTACCTGCAAAAAAAGAGCCATTGGAGCATGATACAGCTCCAGTATGACACACACGGAACGCTGGTGAGGGCTGATGAGCGGATCATCAGCGCCCAGGAGTTCTCCACCTCCGACTGGAAGTATGTTGCCAGTCTCGCACAGCGCATCCTTGAACGAAGAAGAACACAATGAACACGAATGAGATGATCTCAAAGCGCCTGGCCGTCGCCATCGAGGCTGCCCGCCTCGGTGGTGAGTACCTCTTGGAGATGGGGCGTACCGCCTCCTTCACCGTCAGCGAGAAGGGGGAGAACGATTTTGTCACCGAAGCGGACAGCGGCTGTGAGGCGATCATCATCAAGACCATCAAGCGGCACTTCCCCGGCGATGGAATCTTTGCCGAGGAGAGCGGCAGTGAGGCGGGAGTAGAGAGCGGGAGATGGATCATCGACCCGATCGACGGGACGGTCAATTTCAGTCGCTCGATCCCTGGCTACACCATTTCGATCGCCTGGGAGCTTGAGCGGTACCAGCCGTTGGTCGGGGTGGTCTACAACCCACGCCACGATGAGCTCTTCTGTGCAGCAGAGGGCAGTGGTGCCTTCCTCAACGGCCAGCCCATCGCTGTCTCGACCGTCACCGACCCAACGCGTGCCCTCATCGCCACCGTCCCGCCCCACCGTCGCCGTGACCGCTATGGGCGCTACCACGAGCAGGCAGAGCGCCTCTTTTTGGGCACCAGTGACTTCCGCTCCTACGGTTCCTGTGCCTTGGAGATGGCCTACATCGCTGCAGGGCGCCTCGATGGATACTACGAGATGAGCCTGGGCTACTATGATTTGGCTGCTGGCCTGGCCTTGGTGCGCGAGGCGGGTGGGATGGGTACACCGGTTGATGAGCGGACCCCGTTCACCGATACCCACTGCGATGTGGTCGCGTCAAACGGCTTGATACACGCCCAGATTTTGCATATGGTGCAGCAATGACCTACTCACTTGCAATCTTCGATCTGGATGGGACGCTGCTCGACACCTCCCAGGGAATCTTCGCCACTGCGAACAAGGCGGTCGTCGCCGTCGGCGGTGAGGCGATTGAGGATGAAGCGCAGCTCTCCAAGTTCATCGGCCCTCCCATCAACCAATGCTTTATCAACGTCTATGGCCTTGACCCGTCTCTCAGCGAAGAAGCCGTCGACATCTACCGCGCTGAGTATGAGAGGAGAGGACGCTTTCTCGCCCACCCGTACGACGGCATCGAGGAGACGTTGGTGGAGCTGAAGAGCCGTGGCTACCGACTTGCGGTGGGCACGCTCAAGTACGAACCGCTGGCGAGGCGGATGTTGGAGCACTTCGGCCTTGCCCATCACTTTGAGGCCATCAAGGGCAGTGATGCCTCCTCCACCTGTTCCAAGGCTGATATTGTCAATGCCGTTCTGGCCGAGCTGGGGGTGCCGCGGCAGGAGGCGGTCCTCATCGGGGACACGGTCCATGACGAAGAGGGGGCAAAAGAGAGTGGTGTCGCCTTCATCGCCGTCGATTATGGGTTTGGATTTCCAAAGGGCCATCGCCAGGATGAGGGGATGGTCGCGATGGCAAGAAGTGCCCGGCACGTGGCAGCACTGCTTTCACCACTCTTGCCCAAACCGTAGTGCAGGGAGTATCCTGAACGGAGGAGGAACGAGATGATTTTCCAGTTGAAAAAATCAGTGGTAGCCACCGATGCGGCTCCCAAGGCCATCGGGCCATACAGTCAGGCGGTTGTAGCCGGTCCCTTCGTCTTCACCAGCGGGACGCTCCCCCTCGATCCGGAAAGCGGTGAGATTGTCGGAACAAACGCCACCGAGCAGACCCGCCAGGTCTTTGAGAACCTCAAGGCAATCCTCGCTGCCGCATCCACCGACCTCTCCAAGGCGGTGAAAGCGACGGTCTTCCTCAAGGATATGGCCGATTTTGCCGCAATGAACGAGGTCTATGCCAGCTACATCGGCGACGGTGTGCTGCCCAGCCGTTCGGCGGTACAGGTTGCCCGCCTGCCAAAGGATGTCCTCGTCGAGATCGAAATGATTGTGCTGGCCTGACCGATACCATGAAACGAACACCCCTCTACGACACATACCACAGCTACGATGGAGTAAAACTCGTCGACTTCGGCGGTTGGGAGCTCCCGCTGCACTTTCGTGCGGGTATCAGCGGTGAGCACACCGCCGTACGCACCGCCGCCGGTCTCTTTGATGTCTCGCACATGGGCGAGTGCGTCATCAGCGGAGACGATGCCGCCGCCTACCTTGAGTACCTCTGTACCAACTCCATCGCCGACCTTGCGGTGGGCAGGAGCCGTTACACGATGATGTGCTACCCCGATGGGACGGTCGTCGATGACATCCTGGTGTACCGCAGGAGTGAGACCACCTTCCTGTTGGTCCTCAATGCCTCGAATACCGACAAGGACCTTGCATGGATCCGAAGCGACAATCCTCGCTCCTCCCACTGCCCTGAGGTGATCGACATCTCCGCCACTACCGCCCTCCTGGCGTTGCAGGGGCCGAAGGCGGTCGAGATTCTCAAGACGATGGTGGGCGAATGCGATCTGCTGGAGAGCTTTGCCTTCAGAAGCCAGTGCGAGATCGATGATGTCTTTGCCCTGGTCAGCCGAACGGGCTACACCGGCGAGGATGGGTTTGAGATCTTCTGCAACGTCGATGATGCGCCAAAGCTCTGGAACATGATCCTCGAGCGAGGAGAGCCGTTTGGCGTGCTGCCGTGTGGCCTGGGTAGCCGTGACAGCCTGCGCATCGAGGCGAAGCTGCCCCTCTATGGGCACGAGATCAGTGAGCACATCACGCCCCTTGAGGCAAACCTCGGCGCCTTTGTCAAGCTCGACAAGGGTGACTTCTGTGGCCGCGATGCACTGCTGGCACAGCAGGAGGGGGGCATCCCCCGTTCGCTTCGCGGCCTGGAGATGATCGACCGAGGAGTACCGCGCCAGGGATATCCGGTCCACTTTGAGGGACGGGAGATCGGAGCGGTCACCAGCGGGACGAAGAGCCCGACCCTCGGTGGCTTCTGGGCCTTTGCGCTGGTGGACCGCTCCCTCTCCTTGAAGTTCGGCTCCCAGGTCGAGGTGATGATCCATGGCCAGAGAAAGCGTGCGCGGATCGTGAAGAGCCCCTTCTATCGACGAGAGCGATGATGGGGGCCTTCAGATGAGACGAGCGATCAAGAGCCATACCCCGGAGGGCTTCATTGCGCTTGACAACTCGGCCTTGATCTACCCGCCTACCGAGGCTGCGTTCAGCACAAACACCTTTCGCCTCTCAGTCGACTTGGGAGTCGAGGTGAACACCGAGATCCTGCGCCAAGCGGCGCATGAACTCCTCGATCGCTGCCCGTACGCCAAGGTGCGATTGAGGACGGGGTTCTTTTGGCACTACCTCAGTCCCAACGAGGCGGAGATCCCCATCTGGGAGGAGGGCAGTTACCCGGCGGGGCGCTTTGACTTCAAAGGCAACAACCACTACCTCCTAAAAATTATCCACGGACCGCGGCGCATCGCCATCGAATGCTTCCACGCCCTCACCGATGGCAGTGGGGCGCTCGCCTACTTCAAGCTGTTGCTTGCCCGCTACTGCGCCCTTGCCTCCATCGGCGACGGTACGTTCGCCGATGGCCTCTGCTACACCAGCCGGCCTGAGGAGACAGAGTTCAGCGATCCGTTTCAGGAGCTCTACGACCGCACCATCCGCCCATTCCCTTCGGTCAGCAGAGCCTACCATCGCAAGGGGGAGGGGGGACGCAGTGAGGCAGTGAAGGTCATCAGGGCGCAGGTGGCTGTCGGTGAGATCAAGAGGCGGGCCAAGGCACGGTCACTCACCATCGGTGAGTACCTCAGCGCTGTCTATCTGATGAGCCTGCAAGAGCTGCAGGCCCAGGAGGGCAAGGAGGGGCGAAGACGACGCCCGATCCGCCTCTCGGTGCCGGTGAATCTGCGTCGGATCTTCGCAAGGGAGACGATGCGCAACTTCACCCTCTTTGTACTCGTCTCCATCGACCCCGCCTTGGGGTGGTACTCCTTTGATGAGATTGCTGGCCAGGTGCGTCTGCAGATGGCACAGGCTGTGGAGCAGAAGCAACTGCTCAGTCAGATCCGGCGCAACGTCGGCGGAGAGCGCAGCGCAGCACTCCGCTTCGCCCCCACAATTTTGAAGAACCCGCTCTTCAAACTGCTCAGCGATACGCTGGGCGACCAACAGTACAGCGGGGTCATCTCAAACCTCGGCCTCGTCTCGTTTCCTGCAGCACTTTCGCCACTGGTGGAGGCGATGGACTTCCACCTCAGTCCGGGTTTGGTGAATCCGGTCTCCATCGCGGTGGTTGGCTACCATGACAGTCTTGCGATAAACTTTACCAGCTACGAAGATTATGACACCGCGCTTGAACGGCTCTTCTGCACGTTCCTTGTAGAGGATGGAATCGCAGTGTCGGTTGCTTCCAATCGGGGGGTGTGACATGGCCTATTGTGTACAGTGTGGGGTGAAGCTTGCCGAGGGGGTGCCGGTCTGCCCGCTGTGCAACACCCCGGTGGTGCTTCCGCCGACGATGGTGGAACAGCAGAGCGAACCCCTCTTTCCCAAGCCATTGGGACAGCCAAAGACGGGCGGTGTCACCAAGGTGCGCAAGGGGATCATTGAGCTGACCGTCTCGTTGGCGGTGGTCAGCATCCTTGCTGTCGGCCTCTCCCTCGGCCTGAGCGGATTGGGCCGCTACACCTTCATCCCCACCTTCTCCATCGCCATGGCCACAACGACGTTGGTTGTCTCGCTCTTGTCAAAGCCCACCTATGTGCGTCAGGCCACGATTGCACTGATAGGAATCGGTCTCCTCGTCATCGGTATCGACTTGGGTGACCTCTCCCTCTCCTGGTCTCCCATCGCGGCGATGGCGCTTCCCGTGCTCTGGATAGTCGCGGTGGCCCCAGCCACTGCGATGAAGCGACAGCGAATCTTGCCGCTGCTGATCTTCGCCGTGTTGCTCTACCTCTTGGTCATCAACCTTACCGTGAGCGGCGAGCTGACGTGGTTCTGGCCGGTGGCCCTCCCTACCGTGGTTGTCTTCATCCTGCTGGCAATTCTCCTCATCCTCTTCTTGACCAAACGAAAGGGTTCGATCATCCCGCTCGCCGATGTCGTGCTGGCCACGATGGTGGTGCTCTTTGGCTCGATCAGTGCGCTGGACCTCTTCTTGACGGGCTACCAACGTGGCTTCTTCGCACTCCGCTGGTCAACGAGTCTTCTGTGGACCGCGTTGGTCGTGCTGCTCTTCCTGCTGGCCATCACCTGCTCGCGTCGCCTCCGGCGGTACTTCACCAGCCATGTCAACCACACCTAGGTGAAGTCAGCCAAGATGCCCTTGCACACCCGCACCAAATCGGAGGGACGGATCTTGACCTGCAGGCCGCGCTCGCCGGCGCTGACGAAGATGTACTGCTCCAATTGGCTGAGCTCCTCGATATAGGTAGGAAACGGACTCTTCATCCCGATTGGGGAGCAGCCGCCGCGTATATAGCCGGTCACCTCCTTGAGCTTGGCGAGCTTGAGGGGGACAAGGTCCCACCTGCCGGTCAGTGACCGGGCTTTCTTGAGGTTGACACTGAACTCGGCAGGAAGGCAGAAGACATGGTGGCCTCCCTGCCCATCCTCACAGACGATGGTTTTGTAGACGTGGTGCGCCTCGACGCCGAGGTACCCGCTCGCGCTGATGGCGTCGAGGTGCTCCTCATCCCACTCATACGTGACAATCTCAAAGTCAATCGCCTCGCGTTCAAGGATTCGGATGGCATTGGTCTTCTTCATGCACCCATCGTAGCGCACATCCTACTTATCGTCGATGGCGAACGCCGTTGCGAGCGCCGCCGGAGAGGCGAACGCCCCCTTGCGTTTCTTGGCGATGATCGTCATGGCGGTGAGGACGAGCAGTGTGATGAGGTAGGGGGAGAAGCCGAGGAACTGGGCGGGGACCATCAGCTTGAAGCCGGCGGCTTGGATGGAGAATTGCAGGCTGGTGATCCCCCCGAAGACCAGGGTACCGATGACCACCCGAGCGGGGTTCCACGCCGAGAAGATCACCAAGGCGATGACGATCCACCCCTTGCCACCGGTCATCCCGTCATTCCAGCTGGGGATGAAGGAGAGGGAGAGGCACGCTCCCCCGAGGCCGGCAAACATGCCGCCGATGAGGGTGTAGAGGTAGCGGACCCGGCTCACCGAGATCCCCATTGCCGCGGCGGTGCGGGGATTTTCGCCCACTGCCCGGATGACCATCCCATGGCGGGTCTTGTAGAGGAAGAACCAGGCGAAGGGGACGAGCAGGTAGAGGCCGTAGGTGAGGATCGAGACATCAAAGAGTGCCCCTACGATCGGGATGTCTGCAAGGTAAGGGATCGCAATATTGGAGAACTTGGAGGAGAGGTTCATCCCGGTGAGGTTGTAGCGGTTGGATGCCGGCCCGAGGCGTTGGCCGAGGAAGTTGGCGAGCCCGGAGCCGAACATCGTGATGGCCAGGCCACTGACGACCTGGTTGGCCCGCATCGTCACACAGAGGAAGGCGTGGATCAAGGAGAGTGCTCCTCCCACCCCCATCGCCATGATGAGGGCGAAGAGGAGGTTTCCCGTCTTGAAGGCAGTGGCGAAGCCAGCCAGTGCGCCGAGCAACATCGTGCCCTCCATGCCGAGGTTCAACACCCCGCTCTTTTCAGTGTAGACCTCCCCGAGGGTCGCATAGGTGAGGCTGGTGCCCATGGCAAGCGTCGCGGCCAAGAGGCGGGTTGAGAAGTCGATGGCGTTCATGGCGTTGCCTCCGTATGGCTGGCTCTGCTCACCAGGCGGTAGTCGATGAAGACACTGCCGGCGAGCAGCGGGATGAGGATCAAGCCCTGCATCACCTCGCCCATGGCACTGGGCAGCTTCATGATCTGCAGTGCATCGCTGCCCGTCTCCAAGGCGGCCATGATCAGGGCGACGAGGATCGAGACGAAGGGGTTGAGCGCGCTCATCCACGCGATGATGATGCCGGTGAACCCGTAGCCGGAGTTCACCCCCTTGGTCAGCTGGTGGGTGACCGCCGCGCTGTCGATGGCACCGGCAAGGCCGGCGATGGCGCCGCTGAGCAGCATGCCCAACACGATGTTGCGCTTGATGCACACCCCTTGGCATTGGGCTGCCCGACGATTCTTGCCGATCATGTTGAGCTCAAAGCCCCAGCGGGTCTTGTAGAGGATGAAGTACAGCACCACGACCAGGGCAAGGGCGAAGTAGACGCCGGCGTGGACACGCCCCCAAATACGGGGCAACCACGCCGCCTCGGGGTAGAGGATCGTGCCCATATTCCCACGCGGGGCCTTCCAGGCGTTGATGTACAGGTACTCGGCGTAGCCGATGATGATGTAGTTCATCATCAAGGTGGTCAGCGTCTCGTCGACCGACCACTGGGCCTTCAAGAAGCCCGGAATCGCCGCCCACAGCGCACCACAGGCCACCCCTACCACCATTCCGATTGGCAAGAGGAGCCATACCGGCAAGAAGGTCCAGAACTGCATCACCCAGGTGATGCCGATGACTCCGGCGATGTACTGCCCTTCGGCGCCGATGTTCCAGAACTTCAGGCGGAAGGCAACCCCGACGGCGAGGCCGCAGAGCAGCAGCGGCACCGCCTTGGCGATGGTGTACTGGATTTTTGTCTGGCTGCCGAAGGCTCCCTTGAGCATCGCTTGGTAGGTGACCAACGGATTTGCCTTGGAGAGCAGGAGCACCAAGGCTCCGAGGAGGAAGGAGACGAGCAGGCTGATGATTGGCACGAGGATCGTCATGCGCATCGAGCGGTTGTCCCGTTTTTGCAGATGGGTTCTCATCGCCCCTCCCTCGCCACACCGGCCATCAACATCCCCAACTCCTCGGTGGTGGTCTTGTTGGCGTCGAGGATATCCATGATCCTCCCTTCGAACATCACGGCGATCCGATCGGCGACCATCAAAAGCTCCTCGAGCTCCTCGCTGACCAAGAGGACCGCTGACCCTTGGTCACGCTGCTTGATCAGGTTCTGCCTGACCGCCTCGGTCGCCCCGACATCGAGGCCACGGGAGGGGTAGACGGCGATGAGGATACCGCGGCAGAAGTCGATCTCCCGGGCCAGGATTGTCTTTTGTATATTGCCGCCGCTGAGAAACTTCACCGACGTGTCCTGGCTCGGCGTCTTGATGGTGAAGCGCTCGATCAGATCCTCGGCAAAGCGGCGGATGCGGCTCTTCTTCATCACCGCGTTGTGGGAGAGCTCTGCGGTGCGGTACTTCTTCATGCTGAGGTTCTCGCCCACGCTCATGTCCCCGACCACCCCCATGCGCCCGCGGTCGGCGGGGATGTGGCTCACCCCGCCCTTGATGATGGCCAGCGGGCTCTTGTTGGTCATATTCTTTCCGCCGAGGTGGATGCTCCCGCCGTCGACGTGGAGGAGGCCGGTAATCGCCTCGGTGAGCTGCTGCTGACCATTTCCCGCGACCCCGGCGATGCCGAAGATCTCCCCGCTCCGCACGGAAAAGGAGACGTTGTCGAGGATCGGCTTGCCCCCGCCGATCGGCAGCATGACCAGGTCCTTGACCTCGACCATCGCCAGCCCCGGTTCATAGGGACCGCGATCGAGACTGAAGAGGACATCACGCCCGACCATCATGTTGGCCAACTCCTGGACGTTTGCGATGTCGCCCGTCGGCTTGACCGCCACGCTCTTGCCCCGTCGCAGTACCTGGACGGTGTGGCTGAAGGACATCACCTCATCCATCTTGTGGGTGATGAAGATGGCACTCTTGCCTTCGCTGAGCATTCGTTTGAGGATCTCGTTGAGGTCGCGTGACTCACCGGGGGTGAGTACCGCCGTCGGTTCATCGAGAATCAGAATATCGGCTCCGCGATAGAGCAGCTTCAGGATCTCCACCCGCTGCTGTTCACCCACCGAGAGATCGTGGATGATCTTGTCCGGGTAGACCTGGAGGCCATAGCGCTTGCTCAGCGCGGTAATTTTCTTTTTTATCTCGCCCATTGGAGGGACGAAGGGAAGGTCCTTCATCCCCAACACGATGTTCTCGGCAACGCTCATGTTGCCCACCAGCATGAACTCCTGGTGGATCATGCCGATACCCAAGGCCATCGAATCCTGGGGGGAGTGGATCTGTCGGTGCACGCCATTGATAAAAATTGACCCGCTGTCCGGTTGGTAGAGGCCGATGAGCATGTTCATCAGCGTCGATTTGCCCGCCCCGTTCTCACCGAGCAGCGCCAGTACCTCCCCCTTGTGGAGGGTCAGCGAGACGCGGTCGTTGGCAACGACCCCGGGAAAGGTCTTGGTTATGTCGATCATACGCACGACGGGTGTTCCGTCGGTGTTTCGGTCTTCCATCTAAAATTCCACATTGGTGGGCCGGAGGGCCCGGGGCAAGAAGCAGGAGGCGGCAGGTGCCGCCTCCACTCCGATTTTGCTCAATACACGCTGCCGATGACCCCTTCGACGAACCAGTCGATGGTGAGCATCGCCTCATCGCTCATCTTCTCGCCGCTCTTCTGGCGGACAGCGCCGGTGTTGTCGCGGATCTCACCCCAGAAGACATCCCACTTCTTGTCATGCATCTCCTGCTGTTTCGCCTCGACGGCCTTGACCATGTCGGCGGGTACCAGCGGGGAGATCGGGGAGAGGTGGATCATCTCATCCTCCAGGCCGCCCCAGTAGCTCTGGCTCTTCCAAGTACCATCGAGGACGCTCTGGATGGTCGGGATCATGTAGTTGCCCCAGTTCCACATCGGGGAGACCAGGACGCGCTCGTCACCGACAATCTTGCCGAAGTCCGCGTTGTATCCGATGGCATACTTGCCGCGCTCGACGGCGGCCTTTGCCGGTTCGGTGGTGTCCTGGTGCTGGGCGATGACGTCACACCCCTGGTCGAGCAGCGCGATGGCCCCCTGGCGCTCCAAGGAGGGGTCGAACCAGGTGTTGGTCCAGACCACGGTCACCGTTGCCTTGGGGTTGATGGCGCGAACGCCGAGGGTGAATGCATTGATCCCGCGAACGACCTCAGGGGTGTTGTAGGCACCGACATAGCCGATCTTGCCGCTGGCAGACATCCGGGCTGCTATCATGCCGCTGAGGTAGCGCATCTGGTACATGCGGCCGAAGTAGTTGGACATGTTCGGATTGTCCAGGTAGCCGGAACAGTGCTCGAAGTAGACGTTTGGATGGCGCTTTGCAACGTTCTGCATGTACTGCTGATAGTTGTAGGAGTTGGCGAAGATGATCTTGCACCCCGCATCGATCAGGTTTTCCATGACCCGTTCGCTGCTCTCATTCTCAGGGATGTCCTCCATGCGGATGACCTCCACCTTGTCGCCAAAGTGTTGCTCCATCGCGATGGTTCCCTGGTCGTGCATATAGGAGTATCCCATATCACCGGGTGGGCTGATATAGATGACCCCAACTTTCAAGACAGCATCAGCTGCACTTGCCTTGTCTTTGGACCCCTGTCCAAAGGCAACCATCGAGACGAGCAATACGATCAACAACAGGACGATTCCTCTTTTCATGACGTTCTCCTTGGCAATGATTGTGATACCGGTGATTCTACTCGAAAAGCTCCAACTGATTCAAAGTATAAAAGCACTTTCCCATACTGTCAAAATAAATCTCTATCGATTATTTCTGAGTGATACGGTAGTCATATGATGAGTAATTTATGTATTGATAAATAATGAGATTCAGAATCATACGATGCATAAATATAAAAATAAACAAAAATAGTTGCAGAAATTATCGCTGTAAGATGATTTTGTTGCAAATTATGATAATATTAACAATATTTGTTGCAATTTTACAGATTCTTATATTTTGTCGCAACAAATCTGCAACAAATTGAGGCGTGTCTTCAAGTCATTTTTTTTGTGCTCCCAGACGGGAGGTTTCTCTAACAGTGCTTGTTCAGCTATCCAAGTAGTGATAGGATGGAGTATATTGATTCGACATTGCTTGAAAGAGGATTCATTGATGAAGAGAGTCAGGACAGTTGGGTTGCTCATTCTCGTGGTGCTCTATGCAAGCACCACGTTGCTTTTTGCCGCCGATGCCGCACTGGTCATCCGTTCACCGCTCTTCGGGCCTGCCCCGCGGCCGGTCGTCCAGGAGAGCGAGCTCAAATTGCAGGGCTTTGTCGACCAGCTTGGTCTGGGGGCTGGTGTCTCCACGCTCAGTGACCAACAACGGGTGCTCAGTGCAATCTCCAGCGGGCACTACCCGGTGACCCCGGGAGACAGTTACCGCCTGGTCTACCTCGACGGCATGAAGACGGTCACCGTTGACCTGCAGGCCGATGAGAAGGGCATCATCACCATCCCGGGCCTTGGAAGCATCGATGGATCGCTGATGACGTGGTCCGAGGCACGTGAAGCGGTGCTGGCGATGGTGCGCACTTACCATAGTTACTCCAACCCCCAACTGGTGCTCACCGGTACCGGTACCTTCACCGTCTCGGTCGTCGGCGAGGTCAGCGGCACGCGCATCGTGTCCGTATGGGGACTTTCGAGGCTGAGCGAGGTGGTACGCAGTGCCACCGCATGGGCTTCCACCCGCGCGGTCCAAATCACCGACCGGGATGGCAACAGCAACACCTACGACCTCTATCTGGCGCTGCGCAAAGGGGCACTCGAGCAGGACCCACTCCTCAAGAGCGGCGATGTCATCACACTTGGGCGGGCGACCCGGATGGTCCAGCTCGGTGGCAACGTCTACCAGAAGGGGACCTACCAGATTGGAGAGGACGAAGGACTGAACGCGTTGCTCTCCTCCTATGGAGGGGGGGTGCTCTCGGCCAGTGACATCCAGAACATCCGTATCCAGCGCTACAATGAAGAGGAAGGGAAGTGGGATGTCTTCTTCGCCAACCTGCTCGACGGTGGTGATGTGGAGTTGAAACACCTCGATCAGGTGATCGTAGACACACTCCTGCCAAGCATCCAGAGCATCACCATCGAGGGGGCGATCGCCTCCAGCGAGAGTGCGGACACCACATCCCCCACCGCTCAGATGGGCTACTCCTCAGGAAGGATCTTCTACCAGTTCTACCCGCAGGAGAACCTCCGACAGCTGCTTACCGCCATCGCCGGTCGCCTCTTGACCATCAGCGACCTCGATGGCTCCTTCCTGCTGCGCGGGGAGGAGAAGATTGCCGTCCGCGCCCAGCAGATCCTCTACGGAGACGATGAACAGGGTCTTTTGCGCCTCCAGGCTGGCGATACCCTGCTCATCCCCTTCAACCAGCGCTTCGTCACCGTCAGCGGAGCGGTGGTCCGCAGCGGTGTCTTCGCCTACGTGCCGGAGAAGGGGATCAACTACTACATCGCGCTCTCCGGTGGCTTGAGCGATGACGCAGCGTACCCGACCTCGATCAAGGTCTACGGTCCTGACGGAAAGAGGGTCGAGGTGGAGCAGGAGGTCCCCCCCGAGTCTACCATCGTCGTTGCGAAGAACACCTTTGTGAAAGATTTGGCACCCACCGTCGCGGTGATTGGTCTGGTCAGCTCGATTTTGGCGATCATCGCCGGTGTCCTCAGCCTGGTGCTTGAGGCAAGGAAACTGTAGGAGTAACGGATGATTCAACCTGAAGAAGTACCAAGTGGCTTGGCCCACTTTGAAAGCGGCGATGAGGGAATCTCCATTGCCGAACTCTTTATCATATTCCGTAAACGCTTTCGATGGTTCATCGTCGGCCTCGCCCTCGTCCTTGGCTTGGCCGCCGGATACCTCAAGTTCGCCACCCCGCAGTACGAGAGCCAAGTATCGGTGCTCGTCGAGGCGATCCAGCGCTCCTCCTCCTTCGAGTCACTGCTCGACGTCTCCTCCTCCAGTGCGAAGATCGCCACCGAGGTCGAGCTGATCACCAGTCGCAGCAACATAAACCTGGCGCTGCAGAGCCTCGACCTCTCCCAATACCACAATGATGATGGACAGGATTATCAGGATCGCAGTGTGCTCGGCAATGTGCGCGAACGCGTCGTGGTCTCCACGGTCAAGGACACCAACATCGTCAAGATCGCCGTCACTGACCAGAGCCCGACCTTTGCCCGGGATTTCGCCAATGCATTGGCGTCGACCTATGACAACCTGCTCACCGGCATTGCGAAGAACTCGAAGACCGCCCAGCGCGAGTTCATTGAAACACAGATCCCACTCAACGACTTGACGTTGAGCCGGGCAAGTGATGCGTTGGGTGATTTCAGGGAGAACAGTGAGATCATCCAACTCTCCGACAAGAGCTCGATGCTCATCGAGCAGATCTCCTACTACACCCTGCGCCTCGAGCCGCTGAAGCTGCAGCTCGGTGAAGCACAGGTCTTCATCAAGAGCTACAACGACTCCCTCTCCAAAGCCGGTTTCACCGGCATCCTCACCAGTGAAGAGATTCGCAAGGATCCCACCATCGCCAGCAAGCTTGAGGAGCTCTCGGCGTGGAAGACCGAGCTGTCGATGTACGAGTCCTTCTCCCGCCCCGGGGCAGTGGCCAGCGGCCTTGACTCCTCGTCGCGCACCTACGTGATCAACAGTGCCATCAGCCAAGTGACCAAGGATCTGCTCAACCGGGTCAATGTGCTCACCGCCGGGTATGCAACTGAAGCGAACACCCAGGCAATCGTCAGCTCCTTGACGACCGAGGTGGACATCGGGGTGTTGCACAAGCGGGCCGACGTCTTCACCGAGGAGCTCAGCCAGCTGCCGGTGCTGGAGCGTCGCCTCTCGGAGTTGCAGCGTGATGTGCAGATCTACGAAGCCATCGGCCTGAAGCTTCGCGAGATGCTTGAGGAGATCAAGCTCAGCGAGGCGGCGATCACGGGCAACGTGACGGTCGTCGATGCCGCAATCCTTCCCACCCGTCCGGTCAGGCCCAACAAGCTTCTGATCATGGCGGTGGCTCTGTTGCTCGGCTCGGCGGTGGGGTTGTTGCTGACCCTCGGCATCGAGGCACTGGATGTCTCGATCCAGAACGAGAGCCAGATCCGCAAGATCGTTGGCAAGGACCTGCCGATCCTGGGATGGATTCCGTTGATGAAGATATCGGCCAGCGATAAGTATCCGACACTTTCAGTCTACAACGACCCGCTCTCCTATGAGAGCGAACGCTTCAAGCTGGTGGCGAACATGCTCTACAACAAGAGCAGTCGGCGCATCTACACAATCACCAGCTGTGCCATGGCGGAGGGCAAGAGCACCATCATCGGCAACGTCGCCCTGGCCTTGGCCCAGATGGGCAGCAGGGTGCTCGTCATCGACGGCGACCTGCGCTTGCCGAGCATGGAGCGATTCTTCCGCCTCAAGCATCGGGAGGTGGGCCTCGTCGACTTCGTCACCAAGCAGGCATCGCTTGAGGAGTGCTTGATCCTCCCCTTTGAGAATACCCCGACGCTGCACCTGTTGCCGCCGGGCAACGCCCCGCTGGTCCCTGCGGCAATCTTCTCAAACCCACGGTACATCGGTATGCTCGAGCAGCTGAAGGGGTACTACGACTTCATCATCATCGATGCCCCGCCGCTTGAATCGGCCAGTGAGCTGCTCTCCATCTCCAAGCACGTGGACGGCCTGATCATCACCGTCCGTGCAGGGATCACCAGCAAGGGTGCACTCTACGACCTGGTGACCAACCTCCGTACCGCCAATGTGCCGCTCGTCGGCTTTGTCTTCAACGGGGTGCTCGCCTCAGCCCTCGGCAGTTACCGCTATGGCTATGGTCGCGGCTATGGCTACGGGTATGGGTATGGATATGGGTATGGGTATAACAAGTCAAAGGAGGAGAAGAAGCGCTCGCACCGGCGACGTAGAGGTTCGACCTCATGGTATCGCAAGCGCTACAAGCAGGATTTGAAGACCCGTGGCAAGATTCTTTCGAACCTCTTCGAGCCGATCCTCGCCTTTGGAAGCGGTGCCTCCTATGCGAGCCTGGACGCCTGGGTGGCCAACTCGGTTGGTACCGGATATGAGGATGTGGTTGCCAACCCGATCGTCGAGGAGGTCGTTGCGAAACCCGAGATGAAGGGGCCGGATGATCTGCTTGCCTTCCTTGAGGCCGATAGCCTGGCGTCGGGGAAAAAACCTGAGCCCAAGAGCTAGACAGCGAGGACGAGCTCTGCTATTCTTGGCGAAGAAATTTGGAGGGATCCCGTGAGAAGGACGATGACAGGTTGTGTATCTGGATGCGAACGGGGTATCCCGTTTCCCTTGGTAGTTGAAAAAAGTCGGTCGTAAGGCCGGCTTTTTTTTAGGAGCATGGACAAAGATGAAAAACAAGAGTGTGTTCACCGGACGATCGCTATGCGTCATCGAGGACTTCTCCAACGAAGAGCGGCGCTACCTCTTCGAACAAGCGAGAATCCTCAAAGCGGCGATGGAGCACCACGACGAGGAGGTCCTGAGCCGCTATCGGATCGACGACCGCGACTTCGGCATCTACGAGGTTTTCCTCGAAGATTCCACCAGGACGAAGGAGTCTTTCCGCAATGCGGCGAACTTCCACCATGCCAAGGTCAACGACCTGAGCAGCGAGAGCTCCTCCTTCAACAAGGGTGAGAGCTACGCCGACACCTTCTTCACCCTCAGCGGGTATGCCAACACCATCTTCATCGTACGCAGCAAGCTCGAGGGGGTCTGCCGCTGGCTGGAAGAGAGCTGCGCCGCCTATGCAGCGCGCAACCAGCTCTGGCGCAAGCCCGCCTTCATCAACGCAGGCGATGGGCGCCATGAGCATCCCACCCAGGAGTTGCTCGACGAGTTCACCTTCCTGGAGGACAACGACTACAGCTGCGAAGAACTCCACCTCGCCCTGGTGGGTGACCTCTTCCACGGTCGTACCGTCCACTCCAAGGCCGATGGGCTGACAATCTTCGACCGGGTGAGGATCGACCTGGTCGCACCACCGGAGTTGGCCATGCCGGAGCACTATGTACAGAAGATGGTGGACAACGGATACGTGGTGCGAACCTTCGATTCGATCGACGCGTATCTCGCTCAGGGCGATGTGGCCAAAAAGTGGTACTTTACCCGCCCACAGCTTGAACGCATGGGGGAGCGGATCCTCAAGCGCGAGGCGGAGCTGAGGCGCTCGATCACCTTCCGCAGGGAGTTGCTCCCGCTCATTGGAGAAGGAACGAAGTTCTACCATCCGCTGCCGAGACACAAACAGCACCCGACCATCCCGACCTTCCTCGATGCCACCTCACTCAACGGCTGGGAGCGGCAGTCCATCAACGGCATGTACGTGCGCATTGTCCTCCTTGCCATGATCGCCGGCAAGATCGGCGAGGAGTTTGTACCTTCCGAGAAGCCAAAGGCTGCGGTGTGGGAGGAGTACATCCATGAGGTAGACCTCACCGACCGACCTTTGAAGGAGAAGGTGGTCAGCGAGGGGGTGCAACCCATCCACAACGGTCTGGTCATCGACCATATCCTGCGCGGCGAGGAGCCGGGCGCCATCCGCGACCACATGCGCCTGATCAGTAGCGTGCTCGGTCTTGACGAGTCGAAGGGAGGGGAGTGGGTCTCCACCGGCGGCAAGGACCGGGAGCGCTTCAAAGGCATCATCTTCCGACCCGGGGAGGTGGGCCTCAGTCGCAAGCACCTCAAGCGTCTTGCGGCGGTGGCACCCGGGTGCACGCTCAACCTCATCAAGGATGGGAAGGTTGCCAACAAGTTCCGCCTCTCGCTACCGCCGAGGATCTACAACTTTGAGGACCTTGCCTGCACCAATGAGGCGTGCATCTCCCACCCAGATCAGGACGAGGGGGTGCCGGCGCTCTTCTTCCGCTGCCACGACAACCACTTCGTCTGCGCCTACTGCGAGACACGACACACCTTCAAGCAAATATGGAAGAGCCGCAACAAATGAGATAGACTGGAGGGAACATGGACAGACTGACACGTATCACCAACCACTGGGGGCCGAACGTGGCCCGGGCAGCCTTCGAGCTGGGAGCCATCCGCCTTTCGGTCGACAACCCATTCACCTGGGTAAGCGGCTACCGGATGCCGATCTACAACGACAATCGCCGCCTCTTGGCCGATGCCAGCACCCGTGCACTCGTCGCCGAAGCCTTCGCGGCGATGCTGGATGTGCTGGAGTATGATCCACAGAACATTGCCGGCACCGCCACCGCCGGCATCCCCCACGCCACCACACTCGCCGATCGTCTAGGCAAGCCCCTCTCCTATGTCCGTAGCTCCTCCAAGGGCCATGGCCTGGGCCAACAGATCGAAGGACTGGGACCTTCCGGCTCCTATGAGGGGGCGAGGGTCTTGCTCATCGAGGACCTGATCTCCACCGGCGGTTCTTCCGTAAAAGCGGTGGAGGCGATAGTGCACGCAGGCGGGGTCTGCCCCTATACGCTGGCCATCTTCACCTACTCCATGGAAAAGGCTGCAGAGACGTTCAAATCGCTTGATCCGCCCTGTGTCTTTCACACAATCCTCACCTACGATGTCATGGTCAAGACAGCGCTTGAGACCAAGTACATCGATGATGGAGAAGCCGCTGCGTTGGCAGCGTGGCAAAAAGACCCCTTCGGGTGGGGAGAGCAGCGCGGCTTTGCGCGCGAGGAGCAGCACTGATGAACTGGGCCGACCACCTGAGAGAGAGCGCTGAGAGCGCGGGCAACATCGTCTGCATGGGCCTCGATCCGATCGCCCAAGCGTTGCCCATCCAAGGCGATGATTTCTATCGAAGCTCCACCGAGAGTTTTTTCGCCCTCTTTACCATGATGAAGAGGCAGGGTCTCTCCGTTGCGGCTTTCAAGCCCAACCTCGGCTATTGGCAAGCCGAAGACCGGGCGCGCAGCGGCATCTTTGACGGAAGCCGTGCGCTCGGCGACGTGCTGGCGATGATCGAGGAGCACTTTCCCCACACTCCGGTGATCTTGGACAGTAAACGAGGGGATATCGCCACCAGTAGCCACAACTACGCCCGTGAGGCGTTCGTCTCGTGGCAGGCTGACGCGGTGACCGTCGCCCCCTACATGGGCAGCGACTCGGTCCTCCCGTTCATCGACTTCGCAGAGCATGGGGTCTACCTCCTCAACCGCACCAGCAACCCCGGCGGCAAGGACCTGCAGAACCTCGTCCTCGACGACCGGCGTCCCCTCTACCTCGAGGTGGCACGCCAGATTGCCGCCTACAACGGGCGCCGGGGACAGGTCGGGGCAGTCGTCGGGGCGACAAACCTCACAGAGCTCAGCGAGATTGCAACCTTCTACAAAGACGAACGCATCCCGCTCTTGATTCCCGGAGTCGGCAGCCAGGGAGGGTCGGCGGGAGAAGTCATCACCATCCTCAGGCAGATTGGCTACCCCTTGCCCTTGGTGCGGATCAACAGCTCAAGCGGGCTGACCCACCCGTGGAAGAGGGGGCCGGCCCCTGACGATTGGCTTGCCCGCTGTGAGGCGGCCATCGCCTCCTTGATCGAGGAGGCCGCGCTGTGAGGGATGTCATCAAGCTGCTTGTCGGTCGCCACCTCGACCCGTGCCAGGATGTGCTGCTCACCACGGTCAGTGGAGTGGCCAGCACCAAACCTGCCTTGATCCGGTTCTTCGACCGCAAGGTCGAGGCAGTCTCGATCATCACCACCAAGAGTTTTCAGGTGACGGTCAACCCCGGCAACCGCGAGCCGGTGATCTGTGAGACGGAGAGAGGGGTCTTCGGCAACTCGGTGGGGCTGAGAAACCCCGGCTTGGAGCAGGCGCTCTGGGAACTGGAGACGCTCCGGGCAACACATCCGCTCCGCTCTTTGCTCAACGTCTCCCTCTCGGCCAATACCGTAGAGGACTTCATCACCCTGGTGAGAAGTTTTGACGAGGTGGCCGACCTGGTGGAGCTCAACTTCTCCTGCCCTCACGTCTTGAGTGGATACGGGGCTGCCATCGGCTGCGACCCCAACATCGCCGCCTCGTACGTGAGCGCCATCAAGCGTGCCACCCGTGATTGCAACGCTCCCCTCTTCATCAAGCTGACGCCCAATGTCGAGGATATCGGCACCATCGCCAAAGCGGCACTCGAAGCTGGTGCCGATGGTCTGGTGGCCATCAACACCGTCGGTCCGATCGTCCATATCGACCCGATCAGCAACACGCCGATTCTCCAGAACAACCTGGGCGGAAAGGGCGGGCTCTCAGGCCGGGCAGTGTACGCTGACGCATTGGGTGCCATCAGGGCCATCCGCGATGCGGTGGGGCCTGCGGTGCCGCTCATCGGCATGGGTGGAGTCTTCACCGCAGAAGAGGCCGCCGCGATGATCGAGGCGGGCAGTGATGCGGTGGGGGTCGGCAGCGCACTCGGCTGTGTAGACCAACGCAACTGGCCTCAATACCTGACGTCCATCAAACAGGGGGCGGAGGCACAGCTGAGGAGCGAGGAGTACCACGGTCCCTCGGCTACCTCATTCCTCATCACAGAGCGTCAGATGGCCTACCGACGCCACACAGTGGTGGAGGTGCACCACTACGGTGCTTCGACAGCGATCATCACCCTCGATGGAGTACTGGACGCCAAAGCCGGGCAGTTTGCGTTTCTCTGGCTGCCACAGGTGGGGGAGAAACCCTTCTCGGTGGCCCACAACGACCCATTGACCTTCATTGTCAAGGAGCGTGGCCCCTTCTCAAAGGCGCTCTGCTCACTGCAGGAGGGTGATGAGCTCTATGTACGCGGCCTCTACGGCGCTGAGCTTGAGAACCGGAGGACCGAACGGGCGCTGCTCATCGGTGGAGGAACCGGAGTGGCAGTACTGCCCTCCCTAGCCGAGAAGCTCAAAGACCAGGGTACGGCGATGACGATCCTCATCGGAACCAGCGAGGAGGCAGAGGGTGAGGCGCTCCTCGGCGCCGAGCTCTCCCCGTACGGCCCGTTCTCCTGCATCTTTGACGATGGGCGACCGGGACGGGTGTTGGACAACCTTGATGCCATCGCCCTCGGCAGCGATGATGCAGCCTACCTGGTGGGTCCGGAGATCTTCATGGCCATCGCCGCACGAAAGCTGTTGGCACGTGGCATTGCCAAGGAGAACCTCTACCTGTCGATGGAGCGGATGACCCTCTGTGGCATCGGCATGTGTGGAGAATGTGCCTGTGGTGACCGCCTCACCTGCCGCTGGGGAACCTTCATGGATTACGAATACCTCGAACGCGAAGCGCCGGAGCTGCTTGCCTATGATTGACCCCCACGTCCACCTGCGCGATTGGGCCCAACGGGAGAAGGAGACCCTCGCCCATGGCCTTGCTGTTGCCCAGGCGTGTGGTATCACCGCACTCTTCGACATGCCCAACACCAACCCCCCGCTCACCGACCGTGCGACCATCGAGCGCCGTCTTATGGAGGTTGCTGCCCTTAAAGCGGGGGTGAGCTACCACCTCTGGGCCGGGGTGACTTCAAAGCGGAACCAAGTAGCTGAAGTGGCTGCGTTGGCGATGGACCTCTATCCTGCGGTGGTGGGTTTGAAACTCTTTGCTGGCCACTCTACGGGCAACATGGGCCTGACTGAGGAGGAGGGGCAGCTTCAGGTCTACCGATGGCTTGCTGAGGCGGGGTATGACGGGGTGGTGGCGCTGCACTGTGAGAAGGAGCAGTTCATGCACCCCGAGCTCAACGACCCGAACGATTTCTCCTCCCACAGCAGAGTACGGCCGCCTGAGGCTGAAGTTGCCTCGGTGGCCGACCAGATCCGTCTGTCACGGCAGGCGGGCTTTGAAGGGCACCTGCACATCTGCCACCTCTCGACGATGGGGGCTCTGGAGCAGGTCGAGCAGGCTCGAAGGGAGGGTAGGCGGATCAGCTGCGCAGTAACGCCACACCACCTGCTGCTCAGTGAGGAGGATGCAAAGCGGAGAAGCCTCTGGGCGAAGATGAATCCGCCGCTGCGCAGCCAAGAGGAGCGCAGTGCCCTCTTTACGGCAACGCTTGACGCTCGTGTGGACTGGATCGAGACCGACCACGCCCCCCATACCCTCACGGACAAGGAGGGTGGGGCGTCGGGAATCCCCGGCTTCAGCGGATTGTTGTTGGCCATCAAGGCGCTCATCGATGCCGGCATCGACGAGACGTTGCTGAGCGAGCTGGCAGGAGGGCGGGTAAAGCGCCTCTTTGCTCTTGAGCAGGTGAAGGTCACCATCCCGCCGTACGACGCACTCTGTGCGATCAGTGACCGCATGGCCCGACAGTACCCCTACGACAGTTTTGCCGGCCTCAGAGCCCGATCTTCTCGCTCGCTGCCTCCATCGCCTCGATGGTCAGAGTGATGATGGTCTCCAACGGCAGGCCGAGCAGCTCAGCGCCACGGGCAATGATCTCGCGGTTGACCCCGGCAGCGAAGCTCGGACTGGACCACTTCTTCTTCACCGACTTGACCCCCATGCCGACCATCCGCTGTGGTCTCATCAGGGCGGTGGCATAGATGAGACCGGTCAGCTCATCGATGGTGTAGAGGACTTTTTCCATGAAGTGAACCGGCTCGACGTCACTGCAGATCTGCCAGCCGTGGCTGACCACTGCACGGATGAAGGCGTCGTCGACATCGACCTCTGCAAGCAGCGTGGGGGCCATCTTGCAGTGCTCTTCGGGGTAGAGTCCGTAGTCGATGTCATGGAGCAGGCCGACAAGCGACCAGTAGAGTGCATCATGTCCATATTCGGTTGCAAAGCGTCGCATCGTCTCCTCGACGCAGTATGCGTGGATGATTTGGCTCTCTTCGGGGGTATACTTCTTCAAAAGCTCCAGTGCTGTTTCTCGATCGATCATCGCCATCCTCCTCGCGCCAGTATAGTGGCAAACCGTTGTTTGGAAAAGGGTGGATGGGTGCTTGATTTTCCCCCGACCTGAGTGCTAGTATCGCTCAGTTTTGGAGAACCCACCGATGAACCACGCCATCATAGAGATCCTCAGTGTCTTGAAAGAGACCCATCATCACCAGCGGCTCGAACGTCTCTCCTCCCTCTATGAGCAGATCGAAGACGAGACCGGCAGGTTCAAAGACGAGTACTCCATCGGCTGTGGCCCAGGGTGCGGCACCTGCTGTGAGCACTTCAATCCCGATATCACCGCGTTGGAGGCGAGCCTGGTGGCAGCCCATCTCCTCGTCGATGGCGAGAAGCGTCACCTCATCGATCGCCTCTACACCGAAGGCGTCGATGGGGGGCCGTGTCCCCTCTATGACAAGGGGAGCCCCTACCACTGCACTGTCTATGCGGTGCGCCCCTTGATCTGCCGCCTCTTTGGGGCTGCCTCTTCAGCTGATAAGAACGGGAGGGCGATCTTCCGCCGGTGCAAGTACAATAGGGAGGAGACGATGCCGCTCTCCCTCACCTTCGACCGACCGGTTCCACTGATGCAGCACTACAGCTACGCACTGAGAAGCCTCGATGAGGGGCGGGTGGATATCCTCTCCGTCCAAGTCAGGCAGCTGGTCGAGGAGCTGCAGTTCCTCATCTCGCTCATCGAGGGCAGCGCCTTCAATGATGATGACAGTCCGCTTGCGAGCTAGCTGTCATTTTATCAGGGAGCGGCATATACTGAAATTGCATGTGTCAAACAATGCCAAGGGGGTAGAGCGTGTACATTATCTCGAATTCCATGCTGGTGGTTCTCATCATTGATATACTGGTGTCCCTCTCCATCCCAGTTCTCCTCTACCTGGCTCTGAGGCGACGGTTTGGCTGTCATCGACGTCCGTTCTTCTTCGGTGCGGCGACGTTCCTCCTCTTTGCCATGGTCTTGGAGCAGCTCGTGCATCTGGTGGTGCTCAGATCATCGGTCGGGGTAGTCATCCAGCAGAACGTTTGGCTCTTCGCCCTTTATGGTGGGGCGATGGCTGGCCTCTTTGAGGAGAGTGGGCGCCTCATCGTCTTCTCGACGCTGCTGAAAAGGCGGATGGACAAAGACCACGATGCGTTGATGTTCGGCGCCGGGCACGGGGGCATGGAGGTGATCTTGGTCTTCACCGCCACGATGGTGATGAACCTCTACTATGCGCTGATGATTCGCTCAGGGAGGGCTGAAGCGCTCCTTGCTTCGATGGGCGAGCAACAGGGCGCAATGGTGGGGGCGATCTTCACCTCTCTTTCGACCACCGCAGCCCCCATCTATCTCTTGGGGCTGCTCGAACGCTTCGCCGCCGTGGTCCTGCACCTGAGCTTCTCGACGCTGGTATGGGTCGCAGTGAAAGAAAAAGATCGACGCAGCCTCTTTTGGCTTGCCGTCCTCCTCCACTTCGCTGTCGATGCCGTTGCAGTTTTGATGAGTCGAAGCGGTATCTCGCTGCTGTTGCTCGAAGCGGTCGTCATCGTCTTGGCCGCCATCTGCGCCTTCATCGCGTGGCGGGTGTGGAGGAGACGCAGCATTGAGGCGGTACCAGAGACCGCGTGAACCAGCGGGAGCCATGGACTTGCCCCACTCTGTGTCACTGCGGTGTCCATGCGCGTATCCGGTGCTGACAACCGCTGAAGAACCCTGCTCCGTGTGAATGGCTACTGGCGCAATACCCGGATCAGATACCCATTGAGGTAGGAGGACTCGGGGAAGGAGAGGCGGATCGGATGGTCCTCGTCGTGTGAGAACCAGTGGAGGATCTGGACTTCGACGTGGGCATCGGTTGCGCTGAAGGCGAGCATCAGACGCAGCATCTCTGCCGTTACATTGCCGCTTGACGAGAGGGAGACGATGATGCCGTTGTGGCGAATCCGCTCCATGGCAAGGCGGTTGAGGTCCTTGTACGCCTTCAGCGCCCCCTCGGTCTGCGCTTTCGTCGAGGCGAGCTTTGGTGGGTCGATGATGATCAAATTGTAGTGGTCGTTGGCGATGGTGCGCAGCTGTTCGAACATATCGGCAGTCTTGGTGGTGATCCGGCTGCTGCTGCCCTTCGGGATGACGCCGGCCTCTTCGTTGATGGCGATGTGGTGCACCGCCTGCTCAAGGGCTGAGGCACTGCTGTCGATGAGATCGACGTGTGCTGCACCGCCACGCAGTGCGTGAAGGGCGAAGGCGCCGGTATAGGAGCCCAGGTCGAGTACCACCGCATCGTGTGCGTACGCCTCCATCCGCATGCGAATCTCACGGCGGTCACAGTAGAAGCCACTCTTCTGACCGGTGCCGGGGATG
The DNA here is from genome assembly GCA_023228445.1 of Sphaerochaeta sp. Classification (GTDB taxonomy): domain Bacteria; phylum Spirochaetota; class Spirochaetia; order Sphaerochaetales; family Sphaerochaetaceae; genus Sphaerochaeta. The sequence goes on along the minus strand of JALOBD010000002.1, from coordinate 16,520 downwards.
ATTTCATAGAGGATCGAGTCCTCTCGGAAGCGCACCGGTTCCAGACGCTTTGCCGGTGTGAACCATGCGCCATCCTGGCGGTAGAGGGTGGCTTCCTTCAGCTGTTCGGCGCCGGCGAAGGCGCTGTCGACAGTCAACAGAATCAAGGTCGGGCTGAGCAAGCCCTCCAGCGTCTCTGCGATGAGTTCGCGCTGATCCCAGGCGATCCGTGCACTGATGGTGATGAGTAGCATCGTGCCATAGACGTCAACGACCAAGCCGGGCAAGAAGTCCGCCTCACCGTAGATGATCCGGAAGGTGGTCGTCCCCCCCTGCTTGTCGGCGAAGAAGGGAGCACGACTCATGACGCTCTGGGCGATGGTCTTCTTGAACCACCCATCGTCTATGGTCTCAGTCTCATCCCAACTGAGCAGACGCAGTGGGATATGACTCTTGCCATCGTACCACCCCCAGGCGATGAACCGGTGGTCGAAGGACTCGACGCGGCTGGCTCCCGTCTCAAGCGCCGATGGTTTGGTATCGATGGCGCCGCTGAACACCCACGGGTGGTGACGGACCAGTTGTTTCTCTTTTCCCGCTTTGATGATGATTGTCTGCATGACCTTACCGTAGTGTACCTTCACCCTTTTGTCAAAGCGTCGATTGACTAGCCTACGCTCGATATCTGATAATAGGGCATGGAAAAACGGGCTGTGATCTTTGATTTGGATGGGACGCTGGTCGATACCATCGCCGACATCCGTCTCGCCGTGGAAGCATCGCTCAGCGACCTGGGTCTGGGCAGCTTGAGCGATGAGCTGGTCAAGATGCATGTCGGACGGGGATTGGCGAATACGCTGCGTGGTGTGCTCTCCTCCTTCGGCATTGCGGTGACGGACTCTGAACTGATGGCCCGTACCCGGCGCCTTGAGCAGTACTACCACCGTCATCCGGTGGTGGAGAGCCGCCCCTACGAAGGGGTGAGCGCTCTGCTGGAACGCTTGGCTGCAACAGGGATGGCCCTTGGTGTTCTCTCCAACAAAGAGGATGGACTTGTCAAGAGTATTGTTGCTACACTCTTTCCTACCATCGAGTTTGTTCTGGTGCGGGGTCTGCGCGATGGGGTAGAGCCCAAACCGCACCCATCGACGATTGGAGAGTTCAGCCAATTGCTGGGCTGCAGTCGACACACGATGCTCTACGTCGGGGATAGCGAGATCGATTGGCAGACAGCCACCGCCGCTTCAATCCCCGTGATCTTGGTCGGGTGGGGGTTTCGGCCACGAAAAGCGTTGCAGGCTCTCGAGGGGGCACAGCTGGTCGATACCATACACGAGCTGGAGGAGGCGATCAATGGCATTCAATGAGAAAGATCTCAGACGCAAGGCTGAGGCCTATCTGGCGGCGGAGCAGAACGATGCCTTCAAGGCTGAGGTGGAGAGTGAGCTTGCTGCCCAGGACTGGGAGGCGCTCTTCGATCGTTTCTATACAAGCCTGACCTTCGGGACTGCCGGGATGCGGGGAATCATCGGTGGGGGGACCAACCGGATGAACAGCTATATGGTCAGCAAGGTCACCCAAGGGCTTGCCGACTACCTCAACACGGCAAGCGAGAACCCCTCGGTGGCGATTGCCTACGACAGCCGCAACTACAGCGACCTCTTTGCCAAGCAGGCAGCCCTCGTGTTTGCCGCCAACGGCGTCTCGGTCTTCCTCTACCCGACCCTCCACCCCGTGCCGATGCTGAGCTTTGCGGTCCGTTACCTGCAGACCACTGCAGGCATCGTCATCACAGCCAGCCACAACCCCGCCCCATACAACGGGTACAAGGTCTACTGGCGCGACGGTGGACAGGTGACCCCGCCCCACGATTTCTCCATCGCCGAGCGGGCCAACGCCGTCAAGGCCAAGGATATCAAGATCATCAGCGAGGAGAGCGCCCGCTCCAAGGGTCTGCTCGTCCCGGTGCCCGAGAAGGTCGATGAGGCCTACTACCACACCGCATTGCTGACGCTCAGACGTCCGGCGTTGGTGCAGGATAGCCCGATCACGGTGGTCTACACACCACTGCACGGATCGGGCAATGTGCCGGTCAGGCATCTGATGAACAAGCTGGGCATCACGGTGCATGTGGTTGCCGAGCAGCAGGAGCCCGATGGGAACTTCCCCACCGTTCCGCTTCCCAACCCCGAGCATCCGCAGGCAATGCAGATGGCCCTCGACCTCGCCCGTGAGGTGAAGGCTGATATCGTGCTCGGCACCGACCCCGATGCCGACCGCCTTGGCATCGCCATTCCTTCCGATGGACAGAAGGGGGAGTATACACTGCTGACGGGAAACCAAATCGCCGCCTTGCTCGTCGACTACCTGATCACCGCCGATCGGGAGAAGGGGTTGGAGAAACGGCCGTTGGTGGTCAAGAGTTTGGTGACCACCGACTTGGTTGCCCGCATCACCGAACGCCACGGAGGCAGGTGCAGGGACGTGTTGACCGGGTTCAAGTACATCGCCGAGCAGATGGCGGGCCTCGAGGGACCAAAAGGGGAGAGTGAGTACTTCCTCTTCGGCTGCGAGGAGAGCTTCGGCTACCTGGCCATGGGGTCGGTGCGGGACAAGGATGCCATCAGCAGTGCCTTGGTGGCTGTGGAGATGATGAGTTGGTGGGCCAAGCAGCAGATGAGCCTCAAGGACCGACTGGACCAAATCTATGATGAATACGGCTACCATACCGAGCTGGTGATAAGCGAGGAGTATGAGGGCGCCCCTGGCAAGGAGAAGATGGCCAAGATCATGACCAGTATCCGAGCATTGAAGGTCGGCGACACCCTTGCTGGCAGCACGATCGAGACGATACAGGATCTCCTTGACGGCTCACAGAGCCGTTTCCCCTCCAGTGATGTCGTCATCATGCACCTTGAAAATGGAGAGAAGGTTGTCGTCCGCCCCTCAGGAACCGAGCCGAAGATCAAGTACTACCTCTTCTTCAAGAGCGATAGCAGCGGACGCGCTGCGCTTGAAGAGAGCCTGGAGGGACGCATCAAGGCGTACCAGGAGGCATTTGCATGAGCACCTCCTACGCCATCCAACGAAAAGCCCATCCATTGATCTGCCTCACCCCGCTCTCCGATCCGAAGAACGTCGAGAGTTGGGCCAGTGATGAGGAAGTTGTCCTCAAGACCAGTACCCTGCTGACCAAGCGGCAGAGCGATGAGGTCACCTTCTCGCTCTACAACACCATCGACTTCAGCGTCGACCGCTGGATCCAGGACAAGCAGTACGTGCCCAGGCTCCTGGGCAGTGCGGCGGTCTTCACCGTCAGCTACTTCATCTTCTCGCTGGCGGTCCGTGACCCGATCCCGATGATCGACGAGCTGGTGATTAGCACCGTGTTGGCCATCGTCACCTGGCGAACCATCGCCCGACGTGACAGCCGGTCAGCGCTCGCCCAGCACCGCCGCCACGAGTTGAAGGTTCGAGCCAGTGAGCGACGCAGCGTCATCGTCGACGAGCTCTTTGCGCTGGAATCATACCTCGACACCCTTGAGAGCTACGATGCCTTCACCCTTGCCAATGCGCTGTGCCGGGTGGGTGAGCAAACCCTTCCGCCACTGGAGCATGCGCTGGAGCGTGAGACCAAGAAGGAGGTCACGCACCTGCTCATGCTCCACCTGAGGCGCAGCGCCAAGCAGCTCCACGCCCTCTCCTCCCAGATCGTGACACTACAGCAGCACAACGGAACATCTCCAAAGCTTGCCGGTCAACTCTACCACCAAGCGATGAACAGGAGCCTCGATCTCCCGCTCCTCGCCCTCGCTGTCTCGCTGCAGATCTGAAGCAAATGCGCGGTCTTTCCCCCTCAGGGGGTATGACCGCCCTCTTGCCCCTCATCGCCCTCTACCTCCACCAAACGGTCCCGTCAGCCTGGACACACCCCGCTTGGGTGTTGCTCCTCTTGCCGACAGTCTGCCCCATCGTGCTCTTCTGTTGGCCAAAACGACGCAAGATGCTCTTCAAAGCGCTCATCTGTGTCTTCTCACTCTACCTCCTCCTCAGTCGTGGGGCCATCAAGACGACCCCCTCCGCTGCCTTTGAGGCGCAGCGCGTCGTCGCCCTTGAGGGGACGCTGGCAGAGGATTCGACGCTGAGTCGGACAGAGAGGCAGGTCCTCAGGGTCCGCATCGAGCGGTGCAGGACCGTTGAGGGTGATGAAGGGTCGGCTGCCGGCATCGTCAGCGCCATCATCACCATCACCGATCCCCTCTACGCCTCCTCTGCCGTCACCCTTGAGGGCACCTTCGCCTCCCCGTCGCTCTTCATCGCCAAGCGGACCACAGTGGATTCGATTGGTGCGTTCACGCTGCTGCGCAGGCGCCTCATCAGCGTACTTGATGCGCGGTTGGATGGAGTGTTGGGTCAGACGCCATCAAAGAGCCTTGCCGCGATGCTGTTGCTCGGCCAAAGTGACAGTGAGAGCTTTCTGCTCAAGGACCTGGCCATCGCCTGCGGCTGTGCTCACACCCTTGCCCTCAGCGGCATGCACCTCTCGTTCTTTCTCGCGGTGAGCACCACCCTCTGTACCCTCGTGCTGGGCAAACGATGGGGCAGGCGGGTGGCCCTGGTTCCTCCCATCCTGTTCGTCCTGTTGGCCGGCCCCAAGCCGAGCTTGGTGCGCTCGCTGCTCTTCCGCCTCGCCATCATGCTGCCCATCTCCGCTGCAAGCGCCTCGGTTGTGGCGTTTCTGTTCCAGCTCTTCCTCTTTCCCGAGATCCTCACCTCGCTCTCTGCCCTCTACAGTTGGGCCGCCTTCGCTGCTGTGCTCCTCTCCTCCAAACTGCCCCGCTTTCCGCTGCGTACCACCGCGGTGGCGATCGCTGCTACCGCCCCTGCATCGCTGCTCTATACCGGAAGCTGGAATGCGATGGGTCTGTTGCTCTCCGGCCCGGTGACCCTGCTCATCGCCCTCTCCATGGCGCTGAGCCTTGCCCTCATCGGGGGGGGATCGCTCTTTGCCTCGCCTTTGATCGCACTCTGTGACCTCATGCTCACCCTCCTTGAGTGGGGGGCCTCACGGCCCCTTGTGTTTGAAACCAATGCGTATCTCTCCTACCTTCTGGTGCTGTTGACGATTGTCGTTGCCATTGGCTATGCTGAATCGACGTGGAAGCGGCAGAGGAGGAAGCGCTATGAAATGGGAGTTCGCATACGACTCACCGAAGGCAATAACACAGCTCTTGGGGGAGCGGGAGTATGCCATGACGAAGAAGTTTGGACAGAACTTTCTGCTCTCCACCTCCATCCGACAAAAGATAGTCACCCTCCTGTCGTTGGAAGCGGGCCAACGGGTCCTTGAGATCGGGCCGGGCATCGGCTCCATCACGACGCTCTTGCTTGATACGGGGGTCGACCTCACCGCCTTTGAGATTGATCGGGGGTTTTGCCAAATCCTACGTGAAGAGGCTTTCGGGGAGCACCCCCGCTTCACCCTCGTCGAAGGGGATGCGTTGAAGACCCTCTTCGCCCACCTCAAGAGGAGTCCCACCCCCGACCGGATCTGTGGCAACCTGCCCTACAACGTGGGCACCATCCTCGTTGCCCGCCTGTTGGAGAGCGAGTATCGCCCCCCACTGATGGTCTTCACCCTCCAGAAGGAGGTGGCCGACCGCCTTGGCGCCGCTGAGGGCAGCAAGGAGTGGGCAGCGCTCTCACTCTTGGCCCAAGCCGACTACGACATCGTCACTGCGGCCACCATCGCCCCCTCCTCGTTCTATCCGCCGCCGAAGGTGGAGAGCAGCGTGGTCCGTTTCACCCTCCGTGAGGAGAGTCGGGTCCCCGAGCACCTACGTGATGCATTCTCCATCATCAGGGGTGACCTCTTCGCCCAGCGGCGCAAGACAATCCTCAACAACGTCCGCAGCGGAAAGAGTGGGGCGATCTTGGGCAAGGAGGGCGTGGCCACCCTCTTTCAAGAGAGCGGCATCGATCCGGGCAAGCGTGCCGAAGTGCTTGGTTGGGAGGACTTTCTTGCCCTCAGTGCTGCTCTCTATACCTATCGAGCCACCCGTAGCGGCGATACGAGAAGAGACAAATGATGCCGCGCAGCATAATGTCACCGGCCATGGCGATCCAGATGCCCAAGAGCCCCAACGTCGTATAGGAGAGGAGCGCCCAGGCCAGCGGCAGGCGCAGCAGCCACATGCCCGCGATTGAGATGAAGAAGGGGCTCTTCGTGTCCCCGGCTCCCCGAAAGACGCCGAAGGCGAGCATCGAGAGGCCGAAGGCTGGTTGGGCAAACGCCTCGATGCGCAGCACCTTCGTCCCCAATGCGATGACCGCCCCATCGGCGGTGAAGAGGGATAGGATTGGAGAAGCGAAGAGGTAGAGCACCAAGCCCATCCCACTCATGAAGAGCGTGCCCACGGTGAGGGAGGTATCGCCAAAGCGCTTGGCCAAGGCCTTGTTTCCGCTTCCCAACGAGTGGGCCACCAGCGTCGTAGCCGCTGTCGAGAATCCCGATGAGGGCAGGTAGGTGATCGACTCGGCAGTGGTGGCCAGAAAGTGGGCCGCCAAGGCGGTAGTGCCCAGCGTGCCGATGAGTTTGGTGTAGAGGATCTGCCCGAGCGAGAGGGTGGTCCGCTCCAGCGCCACCGGGATGGCGAGACGCAGCGCGGAGCGCTGGATGGAGCGCTGCCATCCACTGATTCGATACCCTCGCAGCGTGATGGCTCCCTCCCCCCTGAGCATGATGGACAACAAGAGCAGGGCGGTGATGGTGCACGCAAGCGTGGTGGCCATCGCAGCACCCTTGACGCCCAAGCCCAAGCCGGGCACGGTGATGGGTCCGACCCGTACCCCATCGAAGATGAAGAGGGTGTTGAAGGTGATGTTGAGGATGTTGTTCAACCCGTTGTAGAGGAGCGGGGTCTTTGTGTCACCGCTGAGGCGCAGGTGGGAGGAGATGAGGATCATCACCAGGTTCGGCAGGTAGCCGATGGCGATCCAATGGTAGTACTCCTCTGCCTGGGCGATGACGAGGCTGTCAGTGGCGATCCAGGAGGGGAGGACCGTTGCCACCCATACAAAGAGTGTGGTGAGCAGCAGGGCGAAGGGGAGGGCGGTGATGAGGCTCTGGTAGACGATGGTGCGCGCCCGCTCCCGTTGTCCCCCGCCGAGCGAGCGGGCCATGAGCACGCCGTAGCCGATGGCGAAGGCGTTCATCCACCCGTTGACCAGCCAGATGGTCGATGTGGGCACCGATACCGAGGCGGTGGCACTCGCCCCAAGTGAGCCGACCATCGCACTGTCGACGAAGGTGACCATCACCTGCAGCAGCTGTTCGGCGATCGTCGGCCAGGCGAGGGCAATGATCACCGCCCAGGGCGGGCGGCGTTGGTCGAGAAGATTGGAGTATTGGCTGTCAGCCTTCACCGGGGCCCTCTATCGTGGAGGGGCCGGCGGCCTTGGTACTCAGTGGGCTGCACTTTGGGCAAGGGTGATGGCGCACGTGATGACGATGTCATCGATCGAGCAGCCACGGCTGAGGTCACTGACCGGTTTGGCAAAGCCCTGGAGGATCGGGCCGTAAGCCTCTGCCCCTGCAAGGCGCTGCACGAGCTTGTAGCCGATGTTGCCGCTCTGCAGGTCAGGGAAGACCAAGGTGTTGGCAGACCCGGCGACACCACTTGCCGGCGCCTTGCTCCGTGCCACGCTCTCGACGATGGCGGCATCGAGCTGCAACTCCCCGTCGATGGCGAGGGTGGGATCCTTCTCCTTGGCCAGTGCGGTGGCCTGGACGACCTTGTCAACAAGCTCGCCTTGGGCCGAGCCCTTGGTGGAGTAGGAGAGCATGGCGACCTTTGGCTCGACGCCGAGGAAGGTACGGCATGAGTCGGCGCTGGAGAGTGCAATCTCGGCAAGCTGTTCAGCGGTGGGGTTGGGGATGGTGGCACAGTCGCTGAAGATGAAGGAGCCGGAGGCCCCGTACCCGCTCTTGTCGGTGGCCATGACGAAACAGGAGGAGGCACTCTTGATGCCTACCTTGGTCTTGATGATGGTAAACGCTGCCACCAGGACTGCGGCGGTGGTGTTCAGTGCCCCGGCCACCATCGCATCTCCATCGCCGAGGCGGACCATCATGGCAGCCCAGCGCAACGGATCGACGATTGCCTCGTTGGCTTCGTCCTCTCCCATGCCCTTGTGTTTGCGCAGCTGGTAGTACTCTTGGGCATATCGGGCGCGTGACGCACTCTCTGTGGGATCGACGATGGTGATGCCGTCAAGGGAGACGGAGAGATCTTGGGCAGCTTTGCCCACCTCGGCCTCGGTGCCGATGAGAACGACGGCTTTGGCCAGTTTCTCATCAACGATAATCCGTGCGGCCCGGATGGTCCGCTCCTCACACCCCTCGGGTAGGACGAGGGTTTTGGCGGCCTCTTTGGCCTTTGCTTTCATCTCTTGTGCAAACGTCATCTCTTGCTCCTTGACAGCGTTGTTTGGTATGAGCCCATCGTAGCATGAAGTGTAATCTTGGGAAAGGAGTCTGTAATCGAAGCGCTGCTCTGTGGTATGGTCAATCATGCGCTTCAAGTACCTCCTCTTTGTGATGGTCATCGTCCTCGCCCTCTCCTCATCGCTCTTCGGCGGTCTCTTTGAAGAGATCAGGGCGGCGAACTCCATGACCATTGAAGAGATGGGACAGTTGATGTCCATAGGCCAGGTCGGCAGCCTTGTCTCCTTCCTCCTCCTACCCGTCATCGGCCGGGTTCTCTCCCCCCATGCCATGGTGGTGGTGGGAATCCTCGGTTCCTCGGCAGCGTTGCTGGGCATGGCCTCTAGCACAAGCCGTATTGTCTTCTCGTTCTTCTTCTTGCTCAGTTCTTTGTGCGGCTACCTCTATGGAACAAGCAATCCGGTGCTGATGGTTGCCGCTGACCCCGCCCACATGCGGCGGAACATCCCGCTGATGCACCTGATCTTCTCCATCAGTGCCATCGCAAGCGGGTGGTACATCACGTACCTCAAGGAGGGGGTGTGGTACCACGGCTACCTGCAGATGGCACTGCTCTACCTCATCATGGCCGTGTTGATCGCCCTGCAAAAAACCCCTGCAGATATCCAGCGGTATGCCAAGCGTGTGACACGGCTTCGCGATTCTTTCTCGTTGCTCACCGACGGGCGTTTTCTCTCGTATCTCCTCTTTCTCATCATCGCGAATTCGGTGGAGTACACCAACGTCGTCTATCCGCTGCTCTCCCTCTCCGAGCGCTTTGCTGCCGGCCCGGCCGAGATCGGGCTGGCCATCTCGATTATCCACGGTGGGGCGTCGGTGAGCCGGTTGGTCGTGATCCCGCTTCTCAGGCGGGGAGGGCGGGCCAAGCCCATCCTCCTGGCCCTCAGCCTGGCCAGCGTGGCGGCCCTCATCCTCTTCTCACGCTCCCCTTCCTTGCCGTTTGCCTACCTGAGCATGGCGCTTCTGGGCCTGGGCATGGGGGGCGCAAACCCCGTCAGCCAGGTCTTGGAGATCTCCGTGTGGCCCGGGGAGCTCTTGCAGCTCTCCAACATCCGCTCGATGGGTTCGACGGTGGGACGGATCATCATCCCGCTCGCCCTCAGCGCCATCATCGCCTCCGTTGGCCTGAACGCGGTCTTCCTCTTCCTCGCCTCCCTGATGGCGGTGGGGACGGTTTCGTTGCTCTTGTTCAAGGCACAGCCAGCTGATCGATGAGCTCCGGTCGTGTCAATCTCGATAGAGCGGTATCAGCTCTCCGCCCTCCAAGATTATCCAATTGCAGAGTGCTTCTTCGACCAACTCAGGTGAGAGATGGGCATGTGCAAGGCATAGCGGTCTCCTCCAGTGGCCCGATGCCGAGGTGCTGTGCCTCAGTCCGTCATCGGTTTTCCCCAGTGCTGTTGCTAGGCAACTTGGTTTTTATATACAATGACCTCCATGGAACAAGTGAAAACAGTCGGTGTGTATGGCTTGGGACGGTTCGGAGTCTTCTGGGCACAGGAGTTGGCCCGCCATGGGTTCGATGTCATAGCCTGGTCACGCTCCAGCAAGGCGGTCCCGGAGGGGGTGAGGCTGGCAAGCGAGAGCGAGGTGCTCACCGCTTCGGCGCTCTTCTACTGTGTCTCCATCAGCAGCTTCGAGGAGGTGGTGGCCCGTACCGCGTCCCGCATCGGGGAGCACACCGTGGTCATGGATACCTGCTCGGTGAAGCTCCATCCCGCTGAGGTGATGGGCCGCCTCTTGCCACCACAGATCGAGTGTATCGCGACCCATCCGATGTTCGGTCCCGACAGTGGCAAGCACGGGGTGGTAGGCCTGCCGATGATCATCAGCGCGGTTCATTGCAAAGAGGAGACGCTCTTGTGGTGGCAGCGTGAGTTCTCCCGCTGGGGCCTGAAGGTGCTCGCTATGAGCTGTGAACAGCACGACCGGGAGGCGGCGTGGTCTCAGGGCATCACCCACTTCATCGGGCGTACCCTCGCAGAGCTCAGCGCCCGGCCCACCGAACTTGCCACCACCGGCTACAAGACGCTGCTCACCGTCATGGAACAGACTTGCAACGACCCCATCCAGCTCTTCTATGACCTGCAGCGCTACAATCCCTATGCCAAACAGATGCGCATGGGGCTCAAGGGAGCCATCGAGGTGGTGATGGAGCAACTGAGAAAGCAGGAGGAGCATCATTGAACGTCTGTGTCTATACCTTGGGGTGTCGGCTCAACCAGTGCGAGAGCGAGGCGATCGCCGACTCGTTCGCCCAAGAGGGCTTTGCCATCGTCTCTGAGAGGGTGCCAAGCGACCTTTACATCGTCAACACCTGCACGGTCACCAGCAAGGCTGAACAGAAAGCCCGGCGCATGATCCGCAAGTTCTGTGAGCAGGGGGTGACCCTCGTCACCGGCTGCTACGCCCAGGTCAACAGCGAAGAGCTCTCAGCCCTTGGGCAGCGGCTCATCATCGTCCCCCTCTCCAAGAAGGCCCAGCTGCTCAAACTGGCCAAGCATATCAACAGCTGCCTGTTGGCGGGCTTCACGCTCGATGAAGCAGCCCGCTCCTTCGGCGATGAGGCAGCGTCGCCCTTCGATTACGATGCTGCCACCTTCTCCTACCACAGCCGTGCCTACCTGAAGGTCCAGGACGGCTGTGACAACAGCTGTGCCTATTGCCGCGTCCACATCGCCCGCGGTGAGGCGATCAGCCTCGATGTGGCGACCGTCGTCGAGCGGGCCTTATCGCTCCAGCGGGCGGGATTTCAGGAGATCATGCTTACCGGGGTGAACCTGACGATGTACGACCACCAGGGTTCTGGCCTCGGCGGACTGCTGGAGGCGCTGTTGTCCAACCTCTCCTCCTCCATGCGCCTGCGCCTCTCCTCGATGGAGCCTGACCATATCGATGCCCGTCTCCTCGATGTGCTCTCAGACACGCGCATGCAACCGCACTTCCACATCCCCATCCAAAGCGGCAGTGATCGGATTCTCAAGCGGGTGGATCGAAATTACACCATCGAGGAGTTGAAGCAGATCCTCGAGCACCTCAGACGGGTCAAGGACGACCCCTTCATCGCCGCCGACTTCATCACCGGCCTTCCCGGCGAGAGCGAGGCGGACTTTGCCCAGACGCGTGACCTCATCCTCTCCCAAGAGTTTGCCGCACTGCATATCTTCCCCTTCTCCCCGCGGCCTGACACTCCGCTTGCAAACCCAACCGACAGGGTGGCCGAGTCGGTGCGTGACGAGCGGGCAAAAGTACTGCGAGCGGTGGGCAGGACCCTCTTTGAACGCTATCAGAGCCGACAGGTTGGCCAGCGGGGTGAGGTCATCCTCCAGAATCGAAAGGGTGGCTCGTGGTATGGAGTCAGTGGCAACTATCTGGAGGTGAAGATTGACGATCCCCCCGCGTTTGGACGCGAGGGGATGTTGGTGGCAGGGCGCTTCGGGCCGGTGGTCGAGGGGGAGAGCTGCATCAGCTTCCTCGTCGAACGGCAGGTGGTCTGACCTACCTCCTGTTGTTGATCTCCCGGATAGTCATCTGCACCTCGGCGATGGTCACCATCGAGTTGGCTGGCACCGAGTCTTTGATCCACACGTTGCTGCCGATGATCGAGTTGGCCCCGATGGTGATGTTCCCGAGGATCGTCGCATTGGCGTAGACGGTCACGTTGTCCTCGATTGTCGGATGGCGCTTCACCCCCCTGATCAACGAGCCGCACCCATCCTTGGGGAAGCTCAACGCTCCGAGGGTCACCCCTTGGTAGAGCTTGGCGTTGTTGCCGATGACCGTCGTCTCGCCGATGACGGTGCCGGTTCCGTGGTCGATGAAGAAGGAGCTGCCGATCTGGGCGCCGGGGTGGATGTCGATGCCCGTCTCACTGTGGGCGAACTCGCTCATCATCCGCGGGATGAGGGGCACCCCCATCTTGAAGAGCTCATGGGCGATACGGTGGGTGGTCAGGCTCTTGATGTAGGGGTAGGAGAGGACCACTTCGCGAATCGTCTTGGTAGCCGGGTCCCCATCGTAGCCGGCCTGCACATCCTTCTTCAGATCAAGGCGGATCTGAGGCAACAGCGCGCTCAATGATCGGACAATCTGGTCGCTCTGGACCATCGCATCGTAGCGCTCCAGCGATGGGTCCTCGTATTGGTATGCGAGCAGGATCTGCCCCTTGAGGGCTGCGCCGACCTGCTCAAGTTGCTGCAGCAGGATCTGGTCCAGAGTCAGGCCGCGACGTTCACGCCCGCAGCGACCGGGGAACATCAACTCAAGCAGCTCGTTGCAGATTTCGCCGATGACTTGCATCTGCGGAAGCGGCTTGAGGCCGTGGAAGTTGGCGGTTCCAGCAATGCGGTCGTAGGTCGACAGCAGCGCGGGAATAAAAATTTCAGCGTCAAACTGATAGTCTATGCATGTCTTCATGGACATACCATAGGGTTCTTCTCAACTGTTATGCAAGAGTGGGGTCGAGGAAACGCTCGATCCGGTGGTGAAATGAGCGGGCAAGCTGGGTGGCCACAATGAGCTTGGCCACATCCCCGATTACGAAGGGGAGCATGCCGGCTTGGATCGCAACGCGCCAGGAGAGGGATCGGCTGACCTTCAGCCAAGAAACCCCGCACCCATAGATGAGGAGGGTGGCCGCCAGGCCGTAGACAACACACAGGAAGAGGTACTGCGTGGGTTTCTCATCTTTCTGCCGGTAGTTGCCTGCAAGGCCGGCGATGATGGCCGCCGGTACGATACCGACCAAAAACCCGCCGGTTGGACCGAGCAGGTAGCCGATTCCGCCGCCTCCGCTGAAGACGGGAAGACCGATGAAGCCGAGCAACAGGTAGGTAGCAACGCTGAAGAGGGCCATCCGGGATCCACCAAGAAAGCCTGCGAGCAGGACGAAGAGGGTCTGCAGTGTGATGGGCACCGGTGGAAGCGGGAAACGGATGTACGAGCCCACGATGATCAAGGCAGCGAAGAGGGCGGTAAGGATCAGGCGTTTTTGTTGCATGGGGCGATGGTAACACTGTGCCCTTTCATTGTAAACTGCCAAAAGGTTGACAATAGGGGGATTGTGGTGACGAACAAGGAAACGGTGCTCCACTCTTTGGCCCATGAACGGGAGCGTCCAATCTCAGGCTCGGCTCTGGCACAGAGGCTGGGTATCAGTCGGGCGGCGGTGTGGAAGGCTGTCGAGCGCCTGCGTGATGAGGGCCACCTCATCGAAGGGAAGCCAAAGGTCGGCTACCGCCTCGTCTCGATGAGTCCGCTCTTTGACCATGCTCGCCTCCAGCGAGCCCTTGGCGGGTGGGATGTGCAGGTCTTTGATACCATCGATTCGACCAACCGCTACGCGAAGTGGCTGGAGAGTGAGCGGGCGGTGGTCATCGCACTAGCCCAGAGCCAAGGGCGAGGGAGGTTGGGCCGCCCCTTCTACAGCCCTCGCGGCGGGCTCTACCTCTCACTCAAACTCCCCCTCTCCTTCGCCGTCAGTGAGGCGACACTGCTCACCAGCATGGCCAGCGTCGCTGTCCATCGTGCCTTGGTGGAGGCAGCCGGGGTCGTGTGTGCCATCAAGTGGGTCAACGACCTCTACTACCGGGAGAAGAAGGTGTGCGGGATCCTCACCGAGGGGGTGGTGGGCATGGAGAGCGGGCAGCTCAGCTCGGTGGTGGTGGGCATCGGCATCAACCTCTTCACCCCCTTTGACGGAGCGTTGAAGGCGTCTGCCATCTCCCTCTACGAGAGCGAGGATGAGGCGGCCCTCTCCCTCGATGCAACCCAGTTGGTCATCAGAATCGTCGAGCACCTCAGCGCGTTGATCGAGCTCCTCCCTGATCGCAGCTACCTCTCCTACTACCGCTCCCACTCGCTGCTCGATGGGCGCAGTGTGGTGGTGCACCAGGGGGGAGGACAGTTTGTAGCCCGGGTGGTGGCAGTCGATGACGATGCCCGCCTCGTCGTCGAGGATGGGGAGGGGGTGATCCACGCCCTTGGCTCGGGTGAGGTCACCATCCGCCTTGCCCGATGAGTTTGGTTTGTTGTATAGTCGCCTGTGAGGTTACCACGATGCTTGAGAATATCCGCGATACATGGAAGAGTCTGATCGAAACGCACCTTGCGCACATCATAGAGCAGGAGGTGGGCGGACAATCCACCCTCCCCCCGTTGGTCGCCCAGGTGCCCCCCAAGCCGGAGATGGGCGACATCGCCTTCCCCCTCTTCGCGTATGCACAGCTCCTCCATATCGGAGCCCCGATCCTTGCCAAACGGTTGAAGGAGCGCATCGAGGCTCTCGATGACCGTCCCACCGGCGAGCTCTTGGTCAGCGGCCCATACCTCAACATCAAGATCGATGTCGCCTCGTTGGCCACCGCGCTCAACGCCACGATCCAGGAAGCAGGAGAGGGGTACGGCGCCAACGGATCGCTGGACGGCAAACGGGTGGTCATCGAGTTCAGCTGTCCCAACACCAACAAGCCGCTGCACCTCGGCCATATGCGCAATGACAGCCTCGGCATGAGCATGGCGGCGATCCTCAAGGCCAATGGTGCCGACGTGCGCAAGGTCAATTTGATCAATAACCGCGGTGTCCACATCTGCAAGTCGATGCTTGCCTACCAAAAGTTCTCCAACAACGAGACCCCGCAGAGCTCAGGAATCAAGGGAGACCACCTCGTCGGTAACTACTACGTGAAGTTCGCCCAGTGGGCCAAGGAGGACCCCACCGCCGAAGAGCAGGCCCAACAGATGCTCAAGAAGTGGGAGGAGGGCGACAGTGAAGTGATGGCCCTCTGGCAGCGGATGAATGAGTGGACCATGGCCGGGCTCTATGAGAGCTACGAGGCGATGGGTATCAGCTTCGACGCCTACTACTGGGAGAGCGAGACGTACACGTACGGCAAGGATGAGATTCTCAAAGGACTTGATGAAGGAGTCTTCTACCGGGAGGAGGACGGCTCGGTGTGGGTCGACCTCTGTGATATCAAGCTCGACAAGAAGGTGCTGCTGCGCAGCGACGGTACCAGCCTCTACATCACCCAGGATGTGGGAACGGCGATCATGCGCCACAAGGACTGGCCCTTCGATGCCCACATCTACGTGGTGGGCAGCGAGCAGCAGTACCACTTCAAGGTCCTCTTCAGCGTGCTCGAGCGCCTGGGCTACCAGTGGGCCAAGAGCCTCTATCACCTCTCCTACGGGATGGTGAACCTGCCCGAGGGGAAGATGAAGAGCCGCGAGGGGACGGTCGTCGATGCCGATGAGCTGCTCGCCTCACTGACCGCCCTTGCAGAAGAGGAGATTCGTGCCAAGGGCCGCGAGGAGTTGGTCGGTGACATCGCCCACACCAGCCGAGCCATTGCGCTGGGGGCGTTGAACTACTACCTGCTACAAGTCACCGCTACCAAGGACATGATCTTCAACCCCGCAGAGTCGATCTCGTTCAACGGGAATACCGGCCCCTATTTGCAGTATATGGGCGCACGTATCAGCAGCATGCTGGCAAAGTTCCACAGCGAGCAGAGGGAGGTGGAGGCCCTGCCCTTCGATGCGAGTCTGCTCTCCCTCAGTGATGAGCGCGAGTTGATCAAGCTCCTGGCCCGCTACCCGGAGGTGGTGGCCAAGGCGGGAGCGGAGTACGACCCGTCGCTGGTGACCGCCTACCTCTACGATCTGAGCAAGCTCTTCAGCCGTTACTACCACGACAACCCGGTGCTCAAGGCTCCGTCACCTGCGCTGGTGCGTGCCCGCATTGCCCTGGTGCGTATGGTCGACCAGGTGTTGAAGAACGCCTTCACCTTGGTGGGGATCCCATATCTGGCCTCAATGTAGAGTGGGGTCGTAGAGACGGACAAAGGCTGCCACGAACTGATCCTCCTCCCAGGCCACCACGGTCTCCTCTTCGCTGAGCAGGCGCAGGAGAAAGTGCTGGACCGTCGCACTGAAGGTCAGGCTGGCCAGCTCGAGGTCCCCGATGGCGAGTCTGCCCGTCGAGGAGAGGCGCTCGAGGATGGCCCGGCTCTGGGCCTTGATCATCTCGCCGTGG
>JALOBD010000095.1 GCA_023228445.1 Sphaerochaeta sp. | reverse complement strand
ATTGGTACATCACCGCGCCCTCTACCATCGGTGGGCCCACCTGGACACCGAACACATACTCTTCGAGACCGAAGAAACGAACCTGTGGGTCGGTGACGGTGATGCGCTCATCAAGGGCGAGCACGAAACCCGCCATCGGAATCTCTGTCTCCCCTCCCTCGCGAACCGCCACCACCCTCGCCTCGGTGATGATGATGTCGCTTCCCCGAGACGCTGGGGTGGTGCGGTGGTCGGGGCGTGCATAGATCTGGGCCCCATGGCCGTGGCGGTAGCAGCGTGTGTCGATCTCGATGGTGAGATCGGTCAACGACACATCTGTGATGGCGCTCTCCCCGAAGCGGTCGACGACGAGGCACGGCCTGCCGTTGAGCGGGGGAGCGAGGATCACCCCATCGGTGAACATCAGGCCATAGGGGGTCCCCAGTACGCAGTACGGGCTGTCCAAGTCGGTGGGGTCCATCACGAAGAAGTGGCTGTTGACCACCAGCGGAGCTATTACTGCTGAGGCAAACCCCAACCTGCCGCTCACCGCGCAGAAGCAAAGGCCCTCTCCATCCCCCTGCACCACCTCCAGCAGCCCTTCGCGACAGAGGTGGTGTAGGAAGAGGGCAATGGCCTGCTCCTTGCTGACAAATGTTCCTTCATAGCCAAGCGTCCCCGCTTGCGAGCGCTCGTTGAGCGCCATCGATGCCGCCACATTCGCCGAGTACACAACATCCCTGCCCACACGCTGGCCAAACGGGTGCTCCATTGTCTCGGGCAGGTGGAAGAAGACCAGGGTGCCGTAGCGGGCAGGGTCCTTGCGCACGATATTGATGCGGTAGAGGCGGGCGATCTCGCAAATCGAGCGCCGATCGAAGTTTGGGCTGCAAAAGCGGAGATCTTGCCACGAAAAGCCGCTGACGACCTGGGTGCGTTGGACTTCGCCATCGTGATGTGTGCTGGTGATGATCTTTGATCTCATGTTACCCCTTGATCCCCGAGCTCATGGTGCTCTCGATGATATAGCGTTGGCTGAAGGCAAAGACAATGATCAAGGGAAGGACGGAGAGCACGCTGCCGGCAAGCAGCAAGTTCCACCGCACCTCATACTGGCCTTGGAATTGGGAGAGGGCGACGGTGACGGTGTAGAGCTTGCGGCTTGAGATGTAGAGCATCGGGCGCAAGAGGTCGTTCCAGTTGTTCATGAAGGCGATGATGAAGAGGGTCGCCATCGGGCTTGATGATTGGGGCAGGTAGATCCGGAAGAACATCTGGTAGGCGTTCACCCCATCGATGATCGCCGCATCGAAGAGGGCACGGGGGACCTGGGAGAAGAACTCCTTGAGCAGGAAGGTCCCGAAGGCACCGGAGAGGAAGGAGGGGACGATCAGGGGGAGGTAGGTGTCGAGCCAGTTGAGCTTGAGAAAGAGGAAATATTCAGGGATGATCGTCACCTGTACCGGGATCATCAAGGTGATGACCAAGAGCGAGAAGATGAGGTTCTTGCCTCGAAATCGCATCATCGAGAGGGCGAAGCCAGCCAGTGAGCAGACGACGAGCTGGCCGATTGCCGCCAAGGAGAAGACCCAGATGCTGTTGAAGGTGTAGAGGCCGAAGTTGAATTGGGTGAAGACGTTCTTGTAGTTGATGAACATTGCATCGGTGAAAAGCAGGTCGCCGATGAACCTCGGTGGCACGGCAAAGATGTTCTTATCACTCATGAATGAGTTGGAGACCATCCAAAAGAAGGGGAAGATATAGATGATCGAGACGATGGCGATCAAAAGGAGGCGAAGGCGGCTGGCGGTCTTGTACTTCATCCCTCCCCCCTAATCCAACCCCTCGACGAGGTGTTTTCTCACGTAGAAGTTGAAGATTGTCATCAACGCGACGATGATGAAGAGCACGTAGGCGATCGCCGAGGCGTAGCCGATGCGGTAGTATACGAAGGCGTTGAGGTAGACGTCGTAGACGAGGGTATTGCTGGCGTTCTGTGGCCCCCCCTTGGTCATTGCATAGATCAACTCAAAGTTCTTGAAGGAGTCGATGATCGTGATGGTCAATACGAAGAAGAGGGTGGACGCCATCATCGGCACGGTGATGCGAAAGAAGCTTTGGATGGCGTTGGCCCCGTCAACGCGCGCTGAATCCAACACATCGGCGTTGATGTTCTGCAAACCGGCGAGGAAGATGATCATGTAGTAGCCGCTCATCTTCCACACCTGCACGGTGGCCACGGTGTTCAGGGCGAGCTTCATGTCGGCAAGCCAGTATGGGGGCGTCATCCCCATCGCCTCGATGAGGTTGTTGATGACCCCGTAGGTGGGCCCGAGCATCCAGTTCCAGACGATGCCCACCGCGACAGCGGAGGTGACCACCGGCAGGTAGATCGCTGCACGAAAGAACGCGATGCCCCGGGTCTGGACGTTGATCAACACGGCGAGGGCGAGACCGAAGACCATCGAGCCGATGACATAGACGAAGGAGAACTGCACGGTATTGCGGACAATCCTCACAAAGACTTCGCTGCTGACCAACTCACGGTAGTTTGCCAGCTTGATGAAGAGGGGGGAACCGAGCAGGGACCACTCGGTGAAGGAGAAGTAGAGGGCACTGACGATCGGCAGGAGCTTGAAGGCCAACAAGCCGACGACTGTCGGCAAGACAAAGACCCACGGGGTCAGTGGTTTGTGCCATCGGTAGGGGGTGTGTCTCATCAGCTTATCCTTGCAAACAGGCACGCTGGCATGCCAGCGTGCCATCTGAGTAGCAGTTACTTGTAGTAGCGCTTCAACACGGCATTGATGGATTCGGTGCTCCGTCTGAACGCCTCATCAAAGCTCATGAGCCCGTTGACAATGGCATCGATGGTACCGTTGAGCCCAAGGGCCTCGGAACCACCGTACCCTCTCCACTCACCCCACCCCATGGAGTAGGAGGTGGTCATCGGCCCGGCAGCCTGCTCGATGAGCAGGTCCATGTCCTTGCCAGGCTGCTGGTTCGGGTCGGAGAAGAGCGGGTCGGTGGCCAGCTTCTTGGCCGAGGGAATCTTGCCGGCCATGTAGGTGTCCAGGCCGATGCCCTCCCCAGCCACGTAGCGGGCGAACTTCCACGCCATCTCAGGATGCTTGGTATTCGGAGCCAGTGCGTAGCTGTCGGGCCAGCCGTAGGTCAAGGTGTTCGATCCACTCGGCCCGCTGGGCACTCGCACGATTCCCCAACGCATGTCGTGTTGGACATTCTTGCGGAACGTATCGACAAACCACGATCCATCGACCCACATCGCCGCCACACCTTGGGGGAAGACGTCCTGTTGCTGGAAGGCGGACATATCCTTGGGAGCGGGGGCAACCTTGTCGACAAGTACCAGGTCGGTAAGCATCTTCATCGCATCCATGGCCTTCTTGTCGGGGCTGAATCGCATCGTCGACCGATCGAGCAGGGTGCCGCCGTTGGCGTAGATCCACGGCTCGACGTGGGCATAGCGGCCATAGAACCAGTACCCCCATTGGTCAATTTTCCCGTCCCCATTCTTGTCGATGGTCAGCTTCTTGGCCGCAGACCTAAAGTCATCCCAACCCCACCCGTCGGTGGGATAGGCCAGCCCTGCCCGATCGAAAGCGTCCTTGTTGTAGTAGAGCACCGTCGTCACCAACGCAAAGGGGATGGCATAGTAGCTGTCGCTGTTGCTGATCGCCTTGTTGGTGTCGAAGATCGACTGGTAGAAGAGGTCGAAGGTGTCGTCACGCTCGACAAAGGAGTCGAGGTTGTACAAGAGCCCCTCCTTTGCCCACTCCTCGATGTACCCCGAGCTCATGGTAAAGACATCGGGCAACTTGTTCTGGTTGGCCTGGATGCGGATCTTCGTCCAATACTCGGCGGTGCCGACGATGGTGTTGGCGATCTTCACCCCGGGGTTCTCCCGTTCGAAGTTCGCGATGATCTGCTGGTTCTCTTCCGCCATCGTGGGATCCCAGGTCCACCACTCCAGCGTAATCGGTGCCCCCTCAGCCTTTGCTTCCTTTGTGCCGGCAGCAAAGAGCGTCCCGACTACCACCAGGATCACAATGAATGTTGTTAGCTTTTTCATCATCTCTCTCCTTTTGTATGCACGATGGAGAGCAAGTCCATCGGCTCGTCCAATAGATGGGACTCATCGAATCCCATCGCCTGTAACGCGTCTCGGCCTCGGTAGCCCCAGACAGCCAAAAAGACCCGGTCTGCCGTACCGACGCCGGTTTGATGATCGATCTCGGTATCACCCACATAGATGAGCATTTCTCCCTCCCCCATCCCCTCCCGGCACCTCTGCAGTGAGGTGGGATCGGGCTTGGGCGGATTGCCACTATCGGGGCCGAAGATCTTGTAAAACGTGATGGTGGGAAAGAGCTGGGAGAGGATTCGCTGTGAGAGGTCGGAGGGCTTGTTGGAGATGACACACAGATCGATTCCTCGCTCCTGCAAGGCGTTGAGCATCGCCACCACTCCGTCAAAGGGGCGTGATAGCGTTGCCGGATGGGCGCGGTAGCGCTCCCCCATCTCGAGTACCAAGCGCTTCTGTTCATCCTCTGCCGATGCACCGACTCGTAGCGTGACGGTCCGTTCGAACATCCAGGTCAAGCCATGACCGGCGTAGCGAAGGTTCTCCTCGCGGTCGCTTGGAGCAAGCCCGTGGGCCTTCAGGACGTGGTTGATGGCCGCCAAAAGATCAGGAGTGCTGTCCACTAGCGTTCCATCAAGATCAAAGACTACTCTCATACGCTCCCTGCGTGCGCAGAATCGACAACAACAGTGTCAATTCCCCTCTGCGTTCCAACACTCGTCCAGCTACGGTCAGTATACCACGGCAACAACTGCTGTCAAAGTTGTACTGTCACCCGTTGTTCACCCAATCGGGGAGAGAGGACATGACAAAGCGATTGAGCCCTGCTACCATTGCCCCAAGAGGTGACTATGCAGGATACAAAGCGTTCGATCGTTGCGTGGGCGTTCTATGACTGGGCCAACAGCGCCTTCGCCACCACCGTGATGGCGGGCTTCTTCCCGGTCTTCTTCTCCGCATACTGGGCGGTGGGCTCCTCGGCAGCCGAAGGGACCTTCTTCCTCGGCTTGGCAAACTCCATCGGGAGCGCCATCATCGCCATCCTTGCCCCCTTCCTCGGCTCCATCGCCGACTGGGGTTCCTACAAGAAGCGCCTGTTGGCCTTCTTCGCCCTCCTCGGCTCGGTGATGACAGCGAGCCTCTACCTGCTCCAGATGGGCAACTGGCCGATGGCCGTGATCATCTACCTCTTCGCCATGGTCGGCTTTGCCGGGGGCAACACCTTCTACGATGCGCTCTTGCCCTTTGTGGCCAGTGAAAAGAAGGTCGACTTCGTCTCATCGCTCGGCTACAGCCTCGGCTACATCGGTGGCGGCCTCCTCTTTGCCGTAAACGTGTTGATGTTCCTCAACCCGGGGTGGTTCGCCATCAACAGCCAGGAGCAGGCGGTCAAACTGAGCTTTGTCATGGTGGGCATCTGGTGGGCGATCTTCAGCATCCCGATCTTCCTCTTCGTCAAGGAGGAGAAGAGCCGCGAGGCCCTGCCGCTTGGGGCCGCCATCAAGAAGGGGATGGGCGTGACGATCAACACGGTCAAGAGTTTTCGCCAGCTGAAGACCATCTCGGTCTTCCTCATCGCCTACTGGCTCTACATCGACGGGGTGGACACGATCATCGTCATGGCGGTCAACTACGGCACCTCACTGGGCTTTCCCAGCGAATCCCTGATCGTTGCGCTCCTCATCACCCAGTTCGTCGCCTTCCCCTCGGCCCTGCTCTACGCCTTCTTTGCCAAGAAGGTCGGGGTGAGGCGGGCGTTGCAGGTGGCCATCGCCGCCTATACCGTCATCGCCATCCTCGGCTTCTTCATGAACAAGCCGATCCACTTCTACCTGCTGGCCGTGGCCATCGGGCTCTTTCAAGGCGGCATCCAGGCGCTCAGCCGCTCCTACTACACCCGCTTGATCCCTAAGGGTCGCAGTGCCGAGTTCTTCGGATTCTTCAACATGTTGGGCAAGTTTGCCACGATCCTCGGACCACTGCTCATGGGCTTGGTGAGCCTGGCCACCGGCTCCACCCGCCTGGGGATCGTCAGCCTCATCATCCTCTTCGCCGGCGGCTTCTTCATGCTCAGCAAAGTCGATGAGTCCAAGGCGGAGGAGGAGATGGCTGCATTCCTGGCATCAGAGTAGCTTTACCAAACTACTCGGCTGTGGTATTACTTGAGATTCCAAGGAAGTACCCATGCAACCAGCAGTAGAAAATAAGATGGGGGTCAGACCGATCCCCTCGCTCGTTTTGTCCATGTCCTTTCCCATCATGCTCAGCATGTTGGTGCAAGCCCTCTACAACGTGGTGGACAGCCTCTACGTCTCCCACTACAGCCAGGATGCGCTGACGGCCCTCACCCTCGCCTTCCCGCTGCAGAACCTCCTCATCGCCGTCAGCGTCGGCACTTCGATCGGGATCAACTCCCTCATCAGCCGCAAGCTCGGCGCCAAGGACACCAAGGCAGCCAACAAGGCGGCGGGCAACGGCATCACCATCTCCCTCCTCAGCTGGTTGCTCTTCGCTCTCATCGGCCTCTTTTTCACCCGTCGCTTCATCGCTTTCTTCACCACCGATGCTGAGCTCCTGAAGATGGGCCACCGCTACAGCGCCATCGCACTCATCTTCTCACTGGGCATCTTCATCGACATCACCTGTGAGCGGATCTTGCAGTCAACCGGCGATACGGTCAGGCCGATGATCATCCAGATGACCGGAGCGATTGTGAACATCATCCTCGATCCGATCCTGATCTTCGGTCTCTTGGGAGCACCGAGGATGGGGGTCGTCGGAGCGGCAATCGCCACCGTCTTCGCCCAACACGTCTCGGC
The DNA here is from genome assembly GCA_023228445.1 of Sphaerochaeta sp. Lineage (GTDB taxonomy): Bacteria > Spirochaetota > Spirochaetia > Sphaerochaetales > Sphaerochaetaceae > Sphaerochaeta. The sequence continues at coordinate 1,764 of JALOBD010000095.1, read as the reverse complement.
TGCCATGGCCATCTACTATGTGCGCAAGAACAAGGAGATCACCATCACCAGGGGTGACCTCACACTCGATCGGAAGACCGTCAAGGATATCTACGCCGTCGGCCTTCCCTCCATCATCATGCAGTCCATCGCCACCGTGCTCAACACCAGCCTCAACAAGATCATCATCGGCTTCGGCACCGCAGCGGTGGCGGTCTTCGGCATCTACTTCCGCCTCCAGTCCTTCATCTTCATGCCGATCTTCGGCCTCAACAGCGGCCTGATCCCTATCATCGGGTACAACTACGGCGCCAAACGCCCCAAGCGCATCACCGAGGCACTGCGGGTGGGGATCCTGGTCAGCTTCATCATCATGGCAACGGGCTTTCTGCTCTTCACCCTCATCCCCCACATCTTCCTCGGTTGGTTCAACGCCACCGAAGCGATGGTGGCAATCGGGACGGTGGCCATGCGGCGCATCAGCCTGTGTTTCGTGTCAGCAGGCTTCTGCATCGTCCTCGGCGCCCTCTTCCAAGCCACCGGTGACGGCTACATCACCATGATCACCAGCGTCACACGCCAGTTGGTCTTCCTCCTGCCGTCGGCCTACCTGCTGGGCAAATACTTTGGTCTCGACGCGCTGTGGTTCAGCTTTATCATCGCCGAGAGCGCCTCGCTCTTGTTGACGATCTACTACTTCATCAGGCTCTACCGAAAGAAAATCCGCCCGTTGGCAACGACAGCGCATTGAGGCTTCATCGCCCTCCTGTATTCTTGACGATCTCCCCCACCGCCCAGAGCGGTACGTTGAGCAGCCACCCCTCATCTGAATAATCGGCCATGTTGGTACGAACCGAACACCGGGGATGAAACTTGTCACGATACCCCTTCAAGCGTTTGGCCTGCAAATTGATCTCGGCTGTAACCTCAATGGGTATCACATCGCTGCCGGTATCGATGACAAAATCCACCTCGGCGCTGCTGTGGTCATTGGTCCAATAACAGGTCTCAATGCCCTTCAACGTCTTGAGCTGTTGCAAGACATACTGCTCGGTCAGTGCACCCTTGCACTCCTTGAACAGCTCATTTTTCTCTAGGAGCGTGTCCTGACGTAACCGCACCATGCAGGATAAGAGGCCGACGTCCACCAGGAACAGCTTGAAGGCCTTGGGATCCTCCTATGCATTCAGGGGTATATTGGGCACCGTGGCACGGTGCACACGGTGCACCAAGCCACAGTCGGCCAACCAAAGAAGCGCCGGCTCATACTCCTTGGCCCGTGCTCCTTCCTTGAGATGTCCGTATATGAACTTCTTGTTCTCTTTGCCCAACTGCTCTGGGATACTGTTCCATAGTCTGCGGATACGCGGGACAACCTCAGCGGGTGCATACATTGAAAAATCCTGCTCATAGGCCGATAGTATGCGCTGTTGTATCTCCCGCGCCTCGTTGAAGTCCTTGGTATCGACAAAGGCCTGCACCACTTCCGGCATGCCACCAACATAACAGTAGTACTTGAGCAGGTCGGTATACTCCTGCCGGAAGGTGGCCACCAACTGGAAGTCATCCTTCTCAAGAAGCTCGCCGTACTGCTCTCTGCCCATCGCTCGCATGAACTCGGTGAAGGAGAGTGGATAGAGGTCTACAAATTCCACCTTGCCAACAGGAAAGGAGGTGCCCGGATGCAGTGCCACGCCAAGGCGCGAACAGGCGCAGATGATCTGGTATTGCGGCGCAGTCTCGTTGAAATACTTGAGCGAGGTAAGCGCTTTCGGCACTTCCTGC
>JALOBD010000094.1 GCA_023228445.1 Sphaerochaeta sp. | reverse complement strand
CCCGAGCTGGGTGTACTCGAGGTACAGCTCCTCCTCGACCCGCCCGTCCTCCTCGAGGAGGAAGCGGTCGTAGTCGTTGCAGATCAAGAGCACATTGTAGATGTGGCTCAGCATCAGGTTGCTGAAGGGCAGCCAGGTCGGGTCGAGGGTGAACATACCAGGCAGTGTATCACGGAGAGGGGAGATGTGGGTAGAAAGGAACGGACGGTATCGGAGAATGGTGTTAATTATGGCAGTAAATTGTTAAATTCTGTTATTAATAAAACAGAAAGTTATTGTATATTCATTATTGAATGCAATTGACACATTTTTAGACAACGTATACCCTGTGCCTACGAATGAGACTTGCAAGGAGATCACCGTCATGTACAACCTCGAAACCTTGATGGAAGACGTTGAGAGAAAGAACCCCGCCCAGCCTGAGTTCCACCAGGCGGTCAAGGAGGTGATGCGCAGCGTCATCGACGTCGTCAACGAGAATCCGGTCTATGAGAAGCACAAGATCCTGGAGCGGATGATCGAACCCGACCGGATCATCAGCTTCCGTGTCGAGTGGGAGGATGATGCAGGCAACCTTCAGGTCAACCGCGGCTACCGGGTCCAGTTCAACAACACCCTCGGCCCCTACAAGGGCGGACTGCGCTTCCACTCCAGCGTCACCATCGGGACGCTGAAGTTCCTCGGTTTTGAGCAGACGCTGAAGAACAGCCTCACCACCCTCCCCATGGGCGGTGGCAAGGGAGGCAGCGACTTCAACCCGCGGGGCAAGAGCGATACCGAGATCCTTCGCTTCTGCCGCGCCTTCATGACCGAGCTCTCCAAGTACATCGGGCCCACCGTCGACGTGCCTGCCGGCGACATCGGCGTCGGGGCGAGGGAGATCGGCTACCTCTACGGCCAGTACAAGCGGATCCGCAACGAGCACACCGGTGCGATGACCGGCAAGGGCGTCGGCTACGGCGGTTCACTGATCAGGCCCGAGGCAACCGGTTTCGGGGCACTGTACTTTGCCCAAGCGATGTTGCAGCGCAAGAGCGACACCCTGGAGGGAAAGCGCGTGGCGGTCAGCGGCTTTGGCAACGTTGCCTGGGGAGCTGCGATGAAGGCAAGCCAGCTCGGGGCCACGGTGGTGACCATCAGCGGGCCGGATGGGTACATCTACGATGAGGAGGGGGTTGGAACACCGGAAAAGTGGGCGTACATGAACCTCCTGCGCCTCTCCAACAACGATGTGGTCGCCCCCTACGCACAGAAGTTCGGTGCCGTCTTCGTGCCCAACAAGAAGCCGTGGGAGGTGGCTGTCGACATCGCCCTCCCCTGTGCCATCCAGAATGAGCTGGGCCTGGAGGATGCAAAGATGCTGGTGGCCAACGGGGTAGAGTACGTCATCGAGGTCTCCAACATGGGGTGTCGCACCGAGGCGTTGGATTACTTCATCGAGCATCGCATCCCCTTCGCCCCGGGCAAGGCGGCCAACGCCGGGGGCGTGGCGGTCAGTGGTCTGGAGATGAGCCAGAATGCCATGCACATCAGTTGGAGTACCGATGAGGTCGACGAGAAGCTGCACCAGATCATGGAGAAGATCCACGCCTCCTGTGTCAAAGAGGGGACCCTTGACGACGGATACGTCGATTACGTGAAGGGAGCGAACATCACGAGCTTCAAAAAAGTGGCCGATGCGATGGTGCAACTCGGCTATTGAGTGAAAGTGTCTAAAAGCGAGGGCCTTCCAATAGGGAGGCTCTCTTTGTCAAGGACACTAGCTTGCCGGCCGCTGGGCCCCATGGCGCACACTGTGCGCAGGAAGCGGGCACATATCCAACCACTCAACCGTGCTGACAGAGGGGTGTGCGCCGCCTTGAGTGATAAGGAATTGGGTGGCGGACAGCGCCGGCAAACAGCGATTTTCTCACACGAAACGTGCAAGCTATAGCTGAACTCTACAAAACTGATATAACACTATATGTAGCGTTGTTAGTCCTTACCTGCGCTATAAATGCTGTCTTCAAGCTTGCCATCCTCACATCTTCGTGGTATGGTGGATGGGGGTCGATGCTACGACCCCTTCAGTTTGGGCTTTGAATTTTCCGAAGAGTATTTTTATATAGAGGGTGTACATGAGTTCGACCAAGAATGCGTTGAGTCCGCTGGGCCGCAAGATTTTTCTTGACCGGTATGCGTTGAAGGATGTGAAGAAAGAGTCGCTGAGCGAAGGCGACATCGTCGTTGCCGTGAGCAATCCCGCCACTGGACAGCGGGAGATCGGGAGAGTCACCTCGATGGGCAAGGACGGACGGATCGTCGTCACCCTCGACGATGGGGCTCTCCTCGACGTGAAGCGCGAGGATGTGGACAAGCCCCTCGAGCTCGATCCGGCCCAGATGCTCGCCCGCGTGGCCCGGGGCATCGCCGCCGTCGAAGAGAAGGAGGTACGGACACAATGGGAGAAAGAGTTCAATTGGCTGTTGGAGGATTGGAAGTTCGTTCCCGCCGGAAGGATTCTCACCGGGGCTGGAACCGACCAGAACCTGACGTATTTCAACTGCTACGTGATCCCCTCGCCGAAGGACAGTCGTGGTGGCATCATTGCGTCTCTGGGCCAAATGACCGAAATCATGAGCCGCGGCGGCGGGGTGGGGATGAACATATCGTCGTTGCGCCCTCGGCACAGCTACGTCAAGGGCGTCAATGGCCGTTCCAGTGGTTCGGTAAGCTGGGGCGGGCTCTTCAGTTTCGTCACCGGCCTCATTGAGCAGGGTGGCTCGCGTCGCGGCGCGTTGATGTTGATCCTCAACGTCTGGCACCCCGATATCCTGGACTTCATCAACAGCAAACGCGAGATGGGCAAGATCACCAATGCCAACATCAGTGTCGGTATCAGCGACGCCTTCATGGATGCGGTACGCGCCGACGAGGAGTGGGAGACGTGCTTCCCCGATACCGCCGACCCCGAGTACAACACCCTCTGGGACGGGGATATGGAGAAGTGGAAGGCCGGGGGGCACCAGGTCATCGGGTATCAGAAGTACAAAGCGAAGGCTATCTGGGATGCCATCATCGAGAGTGCGTGGGCGAGCGCCGAACCGGGGGTCTTCTTCATCGACCGCTACAACCGGATGTCCAACTCCTACTACTACTCGACGATCCTCTCGACCAACCCCTGTGGGGAGCAGGGCTTGCCGCCCTGGGGGGTCTGCAACCTCGGGGCCATCAACCTCAGCCAGTTCGTCGCCGACAAGCGCGTCCTCTATCCCGAGCTGGGCAGGGCGGTCAGGGCGGCGGTACGCTTCTTGGACAACGTCATTGACGACACGCCGTACTTCTTCGATGAGAACAAACAGCAGCAGATGGGGGAGCGGCGCATCGGCCTGGGGACGATGGGCCTTGCCGACATGCTCATCAAGATGGAGCTGGGCTATGGCAGCGATGCATCGCTCACCTTCATCGACGAGCTCTTCAAGTTCATCTGTATCGAAGCGTACGAGGAGAGCAGCGACCTCGCCCTCGAGAAGGGGAGCTTTCCCCTCTTCGATGCCGAAAAGCTCCTCGAGAGCGGCTTCATGAAGCAACTGCCCGAGGACCTGCGAGAGAAGATCCGAGCCCAGGGGCTACGCAACGTCACCCTGCTCACCCAGGCGCCGACGGGCACCACCGGTACGATGGTAGGCACCTCCACCGGCATCGAGCCGTACTACTTCTGGGAGTGGGAGCGCACCGGGCGGATGGGCACGAACATCGAGCGCGTCCAAGTCTACGATGATTGGGTGAAGGCAAACCCCAACGCGAAGAAACCCGATTACTTTGTCAGTGCGATGGACCTCGCCCCCGAGGGGCACGTACGGGTGCAGGCGGCGATCCAGAAGTGGGTCGACTCCTCGATCTCCAAGACTGGCAACACCCCACGTGAGTACACCGTCGAGCAGACCGGCAAGCTCTATGAGCTGCTCTACGACCTGGGCTGCAAGGGGGGGACCACCTACCGCGACGGTTCGCGCGACACCCAGGTGCTCACCGCCAAGGTCGAGGAGAAGGAGGAGCAGAAGCCGCAGCCGGTGCGACCGGTCGAGCCCAAGAGCCGGGTGCGTTCCACGGTCCTGCACGGTACCACCTACCGCAAGGCAACCCCCATTGGTACGGCGTACATCACCGTCAACTGCGATGGGCCTGAGCCGAGCGACATCTTCGAGGTCTTCATCAACGTGGCAAAGGTCGGCAGCGATGTGGCCGCCGACGCCGAGGGGCTCGGACGGCTCATCAGCTTGATCCTCCGCATGCCCAGCCCGCTCAATCCGACCCAGCGCGCCCAGGCGATCATCACCCAGCTCAAGGGCATCGGCAGCGGCCGCTCGATGGGCTTTGGCAAGAACCGGGTCATGAGTCTACCCGATGCGGTGGCTCAGGTGCTGGAGCAGCACCTTGGCTCTTCCAATGGAAACGGGCAGCTGGCGGTGGGTCTTCCCGACGAGGAGGACGAGGCGGATGAGTCGCTCCAGCTCGACCTTGGCCTCACGAGTGCCCAGAGCGTCACGCCGGATATCTGCCCGGTCTGTGGCAACGTTACCTTCGTCAACATCGAGGGGTGCAAGAAGTGCTTCTCCTGCGGCTATAGCGAGTGCTGAGCACTCTGTTATCACACGATCCAGCCCCGCCAATCGGCGGGGTTGTTCGTCCGATTCAGCGCATCTCCAACTCTATTGCACACAATAGTAATCACCTACCAAAAACCTAGCTAAGAGAATACCCGTCAAGGAAATCTTTTCTGTGTAGGTTGCAAATATCGTGGTATTGTTCTATCATTGGTTCTTGGAAAATTCCGCGTCGAATTTTCAGTTGTGTCGTGCAATCAGACGACCACTTCTGGTCGTTTCAAATACTGTTTTATGGAGTGCCAACATGGGTAACAAACAACGGGTTACTATTGACGGAAACACCGCAGCTGCGCATATAGCCTATGCCTTCAGCGAAGTGGCCGCAATCTATCCGATCACCCCCTCCTCCCCGATGGGGGAGCTTGCAGACTCCTGGACCAGCACCGGTCGCAGGAACCTCTGGGGCAAATCGGTAGAAATCATGGAGATGCAGAGTGAGGCCGGAGCCGCCGGTGCGGTCCACGGATCACTTGCCGCTGGTGCGATGACCACCACCTTCACTGCCAGCCAGGGATTGCTCTTGATGATCCCCAACATGCATAAAATTGCCGGTGAGATGATTCCGACCGTCTTCCACGTCTCGGCCCGCAGCCTTGCCGCACAGTCGCTCTCAATCTTCGGGGACCACTCTGATGTGATGAGCTGCCGCAACACCGGCTTTGCGATGACCGCCGCCAACAACGTCCAGGAGACGATGGACCTCGCCCTTGTCGCCCACTTGGCAACCCTCGAGGCACAGGTTCCCTTTTTGGCCTTCTTCGACGGCTTCCGCACCAGCCACGAGCTCTCCAAGGTTGAGGACATCACCTACGAGGAGATCCAGAGTCTGGTCGATGAGCAGTACATCCGCCGCTTCCGCGACCGTGCCATGAGGCCGGAGAAGCCGATGCTTCGCGTGGCTGCCCAGAACGAGGACGTCTACTTCCAGGGTCGCGAGACGGTCAACCCCTACTACGATGTGCTTCCCGAGATGGTCCAGAAGTACATGGACAAGGTCGCTGCGCTCACCGGGCGCGCCTACCACCTCTTCGACTACGTCGGAGCGCCCGATGCCACCGACATCGTTATCGTCATGGGCAGTGGCGCCGATACCTTCGAGTGGGTCAGCGACTACCTCAACGAGCAGGGTGGCAAGACCGGCGTGCTGAAGGTCCGCCTCTACCGCCCGTTCAGTGCCAAGCACTTTGTCGATGCCATCCCGGCAAGCGTCAAGCGCATCGCCGTCATGGACCGCACCAAGGAGCCTGGCGCTCTTGGCGAGCCGCTCTACCAGGATGTCGTGACCGCCCTCAGCCAGATGGGCCGCAACGGCATGACGGTCATCGGTGGACGCTACGGGCTGTCCAGCAAGGACTTTACCCCCACCCACGCAAAGGCGGTCTACGACCACCTCGCCGGCGAAGCGTTCAGCAACTTCACCGTCGGTATCATCGACGATGTGACCGGCCGCTCAATCCCCATCAAGGAGAAGATCAACGTTGTACCAAAGGACGTCGTCTCCTGCATGTTCTGGGGCCTTGGCAGCGACGGGACCGTCGGTGCGAACAAGAACTCCATCAAGATCATCGGTGACAACACCGACATGAATGCCCAGGCGTACTTCTCCTACGACTCGAAGAAGAGTGGCGGTATCACGGTCAGCCACCTGCGCTTTGGCAAGAGCAGCCTTGAGATGCCCTGGCTCATCGACCATGCCGACTTCGTCGCCTGTCACAATCCGGCGTATATCGGCCGGTATGACTTGCTCGGTTCGTTGAAGAAGGGCGGAGTCTTCTTGCTCAACAGCCAGATTCCCTCCTCCGAGGTCTTCGAACACCTGACGCGCAAGATGCAGGAAGAGATCATCGAGAAGAAGATCCGCTTCTACAACATCGACGCACTGGACATCGCCGAGAAGGCCGGCCTTGGGACGCGTATCAACACCGTCATGCAGGCTGCGTTCTTCAAGATCAGTGAGGTTCTGCCAGAGGATGAGGCGATCTCCCTGGTCAAGCAGTACATCCGCGACACCTTCATCACCAAGGGTGAGGAGATCGTGAAGAAGAACTGGGCCGCAGTCGACGGGGCAAGCGATGCGCTCCATCAGGTGGTCATCCCCGAGACGATCACCAACAGCTACGAGCCCAAGCGCCTCGTCCCCGAGGATGCAAACGACTTCGTCAAGAACGTTGTTGAGAAGATCATGCACCTTGAAGGAAACGACATCCCTGTCTCCCACATGTCCTTCGACGGCACGCTGCCCACCGGTACCGCAAAGCTTGAGAAGCGTGGGGTGGCACCCTTCGTTCCCCGCTGGATCGCCGAGAACTGCATTCAGTGCAACCAGTGTGTGCAGAGTTGTCCACACGCCGCCATCAGGGCGAAGCAGATCGAGCCGTCCCTCCTCGAGGGAGCACCCGAGACCTTCAAGACGCTGAAGTCCATCAGCAAGAACGAGCGGAACCTGCAGTACAAGATCCAGGTCTATACCGAGGATTGCCAGGGCTGTGGTGTCTGTATCGAGACCTGTCCGAGCAAGGTGAAGTCACTGGTCTTCAGCTCGATCGCAACCGAGCGTGAGGCGGGTGAGATTGCCAACGCCCAATTCTTCGAGGACCTTCCCTACGATGTCCTCGATGGTGCGGCCCTGACCACCCTCAAAGGCCTGCAGTTCAAGCAGCCGCTCTTTGAGTTCAGCGGTGCCTGCGCCGGCTGTGGTGAGACCCCGTATGTGAAGATGGTCACCCAGATTTGTGGAGACCGGATGGTCGCTGCCAACGCCACCGGCTGTTCCTCGATCTACAGCGGAACGTTCCCCACCACCCCGTATACCGTTCGTCAGAGCGATGGCCAGGGTCCCTCATGGGGCAACAGCCTCTTTGAGGACAACGCCGAGTATGGTCTGGGCATGCGCCTTGCCATCGACAGCAACCGTGAGCAGCTCAAGCTCTACATCGACCAGCTCTTCGCCCTGGGTACCACCGATGCGCTGAAGAGTGCCATCGAGAAGTCCCTGGAGCTGTGGGAAGAGTCGAGTGAGGAGGCCAATGACGCCCAGAAGGCAGTCAAGGCTGCGCTCGCCGATGCCATTGCCGCTGCAGAGAGCGACGAGGAGAAGGCTCTGCTTGCCAAGATCGATGAGCTGAAGGACTACTTTGCCGACAAGGTCGTCTGGATCATCGGTGGTGACGGGTGGGCCTACGACATCGGATTCGGTGGCGTGGACCACGTGCTGGCCAGCGGACGCAACGTCAACATCCTGGTGCTGGACACCGAGGTGTACTCCAACACCGGTGGACAGGCCTCCAAGGCAACCCCGATCGCCGCGGTCGCGAAGTTCGCGAACGCCGGTAAGGAGATCGGCAAGAAGAACATGGGCTTCATGGCGATGACCTACGGCCACGCCTACGTCGCCTCGGTCTCGATGGGTGCCAACCGCATGCACACCCAGCGTGCGCTGCAGGAGGCTGTTGCCCACAAGGGACCGTCGATCGTCTTCTGCTACTCACCGTGTATCAACCATGGCATCAACATGCGCTACAGCCAGATCGAGATGAAGAAGGCGGTGGAGAGTGGCTACTGGCCGCTGTACCGCTTCAACCCGAATCTTGAGGAAGGCAAGCGCTTTGCCTGGGATGCCCGGCCGATCAGCGGCAACTTCCAGGAGTTCATCAAGGGGGAGACCCGGTACAAGTCCCTGTACAAGACCAACCCCGAGAACGCCGAGGCCCTCTTCGCACGAGCGGAGGAGGATGCACTCAAGCGCTGGAACTTCTACGAGAAGATCGGACCGTTGATGTAAGTCAACACAACCAAAGGTTCATCAGGGGCTGCCGAACGGCAGCCCCTGTTTTCACACTTGTACGCTGCCGTTGTTCTCCAGGATGGACCGATTGCTCATCCACCCACCGTGAAGCAACCATGGCTGTGGGAAGTTTTTCTTGTGTTGCGCCAAAAACGTGCGTACAATCATGGATAGCTCTACCGTTGATTCTTCTTGCTTCAAGTCTCTAGAAAAGGAGAACAGTATGAACAAGAGAGGT
>JALOBD010000093.1 GCA_023228445.1 Sphaerochaeta sp. | reverse complement strand
TCAGGGCACTGCAGGACGGGGATATCCAGGTCCCGGGTGACGTCTCGGTCATCGGCTTCGATGATCTGCCGATGTCGTCACTGCTCCATCCGCCGCTGACGACGCTGACCGTTCCCAAGCTCTCGATCGGGCGGCTTGCGGTGCGGGTGCTGCTCAACGGTTGGCAGAAGGGCGAAAAGATCACCACACAGAAGAACTACCTCGGAGGAACCCTCATCAGTCGTGAGAGTGTGCTCACCCGTTCATAGCGAATATGTGCCCCAATGGGATGCCGAAACAGGCATATTGCGACAAATTTAGTAAATTCATCAAAATTGCCCAGTAAATTTATTAAATATTTTACTTGTGGAATCAGATAATCTAGGATATAATCCAGGTATTAGGAGTCAAAGCATGCTGGATTATTCAGATTTACTAAAATTAAAGCGTTGGAACACCCCAACAATTTATAATGGTTGGGAAGCGATTACAGCAAAAGATCGCCTTGAGGTGAAGTGCAATCGCAGTGAGACTCGAGACTTCATGCCGCAGATGGGATCGATGATCGGATATGCGGTGACGGTGACCTTCGAGCCAAGCTGTAAGGAGCACCACAAGGATGGCATGCGACGATGGTCCGAGTACCGCCACTATGTGGCTTCGGTGCCCGGTCCAAAAATTGTTGTGCTCCAGGACCTCGACGCTCCTGACAACATCATCGGCTCCTTCTGGGGTGAGGTGTGCTCCAATATGCACCGGGCGCTCGGCTGTGTCGGGACGATCACCGATGGCGCCATCCGGGACGTGGATGAGATGACCAATGCCGGATTCAAGGCGCTTGCACGGCGCTTGTGCGTTGGGCATGCCTATTCGGTTCCCGTCACGTGGGGAGTTCCCGTCGAGGTGTTCGGCTGCCAAATCAAGCCAGGGGAGTTGATCCACGCTGACAAGCATGGCTTTCTCGTACTTCCAGAGGAGGATCAACAACACCTCGTGGAAGCGGCTTCATACATGGACGAGAATGAGTGCTTGACGACAATCGGGGCGGCACGGCGCAGCGCCGGAAAGTCGTACGAACAAATTTTGAAAGATCTTGATGATGCAAATAAAACGTTTGCAGAGAATACACAATCGTTTCGCAAGCGGTTGGGTTTGGTCTGATCACAGTCACTCGGAGGACAGATGTCCTCTCAATATAGTCAAAGGAGAGAGAACATGAAGAAAAAACTACTTGTTCTGTTGCTGGTCGTCCTTGTCGCTTTCTCACTGTTTGCAGAAGGCTCCAAGGAGAAGGGAAAGTTTCCGACGAAGCAGATCAACATCGTTGTTGGCGCTTCTCCGGGAGGTACGTCGGACGTCGTGACACGGTTCATTGCCAAGGATGTTGAGACCCAACTGGGCGTTCCTATTGTTACCACGAACAAGCCGGGTGGATCGTGCTCCGTTGCATTTGAATACATGGCAGCACAGAAGCCCGACGGGTACAACATGATGTATATGCCGGTTGAGTCAGCGATGGTGAAGCCGCTTGGGCTGACCACCCTTGAGCCATCCTCAATCAGGTACATCGGTCTTGCCATGTACTTGCCCGCAACCGTCACCGTCAACAAGAACGCTCCGTGGAACACGTTTGAGGAGCTGATCGCCTACGCCCGTGCAAATCCGGGGAAGGTGACGGTCGGCAACTCGGGCACCGGTTCCATTTGGCACTTCGGTGCAGCAGGAATCGAGCAGGTGACCGGGGTCAAGTTCAACCACGTGCCGTTTGATGGTGGCGCCGCTGCAGCGACTGCAGTCATGGGTGGACACATCGATGTCGCCGCAGTCGCTCCTGGTGAGGTTCTGCCCGGCGTCCAGGGTGGCGATCTGAAGGTCTTGGCCATCGTCGACAAGAATCGGTCGAACCTCTATCCGGATGTCCCCTCCTTCGGTGAGCTCGGCTACGATGTCAAGGTACTCGGATGGGGCGCATTTGGTGTTCCCAAGGATACCCCGGATGATGTTGTCGCCATTCTCGAGGACGCCTTCGGCAAGGCTATCCAGAGTCAGGGATTCAGGGATCTTTGTGAGAAGTATGGTCTGACTCCTGGCTATTTGAATGCCGCTGCTTCCCAGGAGTTTGCCGAAGCTCAGGCTGTCTGGTATCAGAACGAGATTCCCAAATTCAACCTGAAGTAGTATAATCACTTACCTGATGGATCGGGGGAGTTCCCCCGATCCATGTATGGCAACACGTTTCCTTGCATTCGGTTCTTTAAGGGGGCCTCATGAACAAAGCAGGACTGATTTTCGTTGGAATTAGCATTATGATCGCCTTAGGGTTCATGATTCCAGCATTCTCTATGCCCGGAGGATCTGTCGATGGTGCTCCTGGTCCAGGGTACTTTCCCATCATCGTTTCACTTCTGGTGATTATCTTTGCCATCATCCAGGGCATTACGTACCTCAAGGAGGACGTGAAGACCTTTGAGCAGACTGAAACACAAGTAAAAAACAAACCAACGCTCTTTATTACCTGTGTAACCATCCTGGTGTATACCATTCTCTTTTCAATCATACCCTTCATACCGCTCACCATCATCACGATTGGATTTTTGAATTGGCTGTATGGTAAGAAATGGGTGCATAATAGTATTTTTTCCGTTGTATTCACCGTGGTGGTGTATCTCATTTTTAGTAAGTTTCTCCACGTGATGTTGTAAATAAGGAGATGACGATGGATTGGATTACTGCATTTGCTGGTGTCTTTCGCCCAGATGTTTTCTTTTATCTTGTAGTTGGCGTTGTCTCGGGTGCCGTCATCGGAACGCTGCCTGGCCTGACCGCCACCATGGCGGTGGCAGTCCTTACGCCCATCTCCTTTTGGTTGGAGCCTGCCTGTGGGTTTGCCATGTTGATCGGGGTGTACAACTCTGCCATCTGGTCAGGGGGAATCTCAGCAATTTTGATCAACACGCCGGGAACACCGGCCTCCATGGCATCCACCTTTGATGGGTATAAACTTGCACGCAAGGGGTATTCGGGGCTTGCGCTGAATATCAATACCATATGGTCGGTGACCGGCGGTCTGCTGAGCACCATTTGTCTTGCCACCTTCTCATTTCCCTTGGCACGGTTTGCCTTGAAGTTCGGGCCGGCGGAGTTTGCTGTCGTCGCGCTCTTTGGCCTCACGATGATGGTCAGTGTCTCGGGCAGCTCCCCCATCAAGGGGCTGTTGGTCGGATTTTTAGGGCTGTTGTTCTCGACGGTGGGATTGGAGACCATCCACGCCTTCAAGCGGTACACCTTCGGACAAGTCGGGTTGCTCGATGGATTGAACTTTGTTGCAGTGATGATCGGGCTCTTCGGCATCGGAGAGATCCTCCACCAAATCTACACATCGGAGCGGGAGGAGAATGTCATCCAGGCTGAGGTGAAGACCAAGGGACAGATGCCATCGCCCAAACTCTTGGCGTCCCTTGTCCCACAAAACCTCTTTGCTGCAGCCATCTCCATTATCATTGGCGCAATTCCAGGTGCCGGAGGCGACATTGCCTCGATCGTCAGCTGGGGTCAGGCCAAGCGGATGAGCAAGTTCCCCGAAGAGTATGGCGAGGGATCGGTGGAAGGGCTGTCGGTCACGTGCACGGCCAATAACGCCGTCATCGGTGGTGCGATGACCACGATGCTCTCCCTCGGGATCCCGGGTGATGCGGTTACCGCAATCTTGATCGGGTCCCTGATGATGTACGGGATGACCCCAGGTCCGATGCTCTTCATTGAGAACAGACCCTTTGTGCTCACCCTGATCGCCCAGATGGTGATTGCAAACTTGGTGATCTTGGTCTTCGGCCTGACGACAAGCAAAATATATCCACGGTTGCTGGCGGTCAAGAAGACAACCCTCTGGGTCGTTGTTCTGTTCAGTTGTTTCGTCGGGGCCTATGCCATCAACAACTCAACCACCGATTTGATCGCAATGGCGGTGTTCGGCATCGTCGGGTTCTTCTTCAAGATGCTCGATGTCCCCAATGGTCCATTCATTCTCGGCCTGTTGCTCGGTGGATTGCTCGAGGCAAACCTTCGGCGGACACTGGCGATGACGATGGGAAGCTACTCGATCTTCTTTACGAGTGTCATTAGCGTGACGCTGCTCATCATTGCAATCGTATCACTCTTTTTGCCGTCGATTATTTCCGGGATAAAGAAAAAATTTCGCACTAAATAGTACATGAATTGTGAGGAAGGAATGAAAAAATTTGTCAATGACCCAGTTCTGTTCGTCGATGAAATGCTGGAAGGGATTCTGGTGGCCCACCCCGACCAATTGACGCAGTGTGCAGACAACAATCGAAACATTGTCAGGGCGCAGGGAGGCGATAAGGTAGCATTGGTCTCCGGTGGTGGCAGTGGCCATCTACCGCTCTTCATGGGGTATGTCGGCGAAGGGCTTCTGGATGGATGCGCCGTCGGCGGTGTGTTCCAAAGCCCCAGTGCCGATCAGATCTATGAGATCACCCGGCACGTTGATAGCGGCCAGGGCGTCATCTACATCTATGGCAACTACAGCGGCGACATCATGAACTTTGAGATGGCCGGTGAAATGGCCGCCATGGATGACATAAAGACCGTCCACATCGTCGGAAACGATGATGTTGCATCCGCGCCCAAGGGTGAGGAGCACAAGCGGCGGGGTGTGGCAGGAATCTTCTTCATCTACAAGGCAGCCGGCGCTGCGGCTGAGCGAGGCGCCTCCTTTGAAGAGGTGAAGCGCATCGGCGAGAAGGCGAAGGCGAATGTGCGAACGATGGGAGTTGCGCTCTCACCGTGCATCATCCCGGAGGTGGGCAAGGCCTCGTTCTCGATCGAAGATGGAGAGATGGAGATCGGGATGGGGATCCATGGCGAACCGGGCATTGTCCGTACAACGTTGGCTCCAGCCGATGAGGTCGTGGACCACATGATGGAGCGGATCCTCGCTGATATGCAGTTGAATGCCAAGGATGAGGTGGCCGTGCTGGTCAACGGACTCGGAGCAACGGCCAAGGAAGAGCTGTATATCGTCTACCGGAGAATCGCACAAACCCTGAAAGAGCAGGGGATTTCAGTCTTCCATGTGTACGTCGGTGAGTTTGCCACGAGCATGGAGATGGTCGGCTTCTCCATCTCACTGTGCAAGGTAGATGAAGAGTTGAAGGATTTGCTCAGCCAAGGCGCGAGAACCCCGTTCTTTGAGCAAGCAGCGTTTTGACGTATGGAAAATTCAATGAAAAGCTTGAAACAGAAGTTCAAAGATTGTGATTTGATCACCGGCATGCACATCTGTCTCAGTGACCCTGCTGTCACTGAGTTGTGCGCAAGCCTCGGATATGATTTTCTTTGGATCGACACTGAGCACTCACCGATGGATTATCAGAGTATCCTCCTCAACCTGATCGCAGCCCGCGCCGGGGGCACAGCTGCCATCATCCGGATTCCTGACAACGATCCGGTGTTGGCCAAGCGTGTCCTTGAGATGGGAGGGGATGGCATCATCTTCCCCATGGTCTGTTCAAAGGAGGAGAGCGACCGGGCAATCGCCTCTACGCTCTACCCTCCGAAGGGGATTCGCGGCTTCGGTCCTCAACGCGCTGTCATGTATGGCCTTAAAGATGCCGCTGAGTATGTGAACACCGATAGTCTTGAGATGATTCGGATCATACAGGTGGAGACTGCCCACACTATCGAGTATGAGCTTGATGCGATGCTCGACAATCCTTGGGTCGATTGTGTCATGCTCGGTCCGTGCGACCTGGCAGCATCAATCGGCCGGCTGCCTGATATCACGTGCAAGGAGTCGGTGAGGCTCCAGGACAAGGCACTTGAGAAGATCCGAAAGGCGGGCAAGAGTGCTGGAACCTCCATCGGGAGCACCGATGCTGCCTGGATCCGGTCGTGGTACGACCGGGGGGCAAATGTCATCAGCTGTGGAACGGAGACGGGCCACATCATCAATGGGGCCAGTCAGACGCTGGCGATGATCAGGGGAGAGGCAGTTACGGTGCTCGATGGTGGGGCGATATGAGCGACCGCCGTACGCACCTGTTGGAGACGCTGCGAAGGACACGGATCATCAGTGTGATCCGGACAGCCAGCGATGAATCCCTCGTTCCATTGATGGATGCGTTGTATCGGGGAGGGGTGAGGATCATTGAGATCACGGCAACCTCTCCGCACTTTGAGCAGCGTATCAGAGAGATTCGTGAGGCGTTTGCTGATGTCTCCGACTGCTTTGTCGGAGCCGGGACTATCCTGACAAAGGATGAGGCGGACCTCGCCTACAACGCGGGAGCGGACTTTGCCGTCAGTCCCGTCTTCGATGAAGAGGTCTTTGCCCACTCTAAAGCCCTTGGGATGGTAACCATGCCCGGGTGCATGACGCCCAGTGAGGCGTTCCGTGCGTGGAAATCAGGGGCAGATGTCGTGAAAGCGTTCCCCGGCGTGGTATGCACGCCACAGTGGTTCTCCGACCTGCGGGGACCGCTGGGGATGATCGCGATGATGCCGACCGGCAATGTCAATGAAACGACGGCGCCCCAATACATCAAGGCTGGTGCCATTGGAGTGGGGATCGGGAAGGCGCTGGCAAGTGAAGAACAAATCATCGGCAAGGATTGGGCGGCAGTCGAACGGCAGGCAGCGCGCTACCTCTCCCTTGTCGCGTCACATGTATAGGGATACCAGGGGTGAGTAGCGTGAACGGGGTGGTCTGTTTTGGTGAATTGATGATTCGCCTGCAGAGTCGTGGGTATGAGAAACTGGTTCAGTCGAGTGAATTTGAAGTGAAGTTCACCGGTGCTGAGGCCAATGTCGGCATATCGTGTGTAAATTACGGGTTGCCTGCCTTCATCGTCAGCCAAGTCCCGGACCATGAGATCGGGCAAGCCTGCATCAATTACCTGAGGCGGTATGGGGTGGATACCACCCATATCGCTCGAGGTGGGGACCGTTTGGGAATCCTCTATACGGAGACCGGGTTCTCACAGCGGCCCAGCAAGGTGGTGTATGACCGATCCAACAGCGCGTTCACCGAGCTGGATATCAGCCAAGAGGAGTGGCAGCACATCCTTGCGGATAAGAGCTGGTTCCACTTCTGTGGCACCGTGCCGGCCCAAGGGCCGCGCGCACTCAAGACGCTTGAAAACGGCCTCAAGGTTGCCAAGGAACTCGGGTTGACGGTCAGTGTAGACTTGAACTATCGCGCCAAGTTGTGGACGCACGAGCAAGCACGCGCCGTCATGGCCAACCTGATGGACTATGTGGATGTCGGGATTGGGAACGAGGAAGACTGTGAGGCGATGTTCGGAATCACGGCAGATGGCAGTGACTTCCGTCGTGGCGAGATCGACATCGATTCCTATGGTGCGGTCGCTGAACAGATGGTGAATCGTTTTGGTCTGAAGTATCAGGCCATCACACTGCGCCAGAGCATCTCTGCCAATCGGAACGGGTGGTCGGCGATCATCCACGATGGGCGAACCTGCTACCGCTCAAAGCGGTATGAAGTTGAGATCATCGATCGCATCGGTGGGGGCGATTCATTCTCCGGTGGCCTCATTTGGGCGATCGAAGCGCACAACGATCTGCAGTTTGCCATCGATTTTGCCGTGGCTGCTTCGGCTCTGAAGCAGACAATCCCCGGTGATTTCAATTTGGTGAACAAGGCGGACGTCCTGGCCTTGATGTCAGGGGATGGAGCTGGCAGGGTCCAGCGCTGAGTCTCTGTTATCACATCAGTGCAGCGCACGCAGGAGCAGTCAGTGCTCCTGCGTCTCTATGACCTGCTTCTGTTGGGTCTCCTCGACCTCAGTCTGCGCGCTCCAGCGAAATGAGGGCAGGGTGGACGCATTGATATGAAAATTTGTTGGATAGTACTCTTGACAAATCACAACGGTGTGATTGACGTGACTTTGCACAAATTTCGACTATTAACTTTTAATTTACGAGCTAATTTATTATACTGTCAGGATAAAGATCATTAACAATTTTTTCTTAATATACGTACAATATACTATATAAATAGGAAATCCATAGGGCACGACCGGCTCGCGAGGATGGCTCGATCAATGTCACGCTGCATCTGGACAAGGGCTACCAGGATGCCCAGGCCCAGGTTTTCGATGGCATCGCTGAGAGTGGCAGGAGGATCTATCGCTCGGTGCGCTTAGGCACCGTCGATGAGGATGATGTCTTCATCCTCAACCATCGATACATGTATGCAGAGGAAGCTTTCTATTCCTGCCTGGTGTTTCCCCTTGGGTGGGACCTCAGCAAGGCGAAGGCCATGAATAGTCAGGAGCCGAGAAGATCAGCCTTCACCGATGAGGACCGGTCCCGCCTCTATGGGGATGTATGGCTGCTTGAGCAGGATGCACTGCAGACGGGGCTGAGGGGGGACCTCGAGGTCCCCAAAGGATGTGCCCTGAGCTATGTGAGCAGGAAGACAGGACCCAAGAAACGGGGCAGACCAAAGAAACCGGTGGTCGAGAGTCAATAGTAGAAACGTGTGCAAAAATCACGTGGTATACTGTTGATATGTTACGGTTCTATGCTATAATCGTAACATATGATGACGACTACCACTGAGCCCATGACTCACAAAATTAGATCACACATCAAAACGATGGAACGAGGAACAGTGTTTCTATCCAACACCTTCTCCCTGAAGGACAGAGCCGTTCTTCGAGTCATCCTGTCTCGTCTTGTCAAGGAAGGGTTGATTAAACGCCTTGGTCCTGGATTGTATCTGTATCCTCGATATTCTCCAGTATTGGGAACATACGCAAC
>JALOBD010000092.1 GCA_023228445.1 Sphaerochaeta sp. | reverse complement strand
CATCGCCTCAAGTGCGCGCTGGGCGAGGTGGCCGTGGCCGATCTCCCGCCGTCCGGTCCCGAGCCGGCCGGTCTCACCGACCGAGTACGGGGGGAAGTTGTAGTGGAGCATGAAGGAAGCGAAGCTCTTCTCACCGTCGATGGTATCGAACATCTGCTCATCGCTTGCGGTACCGAGGGTCGTCACGGCAAGAGCCTGGGTCTCCCCACGGGTAAAGAGCGCCGATCCATGGGTGCGGGGCAGCAGCCCCACCTCGCAGGTGATCTTCCGGATCTCATCGGCTTTGCGACCATCGGTGCGTACCCCCTTGTCGAGGATCGAGGCACGCAAGATGGTATACTCCAGCTCCTCGAAGAGGGCTGAGAACTGCTTGGCACGCTTGGGATCCTCGTCGATCTGCTCTCCGTACTTCTCGGCAAGCTGGGCTTGTACCTCCCCCAGGGCGCCATGGCGCTCCATCTTGCCGCGAACGAACGAGGCCTTCTCCACCAGCGGCCTTGCTTCAGCCTTGATGGGATCGAGCCAGGAGAGGTCGACATCAGGGGTCGCAATCTCAAGCTTTTTCTTGCCGACGAGCTTAGCCAGCTCAACCTGGGCGGCGCAGAGCTCGGCGATGACCGGCTGTGCCTTGGCGATTGCCTCGAGCATGACCTCTTCGCTCTGCTCCTTGGCCCCGCCCTCGACCATCGTGATACCATCACTGGTACCGGCGACCACGATATCGAGCACCGAGGCCTCAATCTGGCTGAAGGTCGGGTTGATGATATATGTGCCATCGACCAACCCCACCCTGACGGCGGCAATCGGGCCGGCGAAGGGGATGTCGCTGATCACCACCGCAGCACTGGCTGCATTGATGGCGATGATATCGGGGGTGTTGCTCATGTCGGAGGAGATGACGGTGGGTACCACCTGGATCTCCCGGCCGAAGGCCTTGTCAAAGAGGGGGCGCATCGGACGGTCGATGAGGCGGCTGACGAGGATCTCCTTGTCCTTGGGACGGGCCTCGCGCTTGAGAAAGCCACCGGGAATCTTGCCGGCTGCATAAAACTTCTCGTTGTATTCAACGCTGAGGGGCACGTAGTCGAGCTCCTCGTTGGGTTGACGGCCTGCGCATACAGTCGCGATGACTGCACTGCCTTCATAGGAGGCGTAGATGGCGCCATTGGCCTGTTTGGCAATTTTTCCGGTCTCAAAGACCAGATCGGCATCGCCAATTCGTACCGATACTTTCTTGACTTCCATGTTCTTATTCCTTTCTTTTCGTTCTTGTGCGTTCGGTGCACCTGGTGTTTTCAAAACAAGTAGCTCCCTCGGCCTGAAAAGCCAACGGAGCTACACAGACTATTTGAGGTACTCCCCCACCCTACTTACGCAGGCCAAGGGAGGTGATCAGGGTGCGATACGCCTCGATGTCCTTGTTGCGGAGGTACTTGAGCAGTCGTCGGCGTTGACCGACCATCTGCAGCAGACCGCGGTTGCCGGCATGGTCCTTGGGATTCCTCTTGAAGTGGTCCTGCAGGTCGTTGATCCGGGCGGTCAACAGTGCGATCTGCGCCTCGGTGGATCCGGTGTTCTTTGCATCGCCGCCATAGGTGGCGATGATCTCTTGCTTCTGTTCCTTCGTGATCATGCGATAGTACTCCTCTTGGCGATCAGGCCAAGTCCTTTGATACCGACACGTCCCTCGATGCGGCTGTGGTCTTCCGGTGTGAAGGAGAGCTCATCCTCGGTGAGGCAAACCACTCCATCGATGGTCGCACCCTCGTGATCGAAGAGGCGTCCATCGTACCACCCCGGGGGCGGCAACAGCTGTGTGAAGGCTTTGGTGCGGTACAGCAGACCATGGTCGTTGATTCTGGCAGGATAGGCTGCCACATCCAACGTGTAGGGTCTGCCGAGCATACCCTGGACTTTGTCCAAAGCGCCCTCAAGAAGTTTTTTACGGACCAGGGTACTGGAGACATTCAATCCTTCGTCGGTGACGATGAAGGGTGGAACCTCAACAAAGGACCCTGGCTCGAGTCGTCCAAGATGTTCCTGCAGCTGAACAGGACCGGCACTGGAAGCCGCCACACCGCAGCGGAAATCTGAACCAACAACCATCATCTTGACCGTACTCACCGTTGTGACCAAGATGAGGAACTCCTCAGCTGTGAGTGTACTGAAATCAGCAGAAAAGTCAATGACAAGCAGGTAATCGACCCCGCATTCATCAAGAAACTGCTCAAGTTGCACCTCGCTGGTCAATCGCTTCTCCATTTTTTGGCTGTGGGTGACCATTTTCGGGTTGCGGTTGAAGGTGATGACCATGCTGTGCCACCCCTCTTTTCGTGCCCATGCGACGTTGCGTTCAATGATCGAACGATGGCCGAGGTGAAAGCCGTCGAAGACCCCGATCGAGACGGCGCACTCCTCCTGCCAAAGCAGCGGGTTCTCCACCAAGTAGGTGAAATCAAAGCGTCTCATACCCACCCTCCTCCCGTATGTAGGGACGTAGCCAAGCGGCGATCTTCCGGTTTGCCAGATCGAGCACCGCCTGTAGGACGCCATCGCCATCGTAGGCCAACGCCCATCCCGTTCGCCCCAATGCAAGCGCCGAGCGGGGGAATTGGCCATGGACCATCAGGGAGAGCTCATCATGTGAACAGGTCATCCGGTTCATCGCAGGCAGGCGCAGCAGGTACTCCTCGCTCCTCTCCAGCGAAGGGTCGAGGGATTCAATGTCGATAGAACGATGAGCCTCGGCAAGGAGAAAAGGTCCGATCTCGGTGCGCACCAACTCCTCAAGGTGTGCACCACTGCCGGTGGCCCTGCCCAAATCGCGGGCGAGGGAGCGGATGTACGTTCCCTTGCTGACGGTGATGTCGCAGGTAAGCAACCCATCCTCATAGGTGAGCAGGTCGAAGCGGTGTACCGTCACCGACCGCTTCTTCATCACCGGCGTTTGCCCATCCCGTGCCCGGTCGCTTGCCCTCCTCCCGTCGATGTGCACAGCGCTGTAGAGAGGCGGGGCCTGCTCGATGGCACCGATGAATTGGGGCAAGGCTCCCTCGATCTCTTCGAATGTGGGCACTGGAGCCGAACGCACCACCTCCCCCTCCGGGTCGAGGGTGTCCGTCTCGCTGCCGAAGCGAATCATGGCGGTGTACCGCTTGTCAAGATTCATGAAGAGTGGATTGAGCCGGGTCATCGATCCGGTGAGCACAACAAGAAGACCCTGGGCAAATTTGTCCAGGGTCCCGGCGTGGCCGACTCTCTTGCCAAGCAACCGCTTGACCGCCGCGAGGGCCCGAAAGCTGGTCACGCCGCCTTCTTTGGCGATGAGCAGGATGCTAGGCGTCGTTTCCATTGATGTTCAGCTGATCGATCAAGGCGTTGATCCGCTGTCCTTCGACAAGGGAGGTATCGGCCTTGAAACGCAGCTTGGGGGTATTCCTCGTCTTCAAGAACGAGCCGAGCCGCTTCTGGATGAACGCACTGGCCCGACTGAGCGCCTCTACGCTCTGGGCCAGCTCGTCCTCATCAAGCGGTGAGGAGATGTAGATGGTCGCATAGGCGCCGTCGGGCGAAAGATCGACCCGGCTCACCGAACACAGGGTGCTCAGGCGTGCATGCTTGATCTCCCCGGTGACGATCAACGTCCCGATCGCCTCGGCTATCTTTGCCTCGATGCGTTTACCTGTCCATTCGCTCATATCGTTATATTCGCCTCCAATTTGCGTGCCACCTTCTCGGTCTCGACAATCTCAAGGACGTCGCCGACCCGCAGGTCGTGGAAGTTCTCAAGCCCGATACCGCACTCAAAGCCCTCGCTGACCTCCCTGGCGTCATCCTTGAAGCGCTTGAGGCTGGAGATCCTCACCAGATCCTTGGTGATCTGCACCGAGTCGCGGTAGACACGCACCAGACCAGTGCGTTTGACCTTGCCGCTGGTGACCATACAACCGGCGATGGTGCCGATTCTGGGTACCTTGAAGGTCTCCCTGACTTCAGCCGTCCCGATCTCAACTTCCCGGATCTCCGGGGCAAGCATGCCTTCCATGGCAAGGCGGATATCATCAACGACGTCGTAGATGATGTTGTAACGACGGATCTCGATGTTCTCGTGGTCGGCCAATGCCTGGGCACGGGGGGTCGGCCGTACGTTGAAGCCGATGACCAGCGCATCACTGGCACTGGCCAGCGTGATGTCGCTTTCAATGATGGCACCTGCGCTGGCCCGGATGACATTGAGGTGGATCTCGTCGTTCGACAACTTCTCCAAGGCACCTTGCAGTGCTTCCACCGAGCCCTGGACGTCACCCTTGATGATGACGTTGAACTCCTTGATGGTGCCCTCTTGGATCTTCGAGTAGAGGGTGTCGAGGGTGACCTTCTTCACGTTGCGGCTCTCGCCGAGGCGCTCGAGCTCCTGACGCTTGGCACCGACCTGGCGAGCCTGGCGCTCATCCTCGGTGACCTGGAAGGGGTCTCCGGCTCCCGGGATGTCGGAGAGGCCGATGATCTCGACAGGGGTGGAGGGCCCTGCCTCCTCGATCTTTTGCCCCTTGTCATCGAACATCGCCCTGACTCGGCCGGGGTAGATGCCAGCGACATAGTAGTCGCCCTGTCGTAGCGTCCCACGCTCGACGAGGATCGAGGCGACGATACCACGCCCCTGGTCGATGCGGCTCTCCAGCACCTTGCCTTCGGCGCGGGTGCTGGCATTCGCCTTCAACTCGAGCATCTCGCTCTGTAGCAGGACCGTATCCAGCAACTCATCGATGCCGATCTTCTTCAATGCAGAGATCTGGCAGTAGAGGGTGGTTCCACCCCAATCCTCAGGCATCAGGCCCAGGTCGCTGAGCTGTTGCATCACTCGATCGGGTTTCGCCTCAGGCAGGTCGATCTTGTTGATGGCTACGATAATCGGCACCCCCGCCGCCTTTGCATGGTCGATCGCCTCCTTCGTCTGTGGCATGACCCCGTCATTGGCTGCAACGACGAGGATGACGATGTCGGTCACCTGTGCACCACGGGCCCGCATCATCGAGAATGCTGCGTGGCCAGGGGTGTCGAGGAAGACCACGTCCCCCTTGCCCGGTAGGTTCACCTTGTAGGCGCCGATATGCTGGGTGATGCCGCCGAACTCACCCTCCACGACCTTGGTCTGGCGGATGGCATCGAGCAGCTTGGTCTTGCCGTGGTCGACGTGCCCCATGACCGTGACGATCGGGGCGCGGTCGACAAGGTCGCCCTCGCTGTCCGGCTCGCTGCTGATCAACGTCTCGTCGTAGAGGGAGACGAGGCGGACCTCACAGTTGTATTCGCCACAGATGATCTCGGCCGTCTCATAGTCGATCTGCTGGTTGATGGTGACCATCATCCCCATCTTGAAGAGCTTGGCGATGATGTCGCTGGCCTTGAGGTTCATCTTTTTGGCCAGGTCGCTGATGGTGATGACTTCCATCATATCGATCGTCTTGGGTACCGAGGCGAGTTTGGCAGCAGCCTGCTCCTTGCGCCGCTGGATCTGGAACTCCTTCTCTTCCTCTGCATTGCGTCTCTTGTATGCTTGATTGCTCCGCTTGGTGAACGGCTTCTTCGCAGGACGGTTCACTTGTGTGAGGTCCTGGGTACCCTGGCCCGGGCGTGGAGCACCTGGACGCTGTTGGTAGCCACCCGGGCGCTGTTGGCCAAAGGGCGGGCGCTGACCACCGGGGCGTTGTCCCTGTTGGTAGCCACCGGGACGCTGGCCTCCCTGGTAACCGCCGGGGCGCTGTCCCCCCTGATACCCACCGGGGCGCTGTTGGTAACCGCCGGGACGTTGCTGTCCCTGGTAGGGGCGCCGCTCCTGGTAGGGGGGGCGGGTACCGGGTGCCGGGCGTCCACCGACCATCCCCGCTACGCGTGGTCCATTGGAGGGAACCGGCACCGAGCTCTGTGGGGGAAGGTTCTGCAGCTCAGCGTGATCCTTGACGGTAAGACCCTGGTTGGGCACCGGCGGAAGGTTTGTCGGTCTTATCACGACCGGGCCGCTGTGCAGGGGTGAGGATTGCAGTCTGGCCGATACGGCACGCGGAGTGCGGTTTGCCGTCAGCTTCTCCCCTTCGGCCTTGGTGGTGGGCTCACCGGAAGCGGCCGCTCCCTTCTGGAGTTCCGCCTTGGGCTTTGCTACCACCACTTTCTTCTTGACCACGACAACGCGCCGACGCTCAGGAGCCGGTTTCTTCTGCTCCTTGGCCTCGACCTTGGGTTCTTCCCTTGTCTCCGAGGGGCTTACCACTTGTTTGATCAGCGTTGCTTTTGGCTTCTTTTTATCTTCCGTCATTATTTCCTCTTGGATGGTTATTACTCTACCTCAAATGCAAGACCTGTGCCACAGTTCGGGCAGACCGTCATGTCCTCGGTGATGGAGCCACCGCAGTTTGGACAGAAGTACTCGGTCTCTCCGTCCTCATCGCCATCAACGATGACCACGTGTTCGTCGATCACATCCTTGATCGCGGTAAGCTCCTCCTCGCTCAGGTCCTCGAAGCTTGCCAGCTCCTCGTCGCTGAGGCTGATGAACTCCTCGACACTGTAAATGTCGTGGAACTGCAGCTTCTTGATGAGCGTCTCATCGAGCGGCAACTCGCTGAGATCGAACTCATCCTCATCGGCGTAGGCCGTCTCCTCCTCGAACACCGGCGACGGTGCTGGTTCTCCTTCGTGTTCGGCGTAGGAGTAGGAGTCGTCGGTGTGGAAGATCGACTCGGCCCGGCTGCGAGCCTCCTTGGCGATATCCATCTCCTCGAACTGCTCGCTGGTCTTCACATCAATCATCCAATCGACCAGTTTGTTGGCCAGCCGGACGTTCAGCCCCTGCTTGCCGATGGCAAGGGAGAGCTGGCTCTCGTCGACGATGGCAACAGCGTGGTAGATGTTCTTGTCGATGACCACCACGTCCTTCACCTGTGCCGGCGATAGGGCGTTGTGGATGTAATTGACCGGGTTGGGGTCGTACCGCAGGATATCGATCCGCTCGCCCTCGACCTCACTCATGATAGTCTGAATACGGTTTCCCTTCAAGCCGACACACGCTCCAACGGGGTCGATATCATCGTGCCTGCTGGCCACGGCGACCTTGGTGCGGTACCCTGCTTCCCTGACAATCTTGATGATGTCGATCTGGTTTTGGGCAATCTCGGGGACCTCGACCTCAAAGAGACGGCGGATGAGCTCGGGACTGGAGCGAGAGAGGATGACCCGCAGGCCACGCTCGGCCTTCTCGACCGTCTCGACGTAGCACTTGATCTTGTCGTTGGGCCCGTAGCTCTCCCGGCTGCTCTGGTTGCGCCTCGGCAGGATGCCTTCGGTCGAGCCGATGTCGACGTAGATGTCTCCGTTGGGCAGCTGGCGGCGGTAGTAGCCGATGATGAGTTGCCCCTCCTTGGTCTTGTACTCGCTGTAGAGGGTGTCCTTCTGGATGTCTCGAAAGCTCTGGTGGGCCCGCTGCTTGGCGCTTTGCACGCTGATACGGTCGAACTCCTTGAGGTCGACACCGATGAGCAGCTCATCGCCGATCTCCCCGTCCTCGTGGATCTTGACCGCGTCGCTGAACGGGATCTCGGTGATCTCGTTGTACCACTCGTCGTCGTCAACAATCTTGCGTCGACTGAAGAGTTCAACACTCTGATAGTCGTCACTGAACTCAATGACGGCGTTCTCGTCGGTACCGAACTTGCGCTTGTATGCTGCCCTGAGGATATCTTCGATGGTGCTGATCACCAACTCCTCAGAGATGTTCTTCTCCGCCACCATGGCGCGGATTGCGTCCCCTATCTCAGTTGCCATGACGCCTGTCCTCCCATCTATAGTCGAGTTTTGCCTTTTGAATGGCCGTATAGGTAATGTTCATCTGTTCAAATCGCTCGCTTTGGCCCTCAACGAAGACCTCACCAAGTGTCACGCTCCCCTCTCCCATGCCCTCGATGATGCCGCTGACCCACGTCCGCCGTCCGTTGTCGTAGAGGCGCACACGCTTGCCGTGGAAGAGGGCGAACTCATGGATATCCTTGAAGGACCGCTCCAAGCCCGGGGTGGAGACCTCCAGGCTCAGGTCCCGGTCGCCGAGGGCAAGCTGCAAGCGGGGGAAGACGAGGCGGTAGACGTCGGCGCAGTGGTCGACGGTCGTCTCCCCGTCCCGGCAGAGGATGATGATCACCACATTGACACCTTCTTTGCGGTTGACTTGGCCGATCTCGACAATGGTGAGACCCAGCTGCGCCAACAGCGGCTCGTATTCGATGTACAATGGGTTCTCTTGTAATTCCATATCCAACATATCTTCAATAAACCCCACAAAAAAGGGATGCACCGGACGGCGATCCCCAATAAACACAAATCCTGACTACAATGTACACAGCAGGGAAATGTTTGTCAACACAAGTGCTCGCCAGCACCACACCCCCTGCCGGCGAGACCCTCACTCTCTGCGGTCAATAGGCGACGGAGAAACCGACGGAGGGGGCGAACGTGACAACCGTTGAGGTGTACTCCCCCAGTGCGGTCAATCCCCCTACCGGCAACCGGTTCTCTCCCCACAGCGGATAGCTGACCGATACACCGGTGCTCAAGAATATGTTGCCCAAGAGGGCATAGTTGATGAGTGCCTGACCGGTGGCTGACAACTGGCGAATATCAATGGAAGATCCCCCCATTGTCTTGGTACGGAAGGCGTACTCCACCCCCGCCCCTACCTCAAAGTACATCTCACTGGATTTGGAGATCCTGAACGTCGCTCCTCCACCAAATGCCCAGGCCCACGGATCGGATGTCGCGTCATAGGCAGTGCCATTCATGGTCGATGAGAGGGTCTTTGAGGCTGAGGCCGCATAGGAGAGGCCGAACGGGCTCGTTGGTGAGA
>JALOBD010000091.1 GCA_023228445.1 Sphaerochaeta sp. | reverse complement strand
ACACATCACGTTGTGGTACGGCTACGTTGAACAACGGGCAAGTATCTGTACCTCACCCCCTAGTATACGGTGCTTGGGCCCTGCAAGCAACACATTTTTTCAACAATTGAAAATTCGTGAAATTTAATTTCATCCATGGCTGTCAGTGATGACCAACCGAGAACCAAGGAAGTCCCGGTAAATACCCGGTGTCGAGCCTTCGATGATCACGGCACCGACTGCTTTGGTGTAGAACTCAGCGGGGCCCACCCCACCGATGATCCCATACGCATAGCCTGCAGCCCTCATCGCCTCCAAGCTGACGAGCAGCAACGCCTTGCCGATGCCCTGGCCTTGCTTCTCATCGAGAACCCGAGTCGGGCCGAAGAAATTCGGGGCGGTGGCATCGTAGCAGGCGTAGCCGACAATCGTCTTGCCCTCGGTGGCGATGAAGAGCGAGATGGGGGTGTGGGAGAAGCAGACATCCGCCTCCCCACGGGCTGAGACCGAGGAGTGTTCCTCGATCCAGTTGAGGACCCGCACCTTGTCCGGGGCCATCGCCCGACGAATCTGGATCCCGTGGCTTGCAAGCCGCTCAACCAATGCCCCGCTTGGGGGCAGCTCATAGAGCTTGACCAACATATCAGGCATGAAGACCTCCCAGACCGATGGGAAGCTTCCCTTCGGCACTATATTCTCCGGTGAGCAGACGTTCGAGTACATCAGCCATCACCGCGGTGAAGGAGTAACAGGCAACGGTTCGTATTCGTGTGTCGACCAAGGCCAGGTCGTAGGGGTTTCGCAGCGCGATACAGAGCGCGTTGGAGCCGGCGAATCGGTTGACCAGATCGATCTGACCACGGTTTAGGTGGCCGTTGTAGGTGGCAAGGACCACCGTCGTGGCATCCTTGGCCTGAGCGACGATCTCTTCGATCTCGCTCTCAACGGGGTTGTCCGGGCTGATAATGTACGGAGAGTCGAATCGCTCGCCCATGAGGCGACTGAAGGTGGTCTCATCGGCCCCCTTGGCAGTGTTGGTAGTGCGAAAGAGTCTGGGCCCGATGAAGAGTGGACGATCGGTGAGGGTGAAGGGGGCATCGTTGACCACCGTGATGGTCTCCTGGTGGAGACGCAGGTTCAATGCCCGATGGACCGGGCTGTCGACCACCGACAGCGGCGGCCGTTCAAAGCCTTCGAGCATCGCCTTTGCATCGAGGATCTTGGCTGTGGAGGCCTTGAGCTCATCAAGGTCAATCCTCCCCTCTTCGATGGCTGCCTCGATCGCCTCTACTGCAGCGACCCCGATCTCGACGTGGTGGCTGATACACGCCAGGTCGATTCCTGCCGCGAGGGCTGCCACTGCGCCTTCGACAGTGCCATAGTGCCGGGCGATGGCATCCATCTCCAGGCAGTCGGTAAACACCAAGCCCTTGAACCCCATCTCCTCCTTCAACAGCCCGGTGATGATGGCGCGGCTCATCGTCGCCGGCACCGCATCTTTTTCCAGGGCGGGAAAGAGGATGTGGCTGCTCATCACCGCTTGGACCCCACCCTCGACCGCTGCCTTGAATGGGGCGAGGTGCTCCTCAAGGTGTGCGCGGTCGCCCTCGACAACGGGTAGCGCGACGTGGGTATCCAAGTGGGTATCCCCGTGGCCCGGAAAGTGTTTTGCCGTCGCCACCACCCCACCGGTTTGCAATCCTTTGATCATCTGCGATGTGTAGGTGATGACCGTCTTGGCGGTATCCCCGTAGGAGCGTACCCCGATGACCGGGTTGTTCGCATTGGAGTTCACGTCCACCGACGGGGCGAAGTCGACGTTCACCCCCAGGGCACGCAGCTCGGTCGCGGTCAGAAATCCGGCGTCATAGGCGTTCTTGGGGTTTCCGCTTGCGGCGATGGCCATCGCACCGGGCACGTTGGTACAGTCGGGAGAGAGGCGGGTGATCATCCCCCCCTCTTGGTCGATACCGATCAGGGCGGTGGTGTTGCACTCTGCCTTGACCAAAGCCTGGATCTCTGCAGTCAGTGCGTAGAGCTGCTCCTTGCTCTCGATGTTGTGGGCAAAGAGGATGACGTTGGCAATCTTGTGGGCGCGAACCGCCTCTCGAAATTGATCATCGAGCTGTGGCTTGGCAAAACCGCAGACCAGATGTTGGCCCACCATCTCCCTGAGACTCATTCGCTCTACGTCAGTGATAGTACTCATACCCTCTCTTCTCCTTTGTAAATAGTTCTGCATCCCTCGATGCTGCGTGCACGAGCTCCTCGCCCCGCCCTCCCCTAATCATACCATGGCCAAAGCCGGCGAGGCGCTCGAAGGTCGGCAGGAACTCCAAGTCATCACCATACAGGTCCTCGATGAGTGAGAGCAAGTGGATGACAACTTCGACTGGCCGAAAGCGGTGATGGTCGGTGATGTGGGCATAGAGACCGTGACAGGTCTCTCCGGCCCACTTGCTCGCCGTCGGAACGAAGGAGATCGCCGTAAAGGCGACGCCCTCAAACTCGCGCTGCTCCACCGCCTCAAGCAGGCGCATACGGTCGATGAAGGGTGCGCCGAAGAGTTCGAACGGGGCACTGGTCCCCCGCCCTTCACTGAGGTTGGTCCCTTCAAAGAGGCAGAAGCCCGCGTAACAGAAGAGTGCGTCGGTGTGTGCAAGGGCTGGACTGCTCATCGCCCAGGGTCTTGAGAGCGAAGGCCAGAGGGAGCTGCGTTGCCACCCCTCCATCCAGAGCACCGAGTAGGGGCAAGAAGATCCATAGGTGGCTGCCATCCACTGCCCTAGCTCCCCGATCGTCAGCGCGTATCGTGCGGGCAGCCCGGCTGGACCGACAAAGCTCTCATACGCTGTGGAGAGCAGTACCCCCTCCACCACTTCGCCACCGAGGGGGTTGGGGCGGTCGAGCACCAGGACCGGCACCGGCTGGCCAAGCAGCTGGCGCAGTGTCGAGATGTAGGTATAGAAGCGCAGGCCGACATCCTGGATGTCAAAGATGATGAGATCGACATCATTGAAGCGGGCAGGATCGACAACCAGGGACTCCTGTTGGTAGAGGCTGCGTACCGGAAGGCCGCTCTCGCTGTCGATGGTATCCTTGAACGATTCACCGGCTGCCGCTTGGCCGCCGAGGCCATGCTCGGGGGCGTAGAGGGCGATGAGGTTGCAGTGTTGGCCCACCACGTCCCGACTCCGTCGCCACTGTGAGTCAAAGGCTGCGTCGTTGGTCACCAACGCCACGCGGCGGCTGCCAAAGTCCATCTGCCCCAATCGATCCAAACCGATCTTCATCACCTCTCCTCCGTCCTGTAGCATACCACATCGCCGATGCCCGACAAGACCCCACAACACAAGGGCAATGGTGTTCTTGCCACATCGCAGCCTTGCATCCATACTGGGGCCATGGAAAAGATTTACATCGGTATCGACGGCGGGGGTACCCGTACCCGGTTGGGCATCATGACCAGAGACCGAACCATATTGCACCAGAGCCAAGGCAAGAGCTCGAACATCTATGCGGTGGGAGAGGCCCAGGCAAAAGATAATGTGAAGGTGCTGCTCGACCAGTCGCTTGCCCTCTTCAAGGGGCGGGCGATCGGCGGCCTCTGCTTCGGCAGTGCCGGCTTGGGTCGGGAGGAGGAGCGGCAGACGTGGCAATCATTCTTTGATGGGTACTTTGAAAACACCGTACAGGCGGTGCTGGTAAGCGATGCGTTGCTACAGCTGGCAGGCAACCTGCCCCAGCCGAGCGGGGTGTGCGTGATCAGCGGGACCGGCTCGATCTGCATCGGACGAAACAGCGAGGGCACAGTCGTCCGCAGCGGTGGCTTCGGCAGTGTGCTCGGCGACGAGGGCTCAGGGTGGTGGATCGCCAAAGAGGCGATCAGGCGCAGCCTCACAAGCGCCGAGGGACGTGATCTGCCAACCGGTCTTGGCGGGGCTATCCAAGCCTGGCTCGGCCTCACCCGCCTCGAGGAGGTGATCGGGTGGGCCAATGCGAAGGAGCGGACCAAGGATCAGGTCGCCTCCTTCGCCCCCCAGGTCAGCCAAGCCGCACTGGAGGGCGACCGAGTGGCCATCCACATCATGGACGAGGCAATCGAGCACCTCGTTGCGTTGGTCAAGGCGACAGCGCAACGCCTGCCACCCTCTTGGCCCCACCACCTCGGTCTCAGTGGAGGGGTCTTGGAGCGTGACCAGTATATCGTCCCCCGCATCATCCAACGGCTCTCATCGCGGTGGATGTTGTTCAATACCGATGACGCAGCAGTCAAAGGCGCCATGGTCATGGCCGTTGAGGGTGGTCACAGCAAAGTTGCAGAAAACTCAAGCTCCAGGTGATACACCCCGCCCCTGAGGCGGTAGGATTCACGTGTGTCGGGGCCACACGTTGCCGTGCCAACGCCGCGGTGAGCCGTATCAAGGGAGAGGTGGTACACATCTTCGGCGACCAACTCATCGCTATGCAGACTCTTCCAGAGCTGCTCGATGGAGTACTTGTGCAGTGAGAAACACCACTGTCCCGCTCCCGCAATCCTGATGGCCTGATCGCCCGCCCCCACCAGGTCAAGGCGCCGCATCCCACAGCGCAGTCCGTGTTCCTGTGGCACGATGTAGGGCACATAGAGCTCATCAACCGTCGCCCGATGCTCGCTGACCCACGCCCCATCGAGGCGGTCGGGATAGTTCTCATGCGGTCCCAGCCCCAGGTATCTGACCTCTGACCACGATCGGGGCACACTGCAGTGCACGCCGACTCGGGGGTACTCGCCCGCTGCATCATTCAAGTCGAAGGTGAAGTGGCCGCGAACCGTCTCACTGAGGAAGGTCCACTGTTGGATATAGTGGCCGAGGACCACGCCTGTGCCACTTTCGATGCGGTGGGTGGTCGTTACTGCTGCCCCTTCGTTCTCGATGGAGAGAGGGACTGTAGTGACTCGATCCAATCCAACCTCAAGCCATCGGGCGATGGGCTTGCCTGTATGGTAGAAGTGATGCGCCTCCGCCTCGACGGGACGGCCATGGAAGGTCTTCAAGCCATCGTTCTCCGTCGGACAGCGGTAGAGGCTGACAGAGAGCGGTGAGGCGAGCAGTTGTCCCGTCTCTTCGAACTCAAGGCTGGAGAGCAGACCCTCTTCGTCGATGATGGCCTTGTAGCCAGCAGCGTTCACCTCCCGGGCGAACGTACCTGCTGCCGTGTTCACCGTTGCCTCGGGTGAACACGATATGGTGACTACGGGAGCAGAGAGGGTGAACTGCTCCCAGGCGACGAGATAGCCAGCCTCAGCCCATGCCACAGCCTCCTTGAGGCGACACTCGAAGCGGAGGAAGGTCTCCCCCTCGCCCATAGCCTTGCGCACACCCGCGTCATTGATGGCATCCAGGGTGAAGGGCCACTGCCCTCCTGCCTCGAGGGTCGGGAGGGTGAGCACTGCTTCTGCCACGGTTCGGCTGCCGGTAAAGATCCGCCAGCTGGCTTCTAGATGGTCCAGCGTGGAGAAGTCGTGTTCGTTGGAGAGGATGAACTGACCTGATGCCGGGTGATCGCTGGCAATGGAGACCATCTGGTGCACCTTGAGGCACTCGGCCATGACGGGTTTGAGGGTGCGGTCGGGCCACACGAGCCCATTGAGACAGAAGTCGCGGTCCGTAGGGGTATCACCAAAGTCTCCGCCGTAGCGCCAGGCTTTGCCGCCATCGGTGGTGTGGAAGGCCTGCGCCCCCCGCCTGCCGGCGGGTTTGCCCGCCTCATCGACGGCGATGCCTTGGTCGACCCAGTCCCAGATGAAGCCTCCCTGCAACCCTCGCGACCCCTTGATGGCCCGCCAGTAGTCACCGAGGCTTCCGTTGGAGTTGCCCATCGCATGGCTATACTCGCACATGATGAGGGGACGAGGGTCTTCGGTGTCACCCTCTCGGTCCCAACGCTCGATGAGGTCGATGGACGGATACATCGGGCTGACGATGTCGGTGGTCTGTCGTCCACGGTGCAAACTCTCGAAGGTGTGGGCTCCTTGGCCCCACTTGGGGCGCACCGCCCCCTCATAGTGGATGGGTCGGCTGTGGTCCCAGTGGCGCAGCCACCCGACGCACGCATCGTGATTGGCTCCGTGGCCAGCCTCATTACCGAGCGACCAGAGGATGATGGAGGGGTGGTTGTAGTGGCCCCGCACCATGCGCTGCACCCGCTCCAGGAAGCATCCTGCCCACCGCTCATCACGACAGATGGTGTCGTAGTTGGCGTGTGTCTCGATGTTCGCCTCGTCCATGACGTAGAGGCCCCAGCGGTCACACAGCTCGTACCATCGCGAATCATTGGGGTAGTGGGCGGTACGCACTGCGTTGAAGTTGTGCCGCTTCATCAGCACAATGTCCTCGACCATCGACTCGACGCTCAGCGTCTTGGCGGTGAACTGGTCGTGCTCATGGCGGTTGACCCCTTTGATGAAGACCCGCTTGCCGTTGATGAGCAACTGCTTCCCCTTCACCTCGACGCGCCTGAAACCGATGGGCAGGGCACGGCTCTCCTCGCCCAGCGTCAAGGCCAGCGTATAGAGGGCCGGGTCCTCGCTGCTCCACAGCGCCGGCGCTTCCACATCGATTGAGAAGGAGAAGGCTCCTTCGCTCACCGAGTATGTGCCTTGATGGACCAGCGCACCGCTACGATCGTACAGCGCTGCGTTGAGCGCCCCTGCCGCTTGGCTGCAGGGGACCGTGACGTTGAGCGTACCCCGGCCAAAATCATCGCTGAGGAGGGGCGTTGCCTTGATGTCGTCCATCGCCAGAGGGCTTTCGGCGATGAGGGTGACGCTGCGGTGCAGACCACCGAACCACCACTGGTCCTGGTCCTCGACGTAGGAGGCGTCGCTGTAGCGCACGACGATGAGGATCAGTGTATTGCGTCCCTCAACAAGGTGAGGGGTAAGGTCAAAGCGCGCCTCAAGGCGGGTGTCCTTGCTCATGCCGACGAAGGTGCCATTGAGGTAGACTTCCACATAGCTCTCGGCGCTTCCCACCGCCAGGACCACCTGCCGGCCTTCCCACGCCTTGTCGATCGTAAAGGTTGTCCGATGCACCCCGGTGGGGTTGTCTTCAGGCACGAAGGGTGGATTGTTCTCAAAGGGCATGATGACGTTGGTGTAGTGTGGCTTGTCCCACCCCTGCATCGTCCAGGAGAGGGGTACTTGGATCGGGTCCCACACAAGGGATGCATCATCACAGAGGACATCCTCCCCGACAGCAAGCGGCGATGGGTAGAGACGGAAGTCCCACGTCCCATCGAGGCTTCGTTCAAAGGGGAGTGTTACCTGGTCGCGCCCTTCCGGGCCGAGATGGACAAAGTTCAGCGCATCCGCTTCGCTTTGGAACGCAGGGGGAAGCGAGACCATCGCAAGTCGGTTCATCGATGAGACGGTGCTCTCCTGCCAAGCTCTGTTCTTCAAAAACAATGTAGACATAGTGACTCCTCAGTATCCGATAGTACTCTATTTCACCGAACCGAGCACCCCTTCTACGAACCGTTTCTGTTGGGTGAAGAAGAGGATCAAGGTGGGTAGTGTCGTGATGGTGACCGAGAGCATCAGAATGCCGTAATCGGTGGTATAGCCGGCTGTCAGACCGGTGATGAGCAGGGGCATCGTCTGACTGCTCTGGCTCTGCATGATGATCAACGGCCACAGGTAGTTGTTCCACGCCCCCATGAAGGTGACAATGGCGGCGGCGGCGAAGGTCGGGGCCATGATGGGCACGAAGATGCGAAAGAAGATGCCGAACTCACCCAGCCCGTCCACGCGTGCTGCCTGTACCGTCTCAATGGGAAAGGACTCGCTGCTCTGGCGGAAGAAGAAGATCAAAAACGCCGTCGAGAGCGAGGGGAGGATGAAGCCTGCTGTCGTATCGAGGAGCCTGAGCGTACTGAACATCCTGAAGAGTGGCACCATGATGGTGGCAAAGGGCACCATCATGGAGAGGAGCAGCAGGCTCATCAGGGTATCCTTGCCCTTCTCCCTATAGATTTGAAAGCCATAGCCGGCCAAAGAGCAGACGAAGAGGCTCGCCACCGTGTTCACCGTGGCGTTGCGCAGGGAGTTCCAGAAGGCCCTGCCGAGGTGAACCGTCCGGGCAAGGGTGCGGACGTTGGCCCACAGGTGATTTCCGAATGAGAGCTTGCCCTTGATGATCTCGACACTGCTGTTGGTCGCACCGACGATCATGAAGTAGAAGGGGAAGACCGAGAAGAGGCAGACGATGACCAAAAATGTATACTTGAGGACTTCTGTGCCTTTGACACGCTTCATCGCTTGCCTCCTGCTTTGATCTGGACGAAGGAGAGAGCGGCAACCATCACCAAGATTGCATAGCTGACCGCAGCGGCATAGCCGAACTGCGGGTTGTAGGTGAAGGAAAGGTTATAGATGTATTGGCTGATGGAGAGCGTGGCGATACCCGGCCCTCCATTGGTGATGTTGCGAACCTCATCGAAGAGTTGCAGGGTCCCGTTGGTCGAAATAATCGTCGTCAGCAGGATGACGGGCTTGAGCAACGGGATGGTGATCAAAAAGAACTGCCGGGTCGACGAGGCACCGTCGATGCGAGCCGACTCATAGATGCTACGGTCGATCATCTGCAGACCGGCAAGGTAGAAGACGGTATTGTATCCCGTCCACCGCCAGGTAATGGTCAGAATGATGACGAACTTCGCCCAGACCGGATGGGTCAACCAGCTGAGCGGACTCTCCAGGATTCCCATCGCCATCAAGGTGGTGTTGGCAAGTCCATCGATGGAGAAGAAGGACTTGAAGATCATCGCCGAGCTGACAAGGCTGGTGGCACACGGCAGGAAGATGAGGGTACGGAAGATTGTCTTGCCCTTCAGCTTGGGGTCGTTGAGCAGGGAGGCGAGCACGAGCGCCGCCAATAACATGATGGGCACCTGGATCACCAGGTAGGTGACTACATTACCCACCGAGGTG
>JALOBD010000090.1 GCA_023228445.1 Sphaerochaeta sp. | reverse complement strand
CGGCCGGCCCGGTGGCCACAGCAGGGTGGACACACCCGTTCCCATCTCGAACACGGCAGTTAAGCACCCTCACGCCGATGGTACTGCAGATCTGCGGGAGAGTAGGTAGCCGCCGGGCCCTCTTTTTTTCAACACCACCAAGCCATCCGTCACGGGTGGCTTGGTTTTTGGTTTGCCCGGCCGCTGTATCACAGAGAGGGCACGATGCACTCCTTGCAGCAGCAGCCACCGCCCGATAGAATGACAGCTACCAAGGAGATTCCAAGACCCATGAAGAAGTGATGGACACCAACAGAGCGCAACAACCGGAGTGTCGTCGATGGTATGCGTCACCGCCAGCTCATCATTCAGGCGCGTGACGCCCCCCGGGAGGCCGTATGGGTATCCAGACCTTGGAATTCCAACATGTATCATTTCACTACCCCGAGCAGAGTATCGATCTCTTCTCGGATCTCTCCCTCACATTCGCCAGTGGTTGGTGTGGGGTCATCGGGTCAAACGGTGGAGGCAAAAGCACCGTGTTGTCGTTGGCTTCAGGAGTCCTCAAGCCGCACTTCGGTACCGTATTGCGCCCCAGTGCTGCGCGGTATGTGAGTCAGCGCATCGATGTGGCTCCCGACGGTTATGAGACATTCGCTGCTGCATACGATGGGCTTGCCTGCAGGTTGCACGGTCAATTGTCGCTGGGGCGCGACTACTGCCAGCGGTGGGAGAGTCTGAGCTTTGGTGAGCGTAAGCGTGCCCAGATTGGTTGGGCCCTCTACCAAGAGAGTGATCTGCTTTGCATCGATGAGCCGACCAACCACCTCGACGGGCAGGCCATCGCGATGATCGTGGCCGCACTCGGCTGCTATCGTGGGATTGGGCTCTTGGTGAGCCACGACCTTGCCGCCCTCGATGCGCTGTGCACCACCACACTGCTGGTGTCAGCTCCACACGTGCAAAAGATCTCCTGCGTCCCGTCACAGGCGCTGCAAGAGGCGGATCTCCAGCGGCGCAGCATCGAATCGATGCAGAGAGCGCACAGCGGCGAGCTTCGGCGTATCGAAGCGGAGAAGAAGCGTCGCGCCGGTATTGCCCGCTCGCAGGACAGTCGCAACACCAAGCGCCACATCGACGCCAAGGACCATGATGCCAAAGCCCGCATCGATGCCTTTCGTGTCAGCGGTGGTGATAAAAAGGCCGGCTCACTCTCCCGTCAGCTCGACGGGCGCCTTGCGCGTGCCCAGCGCGCCCAGCACTCCCTTGCCGAGGCGCTGTCCATCAGATGCTCCCTCGACTTGGGCAAGGCGGCCTCAGGGGTTACCATCACTGGTGCCGTCCATCCGGCTCGGACGGTACTCCACCTCGAGGAGGGGAGCATTGCGGTGGCACCCGGGCGTAGGCTGCACCATCCACCACTCTCTTTGGGCAATACCGAGCGGGTGGGGATCCGGGGACCGAACGGCAGCGGCAAGAGTACCCTCATCAGGTCGCTGGTCGCCCACCTGAAGGAGGGAACGGTACGCCATTGGTACCTTGAGCAGGAGTTGGGATTGGCCGAAAGCACGGCAGCCTACCAGGAGTTTCAAGACCTTGCTGCAACGCCCAAGGGGCGCATCGTCTCGGCGGTGGTGCGCCTGGGAAGCAGAGGCGACCTCTTCTTGGCATCGGCGTTGCCGAGCCCTGGGGAGATGCGCAAGCTGCTCATCGCCCGGGCGCTCGAAGAGGAGATCTCGCTCTTGGTCCTCGATGAACCGACGAATCACCTCGACCTACCGTCGCGCCGCGCGCTATCCCAGCAGCTGGAGTGCTTTGCCGGGGCGTTGCTGCTGGTCAGCCACGACCAGGCATTCCTCGATGGGATCTGCACCACTTGGTGGGACCTGAGCCTCGCCGATGGTGGTGATAGCACGCTTACCATCAATTGAGGGCCCACATATCTGCCGGTAGTGGACATTTTTGCCAAAGAACGGTATTACAGAGGAGTACCGCCCAGCGATACGGGTGTATCGTATAATCCGGAGAAATGAATGAAGTCAATGGCATCCCTTCTCAAGGTCAAACGGGATGATGAATCTCTCATGCTCACCATGTACTGGGCCTACTTTGTCAACGGCATCATGGGCACCCTCATCGGCACGCTGTTGCCGTTCATGAAGGCGGAGTACCGGATGAGCTATGTGCTCAGCGGAGCGGTCATCTCGGCCCACCAGATCGGCAACTTCGTCGCCCTCTTGGTTGCAGGATTCCTGCCGTACCTCATCGGGCGCAAGAAGAGCACCGTCACCCTTGCCTCGGGCATCATCATCGGCTTCATCTTGATGACCCTCACCGGCAATCCGGCCGTTCTTCTGCTCTCCTTCGCCATCAGCGGCATCGGGCGGGGGGCCTTGAGCAACATCGCCAACGTGGTGATGAGCGAGATCGCCGAGAACAAGGCGGCAAGCTTGAATCTGCTACACGCGTTATTTGCCGTAGGGGCGCTGATCGTCCCGTTCTCGGTGATTCTCCTCACAGTCACCCTCAGCCTCGACTGGCGGGCCAATGTGTGGCTCCTGGTGGCCCTCGAGAGCGTCGTGCTCATCCTCATCAGCCTCTCCTCGCTCTCCAATCAACCGAGCAAACGCTCCAACGGCGGTGAACGCGGGTTTCTCACAAGCGGTGACTTTTGGCTCAACACCGCCATCCTCTTCTTCTACCTCTGCAGCGAGGCTTCCATCGTGGGGTGGTTGGTCACCTACTTTACCGAAGGTGGCCGTCTTTCGCCGGCCCTCGCCCAGATGACCAGCAGTGCGCTGTGGCTCTTCATCCTCGCCGGGCGCCTTGTGTGTGCATACCTCTCAACCAGGGTGAAGGCCAGCCTCCTCCTCCTCATCCTCGGCTTGCTGCAGCTCCTCTTCTTCATCATACTGGTGAGTGTCGACTCCACGCCCCTGATCTACCTCTCGATCTTCGGATTCGGACTTGCGATGAGCGGCATCTTTCCCACGGTCCTCTCAACCGTCGATATCAAGATCACCGGCAGCACCGTTGCCATGGGCACAATCTTCGCCATCGCCACCCTTGGAGCCATCGTGATGCCGGTCATCGTAGGAGTGGTCGCCCAGACAGGCGGCATGGCGGCGGGCCTGGGGACCATCGGCATCGCCATTGCTGTAATGGTTGCGCTGCTGCTGGTCAAGTTCATCATGGCAGCAAACAAGAGGACAACGAGATGATCAAGAGCAATCCACAGATACGAAACATCGCCATCATCGCCCACGTCGACCACGGCAAGACGACGCTCGTCGACGCAATGCTGTGCCAGAGCGGAACGGTCAGCCAGGCATCCGGGCGCGTCATGGACAGTGGGGCGCAGGAGAAGGAGCGGGGCATCACCATCAGTGCGAAGAACTGCGCCATCGGGTGGGAGGGGGTGCGGATCAACATCATCGATACCCCGGGCCACTCCGACTTCTCGGGAGAGGTGGAACGGGGCCTGTCGATGGTCGATGGGGTCATCCTCCTTGTCGATGCCGCCGAAGGGCCGCTGCCACAGACCCGGTTCGTGCTCACCAAGGCCTTCGAGCAGAACCTTACGCCGATTGTCGTGATCAACAAGGTCGACCGCCACGATGCCCAGAGTGCGGTCGTGCTGCAGGACGTCTATGAACTCCTGCTCGAGCTCAGCGGGGATGAGCGGATGCTCGAGGTGCCGGTCTTCTACGCCATCGGCAAGGAGGGGCGGTGCGGCCTCGATCCCAGTGACCTGAAGGACGACCTGCGCCTCCTGCTCGATGCCATCATCGAGATGATTCCAGCACCGATGTATGACGATGCCCAGCCCTTCCAGATGCTGGTCAGCGACCTCTCTTACAGCGAGTACCTCGGGCGCCTTGCCGTGGGACGGGTCGTCAATGGCTCGGCCTCGGTCCATGACAGCCTCATCTGCATCCAGGAGGGGGGAACGATCGTACCGCTGAGGGTCACCAAACTACAGACCTACGACGGGCCGCGCTTTGTAGAGGCACACCACGTCCAAAGCGGCGAGATCGTGGTGCTCAGCGGCGTGGAGGCGGTGGCCATCGGCGATACCATCTGCACGGCGGAGAATCCCAAGGCCCTGGCGCGCATCAAGATCGATGAGCCGACGGTGGCGATGCACTTCTCCAAGAACATCAGCCCGCTTGCCGGGCGGGAGGGGAGTGCCGTCACCAGCGCCAGGATCGGAGAGCGTTTGGTGCGTGAGGCGCTACGCAACGTGTCCATCAGGGTGGAGAAGAACAAGGACGACTCGTACACCGTCAAGGGGCGCGGGGAGTTCCAGATGGCGATCATCATCGAGGAGATGCGGCGCGAGGGCTTTGAGCTCTGTGTCGGCCGCCCGAAGATCATCATGGGTCGTGACGAGCAGGGAGCCATCACCGAGCCGATCGAGGTCCTCGCCGTTGATGTGCCCGAACAGTACGGCGGCACCGTGATGGAACAACTGGCCCGACGAAAGGCGGTGATGCGCGATATCACCTATACCGAAAGCGGACGGATGAAGATGCAGTTTGAGATTCCCTCACGCGGACTCATCGGATACCGCGATGAGTTTCTCACCGAGAGCCGTGGCTTGGGGGTCATGAACAGCTACCTCAAAGGGTATGAGCCGTACAAAGGTGAAATCGAAGGCAGGCAGAGCGGCTCGCTCATCAGCGACCGCAGTGGCAATGCCGTCGCCTATGCCCTGTGGCAGCTGGAGGACCGAGGCCGTCTCTTCGTCGTCCCCGGTGACCCCGTCTACGAGGGGCAGGTCGTGGGTGAGCACAACCGCGCAGAGGATCTCTTGCTCAACCCGACGAGGACCAAGAAGCTGACCAACCTCAGGGCAGCGGGCAAGGATGATGCGGTGAGCCTCACCCCGATTACCAAGATGGGCCTGGAACAAGCCATCAGGTTTATCAAGGATGATGAGTTGGTTGAGGTGACCCCCCTCTCCATCAGGCTCTGCAAGCGGATTCTCGATAGCGCCCAGCGCCACGTCTATGAGAAGCGTGGCGAGATTCCCTCCTACCTGTTCAAGTAGAGGGTCACCGGGGCGTGGTCGCTGCCCAGCACATCAGCCTCGATGGCAGCCCCGGCGACGCGATCCTTGATCGCTTCGCTGACCAGCCAGTAGTCGATGCGCCACCCCACATTGCGCTCTCGCGCCTTGAAGCGGTACGACCACCACGAGTACGCCTCCTCCCGATCGGGATAGAGGAGGCGGTAGGTGTCGATGAAGCCGGCATCAAGCAGTTCGGTGAATTTGTCGCGCTCCTCGATGGTGTAGCCGGCGTTGCGCTCATTGGTCTTTGGGTTCTTCAAGTCGATGGGCTTGTGGGCCACATTGAGGTCCCCGCAGATGATGACCGGCTTCACCTCCGAGAGGGAGGCAACATAGCCGCGGAAGGCATCGTCCCAGTCCATCCGCACCGAGAGGCGTGCCAGCTCCTCCTGGCTGTTGGGGGTGTAGCAGCAGACGACGTAGAAGTCGTCGAACTCAGCGCTCACCGTCCGTCCCTCGTTGTCCAGCTCATGGCCGATGCCCTGCTGGACATCCAGTGGCTCGACGAGCGAGTAGAGGGCGGTGCCGCTATACCCCTTGCGCTCGGCAAAGCTATAGTAGGTGTGATAGAAGCCGGTATCGAGGGCAAGCTGGTCGGCTTGCAGTTTCGTCTCCTGCAGACAGAAGATATCGGCGCCACTTTGGTGCAGGTACTCCTCAAACCCCTTCTTCAGAACCGCTCTCAGGCCGTTGACGTTCCAACTGATCAGCTTCATGGTCCCTCCTACAGCAAGAAAATTCCCAGGCTTTTGGCCTCATCGCGTACATCGGAGGGCCAGACTGACGCCTGTACTTCACCGATATGGGCCTTCTTGAGCAGGTACATGCAAAGCCGGCTCTGCCCAAAGCCTCCTCCGATACACAGCGGTAGCTCACCGCGCAAGAGCCGCTGGTGCCAGTAGAGCTGGGTCCGCTCCTCCATCCCACGGATGGCAAGCTGGTGGAGGAGCACCTGTCGGTCTACCCGGATACCCATCGAGGAGAGCTCCATCGAATCGCCCCTCACCGTATCCCAGACGACGATGTCACCGTTGAGGCCGGTGTAGCCACCGCCGCTTGGGGTCGACCAGTCGTCGTAGTCAGGAGCACGACCCCCATGGCTCTTCCCATCGGCAAGCGGCGAGCCGATGCCGATGAGGAAGATCGCCCCGTACCGTTTTGCAAGCACCCGTTCACGCTCCTCAGGCTCGAGGTGTGGATATTCGCGCTGGGCATCCTCGGTGTGGATGAAGGTGATCTGCTTGGGGAGGATCGGGCGACAGACCGGGAACATCTCACTGACGAGAAACTCGGTGCGGATCATCGCCGAATAGATCTTGCGAACCACCGCCTTGAGGAAGTCGAGGGTACGGTCAGCCTCGGTGATCGTCAGCTCCCAGTCCCACTGGTCGACGTAGATCGAGTGGATGGCATCGAGCACGTCATCGGGGCGGATGGCGTCCATGTCGGTGTAGATGCCCGTCCCTGGTGCGTAGCCGTGGTCGGCGAGCGCCATGCGCTTCCACTTGGCAAGCGACTGCACCACCTCCATCTCCTGGTTTTCGAGATTCCCCACCTGGAAGCGAACCGGTCGCTCGACACCGTTGAGATCGTCGTTGATACCCGATCCGGCGAGCACAAAGCGCGGGCTGGTTACCCGGCTGAGGCGCAGACCGCCGCTGAGCTCGCGCTCGAAGGTGTCCTTGATGAACTTGATGGCTCGTTCGGTCTGTTTCTGTTCCATCAGCGGGGTATACCCCGGGGGAAAATACTTGGGCATGGAAGACTCCTTATCCGTCGTAGGATAGCGTATTTGCCAAAAGAGGAAAAGCTCTACCAACAACACGCCATTTGGGCTATCATCGCAGCCATGGACAGAGCGATCAGACTCATTGCAAGCGATATGGGAGGTGTATTGGCCCTTCATAGCGACCACGACCTGGAATACCGGCTCTTGCAGGATTTTGGCCTTGACGGGTACAAGAACTTTGCAGATGTCGACCCACAGCTCACCGACCTCTTGGCCCAACACTCCAAAAACCTCATTGACGAGGAGGAACTTTGGCGCTCCTTTGCCGCTGTCACTGGCGTTGTAATACCGCCTTGTGACCACTCGCTCTGGGCAAAATACTTCTCTCCCGAACTTGATCGGGCGGTGTTCGCCCTCTATCAAGAGCTCAAGGGACGAGGCATCCGCCTGATATGTGCCACCAACACCGAAGAGGCACACTATGCC
The DNA here is from genome assembly GCA_023228445.1 of Sphaerochaeta sp. GTDB lineage: Bacteria > Spirochaetota > Spirochaetia > Sphaerochaetales > Sphaerochaetaceae > Sphaerochaeta. Next base: position 1,739 of record JALOBD010000090.1, on the reverse strand, counting down.
CACCATCGGCGAGAGGGACACTACGATATCTTCGATGGGGTCTACGCCTCGTGTGTGATGGGATGGGCAAAGCCGGAGGCCGAATTCTTCGAAGAGATCCTTGAAAAAGAGGGCGTTGAGCCTTCCCAAGTCCTCTTCATCGACGACATGGAGGAGAACTGTGAGATGGCAGATTCCTTGGGGATGCACGCCTTCCTCTTCAAGGATGTCGCTGAGTTGCGGTGGATACTGGCAAATATGGAATTAATATAAAAAAAATATTAAAACAGATTATAATGATTATTTAAAATATGATATTGATACAATCAACTTTGTACATTGCTACAACTTTGTTCCCTGTATTACAGAAGCTTGTAGACCTATTCCCCCCATGGTAGCATCACAGGTGAGAGGATAAAACAATGCAAAAACTACACTTTGACGATAATTTTCTTTGGGGCTGTGCCACAGCAAGTTACCAGGTCGAAGGCGCCATCGCCGAGGATGGGCGGGTCCCATCCATCTGGGATACTTTCACCGGACGCCAAGGCGCTATCATGGGCGGTGATGACGGACGCTTTGCAGCAGACCAGTACCACCGGTACAAGGAGGATGTAGCGCTCATGGAAGAGCTTGGCTTTGAGGCGTATCGGTTCTCAATCGCCTGGCCGCGGATCATCGTGGATGAAGGGGGGACGGTCAACCCCAAGGGACTTCAGTACTACATCAACCTCTGCAAGGAGCTACACGATGCAGGCATCAAGAGCGTGGCGACCCTCTACCACTGGGATCTACCGCAGTACCTTGAGGATGCGGGAGGGTGGGCCAATCGTAGGACCACAGAGGCATTCGTTCACTACGCAAAGGTCGTCTTCGAACACCTTGGGCCCCATGTCGACATGTGGATCACCCTCAACGAACCGTGGTGCTCCTCATACCTGGGGTACCGCGAAGGGATTCATGCCCCAGGCATCCAGGACGCGAAGAAAGCCTTTGATAGCGTACACCACCTCAACCTTGCCCACGGCCTGGCTATGCAGGAGTATCGCAAGACAGGATGTACCGCTCCCATCGGAACGGTGCTCAACCCAGCATTGCCCCGGCCGGCTACAAAGCGAAAAGAAGATCAACGGGCTGCTGCAATCGCCCGTGGTTTTGACACTGATATCTTTCTCAAGCCGCTCTTTGGCCAAGGATATCCAGAAGAGTTGCTCAAAGAGTTCAATATCGTCCTGCCCGTCCAAGACGGGGACATGGACATAATTGGACAGCCGTTGGACTTCATTGGTATCAACTACTATGCAGAGTATGCAGTTGCCTACGATGAGAAGAGTCCATTGCACTACCGGAACGTACCGGTATGGCAACGGACGACTAACCAAGGATGGCCGGTTGTTCCATACGGGCTCAATCGCATCTTGACGTACTTTAAGGAGGTAACTGGCAATATCGACCTCTACATCACCGAAAACGGGTGTGCAATCGATGATGAGCTGGTCGATGGGAGGGTACACGATCACTTCCGCTGCGATTACATCAATGAACACCTCGCTGCCTGCAAACGGGCCATTGATGAAGGCGTTAACGTAAAGGGATACTTTGCCTGGTCACTCTTGGATAACTTCGAGTGGTCCTGGGGGTACTCAAGACGGTTTGGAATTGTCTACGTGGACTACGAAACACAGAAGCGATACCCCAAGGATAGCGCCTATATGCTCCGTGATATTATACAAGGGTACTGTGAATTCTAAATAGTACAT
>JALOBD010000089.1 GCA_023228445.1 Sphaerochaeta sp. | reverse complement strand
TAGAGCAAAAAGGCCATCGGAAGGAGGACCATCAAGTGGACGCCACGTTGAATTCTTGGTTGGAAAATCCCAAAAATTGCCGTGTAAAAATGGAACAGGGCCACTGCGGCCAAACTAATGCTGACCAGCCACTTAACCCAACCTTTCAATTCACGCATAGGATATACTCCCTGATTAGTTTGGATGACAACGGCAGCGGACACCGTCCGCTGCCATGGTATTGGTGATGATTAGAGCAGTCCAGCTTCCTTGTAGTACCGTGCAGCGCCCGGATGGAGCGGAATCATGGTACTCGGCGCACTTGCGGCCGTGAAGTACTTCTGGAACGAGGGGTTGATGTTCTTCACCTTATCGATGTTCTCGATGAGTGCCTTGGTAAAGTGATAGGCGACAAGCTCATCAAGATCGGTGCGACAGATGATCTCGGTGGAGTGACCGATGGCCTGGATGTCCCGGTCGATGCCTCGATAGGTACCGGCGGGGATCATGTTGAGCCCGGTCTCCCATGCGACGGTGCCGTAGGTCTGGTTGGCCCACTTGACCAGGTCGTCGCTTGCTGAGAGGAGCGTTGAGGGGCGTGAGAGTGACATCTCGGTGATCGCAGCGCCCGGCAGGCCGAGGCAGGCGATGACGTAGTCGACGTGGCGGTCCTTGTAGAGGTTCACCATGTCGCCATAGATGGCGTACTCAACCCGTCCACCATTCTTTTCAATGGCCTCGTAGGACGTTCCGTAGTAGTTCTCAAGCACCAGTGAGGTGAGTGCGCGTTCGCTCGTTCCCACGCGAGGAGCTGCGATGTTGATCTTCTCCCCCGCCTTGATCTTCTGCACCAACTGGTCGATGGTCGTCACCCCGGTCGATTGGGCGGCAAAGAAGTGGTAGAAGTCCACTGAGAAGCCACCCAGCAGGCCGGAGATGCCCTGGATCTTGCGATCATAGAGCGGAGCGACCCCATTCATCGCAGCACGGTCGACATAGCCGACGCCCCAGGCAAAGTCATGCTGCTTGGCCTCGATGGCCAAGGGGTTCGCTGTCCCGCCTCCCGGCAGTACCTTGATGGTAATTTCGGGAACGGCGGTCTTGACGATCTCGCTCATCGCACCAGCTTGGGTGTACCAGCCCCCTCCCATGTCCCCTGCGGTCCATGAATAGGTGGCAGGCTTCAGCCCAGTGGTGGAGACTTCGGCCTGTGCTGCTCCAAAGAGCATCCCCGCTGCCAACAGCACGGCAAGGCCCAGCATCAAAATTCGGTTCTTTTTCATTGCTATCCTCCTTAGGATCTACCCATGAAGATGCGATGCAATCGCTACTTCTTACCGTATGAGTAGTAGCTATATCTTACCACGACCGACCTGATTGTCAATGGAAAATTGCGTCTTTGTTACTCAGTTGCTAATTTGTTAGGGAAAAAACACTTTTTACAAGATTTATCAAACGCAATACGGGAGGTGGGATTCATCTGGAACAAAAAACAGCCCGGGACACCGTTCTCGTGGTACGATGGGAGCGGAGGCAGCCATGTGTGATACCATCGGATCAATCCATAGCCAAGCGGGAGTCCTCTTTGCAAAGAACAGCGACCGCCACCCCAAGGAGGTGCAAGTCCTGGAGCGGGCCTCCGCTTCACTCGACTCCTCCCGGGAGCCGAAGCTAGAGAAGTACCGCGCCCAGTTTGCCACGCTCAAGAGCGCCCATGCCACGCTCACACACCCCTACCGGGCCCTCATCAGCCGCCCATCGTGGATTTGGGGTGCTGAGATGGGGGTCAACGAAGTGGGGGTGGCCATCGGCAATGAGGCGGTCTTCACCAAGGAGAAAGGCCGGAAGAACGGCCTCTTGGGCATGGACATCCTGCGCCTGGCGCTGCACAACAGCGCCACCGCCTCCGATGCCGTAGACCTCATCTTAGCGCTGTTGGATCGGTGGGGCCAGGGTGGCGATGGCTCCTTTGTCGGCACGCTCACCTACTCCAACTCCTTCCTCATCGCCGACCGGCGCGAGCTCTACGTGCTGGAGACGGCCGGTTCGCATTGGGCACTCAAGAAGATCGAGGAGCACGGTTCGATCAGCAACGCATATTCGCTCACTTCACCGGTGGACCGCTGTGATGATGAAAGCAAGGGATCCGATTTCGCCGGGCGCTGGGCTGACCGGTTGATGGAGTTCTTCTCCAAGGGCCGGGTGAGGCAGGCGACCACCTCACTGCTGCTCAAGGATGCAGAACCGACGTGGATGGGGATGCGCGACATCCTCCTCTACAACAAAGGAAGCGCGGCGAAGATGGACCGTTCGATGACGTCCATCGCCATCGACGCATGGTTTCCCAAGAGCACCCGCACCACGGCCAGCATGGTGGTCGAGTACCCTCGTAACCAGATCATCGCCTGGTGCTGCCCTGCCCCACTTCCCCTCTACCATCCGTTCGTCCCCATGCTGGTCGGGGGCCAGTCCAACCCACAAGCCTACCACCACGCCCATCAGCGCCAACGACTGACCGTGGCCCTGCTCAAGGCAGGCAGCGAGCGCCGAGAGGAAGCTGAGCGATCGGCTCGCAAGTTGGAGAAGCGCTTTGAGGGGCGTCTGAGGCCACTGGTGGAGAGTGAGGAGTCTGAGAAGCTGCGGGGGGCCATCGAGCGCTGCCAGCGTGAAGCAGAGGCACGGGAGAGAGACCTCGCCAAAGCCCTTGGGCTTCGATGATGGGGCGCTCCCCAGTGCCACACTTCTGGTCAATGGGGGGCGGTCACCGCTGTGTCTTGCTGCATTGATACCCGCTGTACGTCCGCGCTCTTGTCGAGATGAGTACGGGCAGCATTTGCCAATACCACGATTGATTAGGCACCCAATTGGAGTGTAGGCGCTCATATACCCCCAACTTATTACATATCTTAGTGCGTTTTGCCACATTACCCTCGACTTCTTCCAAAAACATCGTACAATGTCCAAAATCAACAAGGAGCCACCATGAAACGAATAGTGCGAGCGCTGCCCCTGCTGATTGCCTTGTGCTGCGCATCCCTCCTCTTTGGTACAACAACCATCGAACAAGCAAGCCTCCAGTTGGCTACGGATGTAGTAACCGGACGTACACACGGCCTCTTTTTGGATCGCATCGGTGATCAACTGCTGGTCGCCTACCAAGAGACGGCACAAAGCCTATTGGGCCGAATCTCTGATGATGGCTGGAGCGTCACTGCGCTGCCCATCGACGGGCGTGCAACGCTCCAGGGCTTTGCCGCAAAAGACCAGGTGCTGGTCGTCGGCTACGTCGAGGGGGGAGCCCTCTACACCCTCTCCTCGCTCGATGGCGGGCAGACCTTCCTTGATCCTGTCAGGATTGCACCGGCGAACCACACCCCCTCCATCCAAGGCTTGGTCATAGACGAGTTGGGCACCATCCACCTGCTCTTTCACCGCCATGACCGCTACTGGGACCACAACTACGCCTATTCGACCGATCACGGGCGCACCTACACTGTGCGCAATGCGTTCACCCGCCTGACCGACTCCTCCTCCACCGGCTACAGCGGATCGCTGTCGAGCATCCACGACACCCTCTATACCATCTATCAGGACACCAACAACAGGAACATGATCAAGCTGGGCATTTCCAAGAACCGTGGCCAGAGCTGGCAGATCACCAACCTCCACGACACCCGTGGTGGAGTCCTCTCCCTTGCTGTCGATCCCCATGACGCAGACCTCCTCTACATCGGATCCATCGATACCGAATCGCTGCGGATCTGGAGGGTTAGCGGTGCAAGGACGAACCCTTCGCTCGCCCTGCTCCACCAGGACCGGGAGGTCACGCACACCGCTACCCAGCAAGCCTCGGTGCATGTGGCAGTCAGCGATGAGGGGGAGCTCATCGCCATCTACCTCAAGGGCGAACGCTCATCCTACGAGGTGTTGGTCAGCCAGGACGGGGGCGAGAAATGGGTGAAGGAGACGTTGGAGTTCTCGATCGACGCAACGCCCTGGCGCCAAGGAGCCACCCTGCAAGTCTGGCAAGACGAGCCTCTCTTTGTCCGCAGCGACGGGACCGGTCGGTTGCTGCTCCAGGCAGTGGGGACCGATTGGGGTGATGAGCCCATTGAGCAGGAGATGGACATCCTCACCTCCCTCGGCATCGCCACCATATCAAATCCGCACAGGGACTTCACCATCACCTTCACTGAGGAGATGAAGATCGCCATGCTCATCGCGGCAGCAGATGGAGCGCATGAGCTCTACCATAGAGACCAAGCGACGATGCCGTTGACCCTGATCATCAGCTCCACTGAGGAGGACGATGGGGAGGTTATCTGGAACCTTGATGATGACTTCAACTTCACCGACCGCGCTCCCCTCACCCTCAAGAGCGGCACCACGTACATGTTGGTCACCTCGGTGCTGGACGAAACGGACATCGGCAAGACCGCCACCCTGGTCCTGCGGCCCCTTGCGGCCCCCACCCCAACTGCGACTGCTCCACCAGCGGAGATAGGGGTGCTGCCCGTGGCCCAAGCGCCTACAGGCTCACGCGTCAGAGCCGGGTACTTCTCCTCCTTCGTCATCAGCGAACGCGGCGACCTGTATGCATCGGGGCTCAGCGACCAAGGCCAGCTTGGCCAAGGCTCGCTCGCCTCGCTCAAGGATCTGCCCATGATCATCCGCTACTCCAAAGATGTGAAGGCCGGCTACGCCCACTCCCTCTTTCTCGGAGAGGACGGTCGGCTCATGGCCAGTGGGCGCAACGATGAGTACCAGCTTGGCGATGGGACGACCGGGCGTCGTGCCTCCCCCTTTGTGCTCACCTCTCAGGTCGTCGACATGGCCGGCGGCCATGGGCATACCCTCTTTGTCAAACGGGACGGTTCGCTGTGGGCCGTCGGGGCAAATGGCTCGGGCCAGCTCGGCACTGGCTCCACCATCGCCGCCCGAACCCCGGTCAAGGTCATGGATTCGATCGTAGCGGTATGGGCCAACCCTGCCGGCAACAGCAGTTTTGCCCTCACCGCTGACGGGACCCTCTATGGGTGGGGAGCAAACGCCGATGGTCAGCTCGGGCTCGGTGATACTCGCCTACGCCTACAGCCGACACTCATCACAACACACGTTGCTTCGGTGGCACCGGGGAGCAACTATACCCTGGTCCTCACCGAGGATGGATCGCTGTGGGCGACGGGAGACAATACGCATACCCAGTTTGGCTTCGATGGCGAGGAACGCTCTTCGCGCCTCATCAAGGTCGCCGATGGCGTCAGTGCCATTGCAGCGGGTGAACACACCAGCTTCTACATCGACACCCATGCCCGCCTCTGGGCGGCTGGCAGCAACCAGTGGGGGCAGTGGGGCATCGGGACGACGGGGAACACCTCAACTGCCGATGGGTTCACCTTCGTCCTTGGCAACGTCAAAGATGTCGCTGCCGGTGCTCATCATGCCATAGCACTGAAGAGGGATGGGACGGTCTGGACTGCAGGCTCCAATGAAGAGAGCCAGCTCGGTGATCGCAGCGACGGAATCCGCAGCACGTGGAAGCAGGTCTTTCAGGTCGTTGACTGACCCCCAAAAAGGACATAGAGTCAACATATGGCTACCAAGCGCATCACCATCGAGGATATTGCCCGTGAGGCCGGTGTTGGGATCGGGACCGTCTCACGGGTGCTCAACAACAGCCCGCATGTCAGCGAGCAGACCCGCCAGCGGGTCCTCGATGTGATGAAGGCACGCCAATACAAGCCCAGTGGGGTGGCCAGCAAGCTCGCCCGCCAGGATGGGGTGGAGACCACCATCGGCCTGCTCCTCCCCGACATCGGGAACCACTACTTCTTTGAGATCTTCGAGGCGATCTATCGCAAGCTGCGCGGCCTGGGCATCGACCTGATCATCTTCAACTATGAGAAGCACAACCCCAAGATCATCCAGCGGGTCCTCGATGCCCAAGTCTCCGCCCTGCTGATCTTCGCCTTCCGCCTCGACGAGACCGAGCATGAGATGTTGAGGTGGCGCAACGTGCGCTACCTCTACATCGATTACCCGATGGAGGATGAGCATACCATCTACCCCGACAACGTATGGGGGGGAACGCTTGCCGCCCGGTACCTCATCGACAAGGGGTGCACCCGCCCGCTCTACATCGCAGTCGATCCCCCAGCCCAAGCCAATGCGGACCGCTGGCATGGGTTTGCCAGCGAGCTCTCCAAGGAGGGTATCACCGAGGTGGGAACCGTATCGTGCCTCCTCGATGAGGAGATCGCCTACACCCTGGGCAAGAGGATCGCAGACGAGGATCAGTATGACGGAATCTTCTGCTACTGCGACGACATCGCAGCCGGCTGTATCCGGGCGATCCGTGAGGCGGGTTCTGCGATGCGGGTCATCGGTTTTGATGGGGTGCGTGCCACCGGCTACCTCGACCTCTCCACCGTCAGCCAGGAGCCGGCTCGCATCGGCACCACAGCCGCCACCCTGATCGTCCAGATCATGGAGGCTGAGGAAGACCCGCCGCTCCACATCGAGCGATTTCTCCCGATCCTCATCGATCGGGGCAGTTGAGTCCTAGACAAGATACCCCAACCATCGCCTCTGACGCTCGATCATCAAGTCGACGAGCTCAGCGATGCCTCGGTAGCTGGAGACGACGGGGCTTGCCAAGAGCGCCTCAATGACATACTGCTTGCGCCTGGTGAGAATTGCTTCGGCGGTGAGGTCGTACACCCCACTGTAGGCGTTGAGCAACGCCCCAAAACCCTTGGGATACTCCTTCAGCGCAATCCCCTCGATGCCACGGCGAGAGACCCAGGCGGGCACTTCGACGGCAATGGAAGAAGGAAGGGATTCGATCAAGGCGGTGTTCATGATGTTGACCGCACTCTCCTCGTACCCTTCATCGCTGGATAGGCCCTCGAGGATCGGCACGAGGCGCTCCTCCTGCTTGAGCTCGATGGCGGGACGGCTCTCGCTGAGCATCACCTGATAGAGGGTAAAGAAGTCCTTGATGCCCTTATGGTCGGCCATCTCTCCAGCCCAGCTGATGTACTCACCGATGTGGCTGTCGCTGGTGATGGGCAGCAACTTGTAGGTATCAAGGAAACACTTGAAGAGGGTTCGGTCGGCCCAGCTCTTTGAAGAACGCTCGATGCCCAGGACATCCCGGTTGGTCGCCCCCTCGGTGCGGGCCAGCATGCCGGTCCGCTGCCAATGGGCCAAGAGGTCACTGTACCCCGGCTCCTGCTCAAAGAAGGCGGGTGCCTTTGCCAAAATATCCGGGTAGGCATCCGCTCCAGTGTCCTTGTATCGGGCGCTGAGCAGCACGCTGAAGTGGTTCAGGCCACCACTTCTGAGGATGAGGTTGTCAAAGGGGGTGTCCAAGATCGTCGGCAGATACCGCTCAAGGGAAGCCACCTCGTGGCAGAGGCCGACGAATCTGAGTTCAGGATAGGCGCGCTTGACCGTCGTCGTGATGGCGGTCATCGGGTTGGAGAAGTTGAAGACCCACGCTGAGGGGGCGATGGATACTACATCGGCGCAGATCTCCAAGATCGGTGGGATGATGCGCAGTGCGTGGAAGACCCCGCCCGCCCCGCCATTCTCGCCGTAGATCTGGCGGATGCCGTACTGTTGGGCAATCGTCCAATCCTCCTGCCAGAGGGCAAAGCGGTCGCCCACCTCGATGGCGATGACCACCACGTCGCTGCCGTTGAGCGCCGCCTTCCGGTCGAGGGTGGAGGTGACGGTGAAGGGCAGAGGGTTGGCGAGCAGAAACTCGTCAGCCTTCTGTTGCACCGCAGCCAAGGCCGCTTCGTTGATGTCAACCAACACCACCTCTGAGCCGTGGAGTATCTCACTTTGAAAGATATCGCCGAGCATCCCCAGCCCAAATTGGGCGCTTCCTGCCCCGATCAAGACAATTCTCATCTTCTTCCCTCCTCACTCCCCAATGCCATTTCAATCGTCAGAAGACCGGTGTGTGCCACATGGGCATCACAGGAGGCGGGATCGATTCCGTCCCCTACCCCGATCGAACGCATGCCTGCTGCCTTGATGGCCTCAATACCCACCGGCGCGTCCTCAACGCCACAACACTCCTCACACATCAAGCCCAATGCCTCGGCTGCCCGGGCGAAGACCTCGGGGTCGGGTTTGGATACGTGGACCTCTGCCGCCGGGACGAGAACATCGAAGAGGTGGGCGAGGTTGAGCTTCTCGACAATGAAGGGGGCGTTGTGGCTCGCGCTGGCGAGGGCGAGCTTGACACCCCGCTCCTTCAATCCTTCGAGCAGTGCAGGAATACCTTCAAGGATATTTGCATGGGTCAGCTCCTCAAGCGAGGCGCGATACCACCTATTCTTCTTTTCAGACAGCAGAGCAAGCTGCGCTTCATCAAGGTCGACCGCGTTGTGCCTGAGGATGATCTTCAGCGAATCTTGGCGAGAGACACCGCGCAGCTTTTGGTTGAGCTCCTCGTCAAAGTGCCACCCGTGTTCGTCTGCAAGGCGCTTCCATGCCCGATAGTGGTAGGCGTCGGTCGACGTGATCACCCCATCGAGGTCGAAGATCACCGCCTTGATGCGGGCCTTGGTCTCGACCGAGAGCGGAGTGGGCCCCACCTGCAACACATCAGATCGATGGCAAATCGAGAGGATTTGCCCGTCGGTCCAGTAGGTGGTCTCATCCTCCCTGATATCGATTGAAAGGGTGGTGGTGGAGAACCGCAACGAGAAGGAGAGGCGCTGCCACCCTGGTGGCAGGTATGGGCGGAAGCGGGGTCTCCCATCGCAGAACCGATACCCAGCAACTCCTGCCACGATGGTCATCCACGAGCCTGCCATCGCTGCGGTATGGAGCCCGTCCTTGGTGTTGCCATGGAGGTTGGCGATATCCATCAACGCGGTGGCACGCAGGTACTGCATCCCTATTTCCGGGAGGTGGGAATCGAAGGCTGCCACCGCCTGGATCGCCGCCGAGAGGGAGGAGTCGCCGGTGGTATACCGCTCATAGTAGAGGAAGTTTCGTCGCCTGAGGTGCCAGGGGAAGCGATGTCCCTGCAGGACCATGGCAAGGGTTGCATCGGCCTGCTTGATGAGGCGA
>JALOBD010000088.1 GCA_023228445.1 Sphaerochaeta sp. | reverse complement strand
CAAGAACGGCTGGTATGAGGGGCTTGACGCCTATGACTTCTCCGACTACCCCGCCAACTCGGTGGATATCGGCAGAAAGGATGGCAGGGCGTACATCGTACCGTTGGTGACCGAGTGGCAGGTGCTCTACTACCGCAAGGACCTCTTTGCCAAAGCGGGCCTCTCGGTACCGAAGACCTTCGCCGAGCTGGAGAATGCAGCGCGGGTCCTCAACCGTGACGGCGTTGCCGGGCTGGCCAGCCGGGGCAGCGGGGCGGCGGCGGTGACGCAGCTCTCCTCCTACCTCTACAACTACGGGGGCAACTACCTCGAGGGCGGCAGGGCGGTCTTCGACACCCCTGAAGCTATCGAGGGCATCCGCTACTACGGACGGCTCTTGGGCTCCTATGGCCCACAGGGCGTGACCAGCATGTCGTGGGAGAACATCATGCCGGTCTTCCAGGCAGGCAAGGCGGCGATGTGGACCGATGCGTCGGTCTTCTACGGCCAGATCGTGGACCCGAGCAAGACCTCGATCCCTGCTGCTGACATCGGTGTTGCACAGCTTCCCCGTGGCCCGCGTGGGGACAGCCCCTTCATCGTGGTCAGTTGGGGCATGGCGATGTCCTCGGCCTCGAAGAACAAGGACGCTGCCCAGCAGTTCCTTGACTGGTCCACCAGCAAGGAGTTGGCCAAGGAGGGGATGTTCGCCAACATCACCATGGCCCGTGACTCCGCGTGGGCCGACCAGGAAGTTCGGGCGATCATCAACCCGGGCCTCGTCGAGACCCAGGCCCATGCCGCCAAGAACGGCTACCCCTTCGACCGCCCCTTCATGAGTGCAGTCGGAGCGGCCCGTGACCTCATCGGAGAGGTGATCATCGAGTCGATCAACACCCGGGGCACCAGCACCCGCCTCGAGGCGCTTGCCCGCGAGAAAGCCCGGGCGGTCGATGAGTTGCTCAAGGCCGACGGTGAGTACGGTCTCTGATTTCTGTTCCAACGTGCTGGCCGACCCGTCCTGGTCGGCCAGCGCTGTTGCAAGGAGCACCGCATGATCCGTCAAGGATTTGTTGAGAAAAACCTGCGCATCCTCTTCCCGCTGCCAGCTGTGATCTTCGTGGTGATCCTGATGGTCTTTCCAGTGGGATACACCTTCTTCCTCTCCTTCACCGACTGGACATTGACCAGCGGTCGGCCACTTCAGGTCGTGGCCCTCAAGAGCTATCTGCAGGTCCTCAAGGAGCCACGCTTCGTCCAGGCGTTGGGTAGGACCTTCTACTTCACCTTCGCCGCAGTCCTTGTTGAGATGGTGCTCGGTACTGCCTTGGCCCTGGTGCTGCACCGCAACTTCGTTGGCAAGGGCCTGATGAAGACACTGCTCCTGCTGCCGCTGGTGGCCACACCCGTTGCCATCGGTATCGTCTTCAACCTCTTCTACGACCCCACCATCGGGATCCTCAACTACACGCTCAGTGTGCTCGGCCTGCCGCAGAGTGGCTGGGTCAGCGATGCGGCGACCGTCATGCCCTCCCTGATCATCGTCGACATCTGGCAGTGGACACCGATGATCACCATCATTGTGCTCGCCGGCCTGGCCGGCCTCTCCAGCGAGCCCTATGAGTCGGCGATGGTCGACGGGGCCAACAGCCGCCAGGTGCTTGTGCGCATCACGCTGCCGATGCTGATGCCCACGATCCTCACCGCGGTGATCTTGAGGGCCATCGATGCGCTGAAGACGTACGACATCATCTACTCGATGACCCGCGGTGGCCCGGGGTACGCTAGTGAGAACCTCAACGTCTTGGCCTTCAAGTACAGCTTCGAGTACTTCCGCATGGGCCAGAGTGCCGTCATGCTCGTCTTCCTCTTCATCATCGTGATGGCGTTCAGCCTGCTGGTGATGCGCCTCAGGCGCATCTTTGAGCTGTAGGGGAGGGTGGGATGAACAAGAAAATCCTGACTGCAACCCTCTTCTACCTCGCCATTGTCCTGATCATCATCCCGATCCTCTTTCCCTTCGTCTGGATGTTGATGAGCTCCTTCAAGACCCAGGTGGACATCATCAGTTGGCCGCCACGCTTTGTCTTCACCCCGGTGATGCGAAACTACGACCGGGTCTTCGTCGAGCAGGACTTCCTCCACTACATGAAGAACTCGATCATCGTCTCGGTCGTGGCGGTGATGTGCTCACTCGCCCTCGGCCTTCCGGCAGCCTACTCGATCGCCCGCTACAAGCAGAAGAAGCTCTCCGTCTTCATCCTCGTGGCCCGCCTGATGCCCGGCATCTCCTTTCTGATGCCCTGGTACATCGTCTTCAGCCGCATGCGCCTGATGGACAGCTACATCGCCCTGATCCTCAGCCACATGCTCATCGCCCTTCCCCTGGTCGTCTGGGTCATGAGCCCGTACTTTGATGCGGTGCCGCGTGAGCTGGAGGAGGCGGGGATGGTCGACGGGCTCACCCAGCAGTCGGCGTTCCTCAAGATCCTGCTGCCCCTCTCCGGGCCGGGGGTGGTGACGGCGACGACCCTCTCCTTCATCTTCAGCTGGAACAACTTCATGTTCAGCCAGGTGCTCAGCCAGCAGAAGACGCGGACCCTGCCGATCGCCGTCTACAACTTCCTCTCCTACGTCGAGGTCGACTGGGGGGCGGTCATGGCCGCTGCGGTGGTCATCATGGCCCCGGCGATCGTGCTGACGATGTTCTTCCAGAAGTACGTGATCAAGGGACTGACCACCGGGGCGGTGAAAGGCTAGTGTCCGCCTCCCCGCTCTGCTACCATAAGAGCAGGTGACTATGCATGAGAAGCGTCGGCATTCACTACAAACGGTGGGGATACCTGCCCTACGATGCGGCCGACTTCATCGCCCGGGCCCGCGAGCTCGGCTACGACCAGATCGAGCTCGATGCCCAGCGTTTGGCGGCCAACACCGTCCTCTCGAGAACCCGCATCGGCTTTGAGGCACGCACCCACCGCATGGACCTCAGCTACACCTGGTCCCCCAACCAGGAGGGCGACCTCGCCTCACTGGACGAGGAGCGCCGGCGCTCTGCAGTCCAAGAGGCAACCCGGCTCATCAAGGTCATCGGCCAGATGGGCGGCGGGTCGATCAACGGCGCCTTCTACGCCATCTTCCCCCCCCATTGGGAGCTTGCCGGCCAGCGTGAACACTTCCTCGAGCAGGCGGTCAAGTCGGTGCGCAGCCTCGCCTGGGCTGCCGAAAACGAGGATGTGCTGCTCAACATCAAGCCCATCAATCGAAGCGAGCACTTCCTGCTGCCCGACGCCGAGAGCGCCCTCTCCTTTGTGCAGGCGGTGAACCACAGCAGCGTCGGCATCGATTTGGATACCTACCACATGGCCCTCGAGGAAGAGAGCATCGAGGAGGCGATCACCCGCACCGCCGTCTACCTCAAGACGATCCATGTGCGGGAGAGCGACCAAGGTCGTGTGGGGGAGGGGACGATCGATTGGGCAGCGGTACGCGCCGGCCTTGATGCCATCCACTACGACGGGCCGTTGATCCACAACCCCACCATCCTCACCCCAATCGTCGACCGCCCCCATGAGAGCAATGTCATCAGGGGGTTGTTGATTGACGAGAATCCTGGCTCGTAGGCGAAGAGAGAGGGTCTCCGGCTGAGCCGATGGGTTTGTTCCAATTCGTTTAATGACAGGAATTCAGTTGACAGCGGCCAATATGGTGCTACAATTGGTATTACCAGAATAGTATCTGGTTATACCACTTAAAGGAGTTTGGAAATGAAGAACCGCACACCTGTTTTGTTCACGCTCGTCGTTGTGCTGCTTCTGCTCGCTCCGGTCTTCGCTGCCGGGACCAAGGAGGCAGCAGGCCCGGTGACCTTGACCTTCGTCGAGACGATGACCAGCCCATCCCGCACTGCACAGATCGAGGATCTGATCGCCAAGTATGAGGCGCTCAACCCGATGGTGAAGATCAACCTGGTCAGCCCACCGTATGAGCAGGCCGACAACAAGCTGACCTTGATGCTCAACAGCAACCAAGAGCTTGACATCGTCGAAGTGCGAGACCATACGGTCAAGCAGTTCGTCAACAACAAGAAGCTTGTCGACCTGACCACGTACCTGGCTGCGTGGGACGAGGGGGACGACCTGCTTCCGCTGACCGTCACCGCAGCCAACACCGTTGACAACACCCCGTATCTGCTGCCGCAGTTCTTCTTCGTCAAGGGGTTGTTCGTCCGCACCGATGTGCTTGCCAAGTACGGCTTCACCACGCTGCCCAAGACTATTGACGAGTTGTATTCGATGTCCAAGGCGATCACGGGCAAGGACCGCAACCAGTACGGCTTCGGCTTCAGGGGCAAGGGTAGCTCCTTCAAGATCTCCGACATCCTGATCCTCAGTGATGTGGACAACATCTCGGTGGACAATATCTACAAGACCGATGACGGCAGGTTTGCCTTCTCCACTCCCGAAGCGCGAAGGGCCGTTGCTGCCTACGTCGACCTGTACAAGCATGCAGTTCCCGCCGACGGGGTCAACTGGGGGTTCAACGAGCAGGTCAACGCCTTCATCAGTGGCAGCACCCCGTTCCTCGTCCAGGATCCCGATACCGTCGGCATGGTGGCCGATGCCCTCGATCCGGCGCTCTATACCGTCATCCCGATGCCGGTCGGCGCCAGTGGCAAGACGTACCTCGACTATGGCTTTGCCGGCCTTGGCATCCCGACGACGAGCAAGCACCCCGACCTTGCCTGGGACTTCATCTCGTTCATGGTGAACGCCGAGAACAACGCCGACTTCTGCAAGGTCTACGGACCGCTGCCGGTGCACACCTCGACGTACGCCAATGACCCGTACTTCTCCAGCGGCGTATACAAGTCATGGGAGACGGAGATGTCGGATCCCGACACCTATGTCTTCGTCAAGTATCCGCTCGACAGCCCCAAGTACCCTGGGTGGGCACAGGTGCAGGAGCAGACGATGCAGTCGTTGCTCTTGGGCAACACCACCGTTGACCAAGCGATCAAGAGCTGGGAAGATTATTGGAAGTAGGCATACTCGCACCATTTCGTTCCGGGGTGCCTGGCGCCCCGGAAGCTTGTAACTACAGGGGGTGATGATGGAGAAGACCCACTACCGTTGGATGTTGGTTCCCACACTGCTGTTCTTGGTGTTGTTCATCTACGTACCGGTGGTCCGGGGAGGGGTGATGGCCTTCCAACACTACAACCTCTTCGATCTGTCCACCCTGCGCTTCAATGGGGTGGGAAACTTCATTTCGGTGATCACCGACAAGCATATCAGCTTCGCGCAAATCCTGCTCAACACAGCCGTTTGGCTCATTGGCTCACTCACCTTCCAGTTCATCCTGGGGTTCGCCCTGGCCTTGCTGCTGCGCAAGCCGTTTGCCGGTCGTGGACTCTACACCGCCTTCGTCTTCTACGGCTGGGCACTGAGTGGGTTTGCCATCGGCCTGACATGGGCTTGGCTCTTCAACGGACAGGCGGGGCTGGTCAACGACCTCTTGATCCGCCTCGGTGTACTCGATCAGCCGATCGGGTTTCTCTCAAACCCACGCCTTGCGATGATGAGTGTCATCATCCCGAATATCTGGTATGGCGTGCCCTTCTTCGGCATCATGCTCCTCGCCGCGCTGCAATCGGTGCCCAACGAGCTCTATGAAGCGGCGACCCTCGATGGGGCGGCAACGGTGCGCAAGTTCATCTCGGTGACCGTGCCATACGTCAAGCCGACGATCGTGTCCACCATCCTGCTGCGCACGATGTGGATCGTCAACTTCCCTGACTTGATCTATGCGATGACCAATGGGGGACCGGTCAACCGTACCAACATCCTCGCCACACAGATGATCAACAAGGTCTTCAAGGAGTACGACTATGGCCAAGGGTCGGCCATCGCCGTCATCATCATGCTCCTGCTCTTTGTGTATGCAGTACTCTACCTCAGGATCGTCGAAGATTCGAAGGAGGAGCTCTTATGAAGCGCCGCTCACCGTACCCGGTCATTCGGTTCCTGCTCTTGGCCCTCTACCTCATTGCTGCAATCTTCCCCCTCTACTGGATCTTCATCACCAGCCTCAAGGGGCCGAAGGAGATCTATACGATGCCACTGCAGTACCTGCCGAACAACCCCTCCTTGGCAAGCTACCGCAAGCTCTTCTCCTTCTCAAACTTCTCCACCTATTTTCGCAATTCATTGGTCATCGCACTCATATCGTCACTGTTGGCGATGGCCGTCTCGATCTTCAGCGGCTTCTCGCTCTCGCGCTACCCAACCAAGCGGACGAAGGGGGCACTGCAGCTGGTGCTCTACTTCACCCAGACCATCCCGACCTTCATCATCATGGTCCCGATCTTCACGATGTTCAGCCGTCTGGGGTGGGTCGACCGCACCGCTGCCCTGATGCTCGTCTACGTGGCGACCGTCGTCGCCTTCTCGACGATCATGAGCAAGGGCTTCTTCGACCGGATCCCCACCAGCTTGGAGGAGGCGGCACGCATCGACGGATGCTCGATGTTCCAGTCGCTGTGGCGTGTGATCCTGCCCATCACCCGGCCGGGGATGGCGGCGATCTTCTGCTTTGCCTTCATCAATATCTGGAATGAACTCTTCTTGGCCGTCATGTTGTTGATGAGCAACGACAAGATGACGGTCCCTGTCGCACTGAACTCGTTCATCTCGAAGGCCGGCATCAGCTGGGATGTGATGAGTGCAGGTATCGTCATCGCCCTGCTTCCGACGATGATCGTATTCGGATTTGGTCAGCGCTACATCGTAGCAGGCCTTACCGAAGGAAGCGTCAAAGGATAGGATACCCCCATGACCACACACGCTGCTGCGCCACTGACTGAAATTCTCTTGCACCAAGGCGAACGTGACCTCCCGTTCAACGCAGTCAGTCCACCGATCTTCCAGACCTCGATCTTCTGCTTTCCCTCCTATGACGACTTTCGCGACGCGTTGAGCGATGAGGAACGCCACTACCTCTACACCCGAGGCAACAACCCGACGGTCAACCTCTGCGAGCAGAAGCTCGCTGCACTGGAGGGCGCTGAGGCAGCCAAGCTCGTCTCAAGTGGCGTGGCTGCCTCGTCGCTGGCAATCCTCGGCTCCCTCAAGAGCGGCGAACATGCGGTGGTGGTCGGCGACTGCTACTCGTGGGTGCGCTATTTTTTCGACACCTATCTGGCCAGATTCAACATCGACCACACCTATGTCGAGGGCACCGACCCCACAGAGTTTGAGGCGGCGGTCCGCCCCAATACAAGACTCTTCTACCTCGAGAGCCCGACGACGTTTACCTTCAAGCTACAAGACCTCAGGGCAGTTGCCGCCATTGCACAGAAACGGGGCATCCGCACGATCATCGACAACACGTGGGCGACTCCATTCTTCCAAAATCCGATAGCGCACGGCATCGACATCGTGGTCCACTCAGCCTCAAAGTACCTGGGGGGCAACAGTGACGTCATCGGCGGTGTCATCGCTGCCTCAAAGCCCGTGATGAAGGAGCTCTTCGAGCACCAATTCCTGCCGCTCGGCCCGGTGCCCGACCCCTTTGCCGCGTGGCTCATCATGCGCAATCTGCGGACGCTGCATTTACGTATGCCCCGCCACTTTGAGAACGCATTGACCCTGGCCACGATGCTGGAAGCCCACCCTCAGGTGGAGGAGGTGCTCTACCCCTTCCTGCCATCCTTCAGCCAATACGAGTTGGCCCAGCGTCAGATGCGTGGAGGCAGCGGGCTCTTCAGCTTCCGATTGAAGACCGACCGCCTTGAGGAGGTCAAGGGATTCGTCAACTCGTTGACGCTCTTCAAGCGAGCGGTGAGCTGGGGAGGGTATGAGAGCCTCGTCTTCCCGGCAGCGGTCAAGTTTAACGATGATGCAGTGCCAGCTGACCGCCTGGCCTTGATCAGGGTGCATGCCGGCATCGAGGATGTGGGCCTCTTGGCAGATGATGTGAACAACGCGCTTGGCGCGTTGGGGGGGGTGAGGGGATGATCAGGGCAAAAGTTGAGAAGCGGATAGACCAGTACCTCGACCTCTTGGCGCGCTGGCGCTACGAGGTGGTCAAGCGCCTCGACCTTGAATATGCACAAAGCGAGATGGTGATGGGTGAGCAGGTCCATGAGGGACCGTGGCAGGCCATCACCCTCCCCTTTGAATTCAAAAAGATGTGGGTCGACCACTGGTTTCGAGGAGTCGTCTCGCTGCCCGTTGGAAGTGGAGCACTCTACCTCCAACTGGAGACGGAGACCGACACCCTCATCTTCATCAACGGTATTCCCGTCGGGGCGACCAACCCATTCCATCCCCGCATCGAGGTGACACAATGGGCTGGAGAGCAGATCACCTTCGTGGCGCAGGCTTGGGGTGGACACCGCTACCCGGGCTTCCACCCCAGTGACCAGGGGAGGGTGCAGGCGTGTGTGTCGATCCACAAGCGCGACTATCCGCTGACCTGTAAAACCCCGTTGCTCCTCACGCGCAACGACGATGTGTATGAACTCTACTACGATGTGAAGGTCCTGCGCCAAATCTCCAAGACCCTCGATCCAACCTCCCATCACTACCAGTACCTGCTCTCTACGCTGTTGGCCGCCCTTGAGGATCTCTCGTTGGTAGAGAGCCCCGTCGCTGGGGCGGCAGCGGTCAGAAAGGCCATCGGCCCGCTCCTTGAGGCGAAGAACGCCTCCCTCACCCCCCAGGTCTTGTCGGTCGGCTACGCCCACCTGGACCACGCGTGGCTGTGGCCGATCGCAGAGACGGTGCGCAAGGCCGCCCGTACGGCGCTGAACATGTGCCGCTACATCGAGGAGGATCCAACGTTCGTCTACGTATGCACCCAGCCGGCGCAGATGGAGGCGCTCAAGGAGCACTATCCGACGGTCTTCTCCCGTGTGAGCGAGGCGTGGAAGAGCCGACGGTGGGAGCCCAACGGGGTCTGCTACGTGGAGCCTGACTGCATGCTGCCAAGCGGCGAGTCACTCATCCGGCAGAACCTCATCGGCCGGCGCGTCACTGCCGATCTCTTTGACGGCTACCGCGGCGATGTCTTCTGGCTGCCCGACTCCTTTGGCTACACGGCAGCGCTGCCACAAATCCTAGTAGGGTGTGGGGTCAAGTACTTTGTCACCAGTAAGCTGAGTTGGAATGATACGACCCGCTTCCCCTACGACCTCTTCTGGTGGCAGTCGCTGGATGGGACGCGAATTCTCTCCTCCATGATCCAAGGCTCCTACAACGGCACGATGGACCCCGTTGAGATCACCAAGGACTATGGCTCCATCCTGCACAAGGAGATCCAGGGTGCATTGCTGCGCCCCATCGGAGAGGGGGACGGAGCCGGGGGGACGATGCACAGCGACCTTGCCCTGATGCGCCG
>JALOBD010000169.1 GCA_023228445.1 Sphaerochaeta sp. | reverse complement strand
GATATCCAGACAAACAGTGTGTTTAGGAATGAGAAGAGTCTTATTGGATATGTGCAAAATCTGAACTGCGTTGATGTCTCCAACGTGCCTGGAGTGGCACGTGTTGAAACATTGTATGCGAGAGATTTCCTTAAAACCACACAAGCGAATAAGAAAATAGCTGAAGGCTATGTTTTGAAAGTTGATATGCTCCATCAGCTTCAGCGTGGTATTCCTTTTGATCGCCTTTTTGAATGAGAAGTCTCTCAAGTGAACCTTCACCCTTTTCAAGATTAGGGGAAAGGAATTGAACGTAAGAAGATCCGGTAGAACGGGTATGAAAAAGAACCAGGAATATGGGTACTCCAGGATCTGGAGTATGGAAGGGAGATGATGCCGGCCTTCACGGCAGACCTTTCCATAGCCGCCCGCCTTCATCACACGTATGCTCACCGCATCGAAGTAAATGAAATAATATACAAAAATGCACACTTGTACATAAGTGTGCATTGTCATGTTGTTGTGATAGAATAAAATAAATGTTTTTAATTTGCCCAGAACAGGATTTGAACCTGCACAGTGTTGCCACCACTAGGACCTGAACCTAGCGCGTCTACCAATTCCGCCATCTGGGCCTCGGCGAAACTATAGAGTATTTGTTTTGGGTGTGTCAACCAGAAATCAGCAGGGCGACCTGGGCGATGATGGCATCGCCGCTGCCGAGTTCACCGAGGGCCTGTTCGGCAGTCTTTGCCTTGATCGAGATGTACTCGATGGGAAGTGAAAGGTTTTTGGACAAGTTTTCCCTGATGGCATCGATGTGCGCTCTGAGCTTGGGCACCTGGAGGATGATGGTGGCATCGACGTTGATGATGGTGTAGGGGGGCAGTTCTTGTTGGAGTACGCTCTTGAGCAGTTCCATCGAGTCGATGTCCTTGTAGGCGGGGTCGGTGTCAGGGAAGTGGGAGCCGATGTCCCCCTTGGCCAAGGCGCCGAGGAGGGCGTCGATGAGGGCGTGGATGAGCACATCGCCATCGCTGTGGGCAAGCGGACCCTTTTTGCTGGGGATCTCTATGCCTCCGATGATCAGGGGTTTGCCGGAGGGGACGAGGCGATGGAGATCCCAGCCGCTTCCAATCCTGATCATAGGCTTCTCTCCCGCTGGTATTCGGCCACCGACTGCTTGAACAGCCGCGTGATATCTTTACTCTTCTCTGCCTCTTCGAGGTTCTTCTGGTAGGCTGCGATCTGCTCGGCGGCGTTCGGGATATCCTCGAGGTAGGTGATCTTGCGGTTTTCCCGATTCCCTTCGCAGATGCCCACCACCATGCCGTAGTCGGTGAAGACTTGGGTATCGTCGGTGTAGTTGGTCTGCTGTTCTTTGGCTTGTTGATGCGCCTGCCAGATGGCGGGCCAGCGGAAGATCTGGGGGGTCTGCACTCCCACACCGTGATTGCGATCAACGTGGCCGGTGATGATTCCATTGTCGTCGATGATCTTCACCGTGTCGGTGGTGGGAAGGGCTGGCACCGCGGCGCCGAAGACCGTGGCGGTGGCCAGGGTGCGGATGATGAGGTCGCTTTGGATAAAACATCGCGCCCCGTCATGGATGGCAACATAGTCGATGTCGAGGGCGAGGGTCGAGAGCATCTTGAGGGCATTGAATACCGACTCTTTGCGGCTCGTGCCCCCTTCGACGAGGATGACAGGTACCATGTTCTGCTCCAAAAGGTCCTCGAGGGCGAGGGCGCACTCACCGGCCAGGTTTTGGGGGTGGGTGATGAGGATTGCCTGGCAACCGGGGACCTCGAGGAAGGGTGCGGTGGCTCTCCAGAGCACGGTATGACCATCTATGGTCAGGTACTCTTTCTTGACGTTGGTTTGGCTATTGTTGAAGCGATCACTGCTGCCGGCGGCCGTGATGATCACGGCATGGCTTGGGAAGGCCATGTTACTTCTCCAGGCGGGAGAAGACGATCATCTCGATGTCCTTCTTCTCTTTTCCCAGCGAGATGGCCGTCTCGTCGATGAGCAGGCGCAGTGCACTGTCATAGAGCTTGCGCTCCTGCACGGGAAGCTCCTTGATCTTGCTGCGGTGGTAGAGGGCCTGCACGACCTTGGCGATCGAGGCGATCGACCCCTCTTTGAGCAGGTCGACGTTCATCTGGTAGCGTGCCTTCCAATCGACGGGCATCGGCTCGTACTTGCTGGAGATCGAATCGATCGCCTTCTGTGCCTCGCTCTTAGCCACGATACCGCGGATGCCCAATTCCTCGGATTTTTCAACGGGAATCATGACTGTCATGTCCGAGATGTCCAAGTAGATGACGTAGTACATGGTATCTACGCCACGGAAATCCTGCTCCTCGATGCGCCTGATGACACCGACCCCCTGGAGCGGGTAGACGACGTGTTCTCCTACAGCAAATTGCATGTTGCCCTGTGATGAATCCATGGCCCGAGTATATCCTATTTTTGGATTATCAACAAGGCGACACAGCAGAGGCGGGGCAACTATGATAGCCAACGTTCGCTTCGATACGATATAGTGGCAGCATGACTAGTAAACCTCGACGCTGCGGTGTGCTCATGCACCCGACCTCCCTTCCATCGAACCACGGCATCGGTAGCCTCGGTGAGGAGCTCTTTGAGTTCATCGATCTCTTGCATGCAGCCCACGTCCGCCTCTGGCAGATCCTGCCGCTCGGGCCGACCGGCTGGGGGGACTCCCCCTACGCCGCCCGCTCCTCCTTTGCTGGCAATGAGCTGCTCATCGACCTCAAGGGTCTCGCCTTCGACGGCTACCTTGACGTTGAGGATGTGCTTGCTGTCCCCGCCTTTCCTGTCACTCGGGTCGACTACGCCCTGGTACGTGCCTACAAGGAGCCGCTCCTGGAGAAGGCAGCGCGTGGTTTCATCCGTGAGGCCGATGACGGGGAGCGGTCAAACTACGATGCGTTTGTAGCTGAGAACCACTGGTGGTTGGAGGATTGGGCGCTCTATGCGGTGCTGGTAAAAGAGTTCGGCGACTCACGGTGGTTTTCCACTTGGCCCAAGGCGCTGCGTCTTCGTGATGCGAAGGCCACCTCCCGTGCTGCAAAGGAGCACAGGGCGGCCATCGAGGTGGTGAAGGTGATCCAGTACTTCTTCTTCAGCCAGTGGCGGAAGGCGAAGACCTACGCCAACACGCGTGGGGTCTCGATCATCGGGGATATCCCGATCTTCGTCGCCCCGGACAGCTGCGATGCCTGGGTGAACCGCCACCTCTTGAAGATGGATGAGTCGGGCAGGCAGAGCGCCCAAAGCGGCGTCCCACCGGATGCGTTCAGCGATAGCGGCCAGCTCTGGGGCAACCCCGTCTACGATTGGCCTGCCCATCAAAGCGAGGGCTTTGCATGGTGGATCGACCGCATCACGGAGACGCTCAAACGTTGTGATTTGATCCGCATCGACCACTTCCGAGGCTTTGCCGCCTACTGGGAGGTTCCCGAAGGGGAGGAGAGTGCCATCAATGGAACGTGGGTGAAGGCACCGGGAGATGAGCTCTTTGCAGCGCTGCGCTCCAAGCTTGGCGACGATCTGCCCATCATCGCTGAGGACCTGGGGGTCATCACCGAGGATGTGGAGGAGCTCAGGGACTCCAACAACTTTCCCGGCATGAAGATCCTCCAATTCGCCTTCAATCTCAAGGATGGGGTGCTGGACACCACAAACGCCTATCTGCCACACAATGCCATCTACGACTCGATCATCTACACCGGGACTCACGACAACAATACCACCCGCGGTTGGTATGAAAGTCTCGATTCAACCACCAAGGATGTGGTGCGTCGCTACCTTGAGTGTCCCGATGAGGCGGTGGTGTGGCAGTTGATCCGCCAGATGCTGCTCTCGGTGAGCAAGGATGCGATCCTGCCGATGCAGGATTGGCTTGAACTGGGAGGCGAGGGCCGGATGAACGTCCCCTCGACGGTGGGCAGCAGCAACTGGAGCTGGAGGTTGGAGAGCTTGGCCATCGAGCCGTGGCGCATCGGACGGCTTCGGTCGTTGATCGAGCTCACCGGACGGTTGGGCTAGATCTGGTCACCGAAGTAGGTGAGCAACTGACTGAGGTGCGTGTCACCGAGATCGTGCGCTTTGGCAGCGAAGGCCTCCTTGGTGTACTCGATTCCCATGAGCGTGCCCGTTGCCTCGTCGGCAAGGCCCGTGTCCAGTGCATCGGTGTAGAGCTGGACATCGACGATGATCGAATGCTCGACTCTGAGGCGGAGGTTCGCCTCACCCCAATCGAAGCGATGGTGGATCTCGTGGGTGAAGGGTGGACTCTTTGCCAGGATCAACGAGTAGTCACCAAAGAGGTGGTAGTTGGCCGCCGCTTCAGGGAGGGTGGTGAAGTCGAGCTCGATGGGCTGGCTGAGGCCGTAGCGGCGGACAAACTCGGCGATCAAGGCCGCCTTGACCATATCATTGGTGATGTCCTCCCTCCCCTCAGAGAGGTTGCCCACCCGGCTGGCCACCGACTTGACCGCCTTTGAGGAGAGCTTGGTTGCGCTGGGGGTCAGGTAGTCACCCATGACAGCGAGGTTGCCCCGCACCAAGAGGGT
>JALOBD010000087.1 GCA_023228445.1 Sphaerochaeta sp. | reverse complement strand
TCATGCAATTCCCCCTGTCGTTATGATGATCGCCCCCTAAGGTGCGATGGTGTCCACCCGTTTCCACACCGCTTGGGCGACCTTGGCCGCCTCGGCGTAGATGGCAGGTACGTCGAGATGGCCGATCCTTCGATCCTCCATCACCAGTTTCCCGTCGACCAGCACGCTCTCCACGCAGTTGGAGCTCATGCCCCACACGTAGTGGCTCGCCGCGTTGGATTCGATGAGCGGAGTCGGGCTGTGGTAGTCACAGATCACCAGATCCGCTTTGTATCCCTCCTCCACCAGACCAAACTTTCCGTCGAAGTAGCGTTCGACGAGTCGGTTGCCCCGGTTCAGTGCACCGACGTAGTCGCTCGGCCACCACGGCAGGCCCTCGTCCTTGTGCTTGAAGAAGGCAAGCTTGAGCTCCTCGAACATGTTGCCCCCGCAGCCATCGGTACCGATGACCAGGTTCTTGACCTCCTGGATGTGGCGGGCGTAGCCGACGTTGTTGTTCATGTTGCTTCGAGCGTTGTGGGCGAAGAAGCACCCGTAGGAGTTGAGCTTCTCGATCTCACCGCTGTTCAGCCACAATCCATGCACCAAGAGCGCATTGTCACTCAAGAGACCGAACTTCTCCAGCCGGTCGATGATATCCAGATTGTAGTGGTGGTGGCTGTGTGCCACATCGTACTTGTCCTCAGCCACATGGAGGTGGATGCCCACCCCCGTCTCCCTGACCGCCTCACCCATCATCGCCAACCCCTCATCGGGGATGGTGAAGGGAGCGTGGCCGCCGATCATCGCCTTGACAAGCCGCTTGTCTTTGACTGCCTTGGCAAAGCGGATGTTCTCCGCAACCCCACGCTCAACCTCGTCCATGCCGCCGTTGCGGTCGGTGACTTCGTAGCACGTCGATCCACGCAGGCCCACCTCCTCCATCCCACGGGCGATGGTGTCAAGGCTGCCCTCGATGTACGAGGGACTGGCGTGGTGGTCGATGGCGGTGGTGGTGCCGGCCATGATCGCGTCGATGGAGCAGATCAGCGCACTGTAGTAGCACGCCTCTTCGTCCAGGCCGCGATCGAGGCGCCACCACCACTCTTTGAGCACCTGGATGAAGTCGGTCTGAGGACCGGCTTTGATCTGCATGCCACGCGAAAGGCCGCTGTAGTAGTGGTGGTGGGCGCAGACGTTGCCGGCGATGACGGTCTTGTGCGTCCCGTCGATGACCGTGTCCGCCTGAACCGACGATCCGGCACCCTTGCCGATTGTTGTGATCAGGTCATCGGTGATGACGATGTCCACCCCCTCGGTCACAGCAAATGGCGGGGCAGTTTGCATGATGCGTGTGTTCTTGATAACCGTGATAGCCATAGTTCCCCCTACTGCTCCACATACCCGAGCAGGTAGCTGTACGACTCATAGACCGTCTCGATCAGGGCCGCTGCCTCATCGCTGATCTCAGCGTCGGCTTCGAGGAGCCCTTCGCCGTCGATTGCGCAGGCAACGGTCCTGCCTTCCAGGCGGACCAGGACATCTGGTCCTTCTGCATAAAAGCCGCTATTGGTCGACGTATCGAAGTCCTCCTTGGTGTTGAAGAGGGTGAACTTCTTCCGGTACGGACCACCGTCGTAGGGGCAGAAGGTCTCACAGTTGCCGCACTCGTTGCAGAACGCATCGAGGTGGAGGATCTGGAAGGGATCGTCGAAGAGGCCCGTGTTGCGCACATCGATGGCCACATTGGCCCGGTTGGGACAGACATCGATGCACTTGTTGCAGATGTAGGAGCACTCCATGCACCGTTCTGCCTCCCGCTCTCCAAAGCCTGCTTCACCAAACTCCTTGGAGACGAGGATCCGGCTCTTCTTGTCAGCAAGGGAGGCAAAGTAGGCATTCTCCTCCTCAATCTCCGCTTCCACCTCCTCGAAGGGGTACTCCCCGTCCTGCCAGCCATCCTCGTGGTCGTGCATCTCCTCATCGTCGGGTCCGAGGACCTTGTCGATGGCCGCCTCCACCGCTGCCCGGCCGCCGGCGATGCAGCGCACCACCGTCGATGGGCCGCTCTGCACATCGCCGATGACAAAGACGTCCTCGATCAGGCTCTCCAGACTCTCCTCGTCGACGACCGGCCACCCCTTGTCGTTGGTGGGAACCCCGTACCAAGTCAGGCGATCGGTGTCGGCCTTCTCGCCGATGGCGGTTATCATCGTATCGCACTCGATGGTGAAGGTCTCTTCGGTGGGCACCGGACGGCGGCGCCCGCTCTCATCCGGTTCACCGAGGGCCATCTTGCGCACCGTGAGGGTATTCTCGTCAAACCGTTCGGGGTTGGCGAGGAAGATGAAGTCGATGGAGTCGTCGATGGCGTTGGCGTACTCCTCCCGGTCGGCTGGCATCTCATGCTCGGTGCGACGATAGATCACCGTCACCTGCTCCACCCCGGCCACTCGGTGGGCAGCACGCGCCCCGTCCATGGCGGTGTTTCCCCCGCCGACGACGACCACGCGCTTACCCAGCGAGAGCGAGGCGGGGTCTTTGCGGAACTGGGAGAGGAAGGCGAGCGATGGACGCACACGACTGCGATCGCCCTGCAGCGGGATCTCATTGTCGATCTCGCTGCCGATGGCGTAGAAGATGAATCGGTAGCCCTGGTTCTTGAGCGTGGCGACATCGAGGCTCTGCACATCAGCGCCGAAGTGGAACTCCACCCCATGCGCCTTGATGAACTCGATGTCACTCTCGATCGCCTCCACCGGGAGGCGGAAGCCCGGGATGACGTGGCGCACGATGCCGCCACCGCTCATCTCACGCTCATAGACGGTAGTATCGAAACCGGCACGAGCGAGGAAGTACGCCGCTGACAAGCCGGCTGGGCCTGCGCCGACCACCGCCGCCTTGATGGCGGTCTTCTCCGTCGGACCCTCCCAGAGCTCCTCTTTGAATTCAGTAAAGCCATTCTCCACGGCAACTCGCTTCATGTCGCGGATCTTCACCGCCCCCTCATAATCCATGCGGGTACAGTGCAACTGGCACTGGTGGTCACAGATGTGACCGGTGATGGCAGGCAGCGCGTTGGTGTCGTAGATCAGCTCCAAGGCCTCGGCGTAGCGTCCTTCGCCCACCAACTGCACATACTCGGGCACCGCCTGGTGAATCGGGCACGCCACCACACAGGGTGCAACGTAACAGTCCCACATCGGCAATTTTTCATCAATCTTTATGGTGTCGATACCCCGGAATTGCTTCTCCAGCTCACTGTAGACGCCGCTACGGGCATCTCGGGCAAGTGTGGTGAGACGATCGATGTCGATGCGGTCCATCTTCCAGGCATCGCTCTCCTCGAGAATCTCCGCCATCTGGACCAAGCGGGTGTAACCGCCGGGCTTGAGCAGGTCGGTGGCCAACGTGATGGGCCTGATGCCGCTCTCAAAGAGCGCCTTGATGGTGAAGGCGGTGGCGCCACCGCTGTAGGAGATGGGAAGTGTGCCGCCGAACTCGGCGGAGAGGCGTTCACCCACCGTAGTGGAGATGGGAAGCAGTGCCCGTCCACTCATGTACATCTCGTCGCCCGGCAACATGCCCTGGTCGTTGACCGAACCGAGGGTATTGGTGAGCTTCACGCCAAAGCCACGCCCCACGCTCTTGCCCAGTGCCATGAGGCGCTTGAGCATCGAGATGGCATCACTCCATTGCAGGTCGTTGTCGAAGCTCTCCCGCTTGATGGTGATGTAGTCGTAGCCAAGAGTGTCGAGGATCTCGCGCACCGTCTCAAAGCCCAGCAGCGTCGGGTTGAGCTTGACGAAGGTATTGAGCTGCTTCTCACTGAGCATATAGGAGCAGATCGCCTCGATCTCGGCCGGCGGGCAACCGTGCATCGTCGAGAGCGTCGTCGATGGGCTGATGGTGGGTCTGATCTTCGCCGAAAGGCCTTCAAGGTACTGCTGGCCCCCCTCCCAGTCGGTCCCGTCGAAGGGCCGCTCGGCGATGAGGGCATCGAGCTCACCGAGGTATTGGGAGAAACGCTCATCCCGGGTAGCATCGACCATTGAGTCGATGAAGGTCTGCATCTTCGCTGTCTTGATGCCCTCGAGGTTGTAGCCCACCGACATATTGAAGATGAAGGAGGGTTTCTCGAAGGGACGATCCCCCATCACTGCCTCCAGCAGGTGGAGGATGATCCACGCCTTGGCGTACTCATCCCACGCCTTGGGCAGCGTATACTCGCTGGACCACTCGGTGTTGTACCCTTCATCCCGTGCATCGATGCACGGCTTCTCGATCTCAAGCTCATCGAGGACCTGGACGGTCTTCAGCTCGATGAAGCGTCCGCCGACGAGGTAGCTGGCAATGATGTTCTGGGCCAGCTGGGTGTGTGGACCGGCGGCAGGGCCGATCGGGGTCGAGCACTCCTCTGTGAAGACGGAGATGCTCCTCTTGTGCGAATCGCGGTAGAACTGCTCTGCTGCGATACCGAAAATGGAACGGTGGGTGCGATACTCACCGACGATGCGTTCGATCAGTTCCGAGAAGGGAACAGGGCGCATGATGTCTCCCATACTCACTCCTAAACAGGGTGCGGACCACAGGTCGCCACCCCATAGCCATTCTACTGTAGATTGGCGAGAAGTCAATCATTTTTGCAACAACTCGCAACAAATCCACTCCTCTTGCCCCGCTGGGGACCCGTTGTTCACCACATGATTGTCTCTCACTAAAACCATGCGATACCATAAAATTATATACCTATTTTTGGTCTTTACGCAAATTGTTTCGTTAAAATTCAACATTAACGAATTCTTCTTTACTTTTTTCGATGCTACGGTATACTTTGAACCACTACAACGCTATCACAGATTCATGGAGGACAATGATGTTGATCAATTTGCGTGTCAATGAGGAAGTCCGCGCGCGGAATGTCCAACGGTGCAAAGAGAAGGGGATCCTGCTCCCTACCTTCGCACAGATGGCAGACCCTTCCACGGTAAGCGAAGAAATCAAGGAGAAACTGAAACACACCGGCCTGTGGGATGTTGATCCTTTGAATCTCTTCAGGATCACCTGGAAGAATGAACCGACAAAGGACGGCGGCGCCTTCGCCGGTGTCAACTACATCGAGGTCCCCCGTGAATTGACCGGCGTCAAGGCCAGGATCATCTGTCTCGTCGGCAAGTGGTTTCCCACCGGAGCGCACAAGGTTGGCGCCACCTACGGGTGTCTTGCACCGGCGTTGGTGAGTGGGAACTTCGATTCGGTCAACCAGCAGGCCGTCTGGCCATCGACGGGCAACTACTGCCGCGGTGGTGCGTACAATGCCGCACTGCTCGGCTGCCAGTCGATCGCCATCCTCCCGGCTGAGATGAGCAAGGAGCGCTTCGATTGGCTCAAGCGGATCGCCGGCGAGGTCATCTCAACGCCCGGCGGCGAGTCCAACGTCAAGGAGATCTTCGACAAGTGCCACGAGCTGGATGCCGAGAGGGGCAACCACATCGTCATCTTCAACCAGTTCGAGGAGTTCGGCAACTACCTCTGGCACTACAAGATCACCGGTGGTGCGATCATGGAGATCATCGACGAGGTTGAACACATCGATCCGGCCCGGGTGCGGGGTCTTGTTTCGGCCACCGGCAGTGGCGGCACCATCGCAGCCGGCGATTTGATGAAGCTGCACTATCCCAATGTGAAGATCGCCGCCGTCGAGGCGCTTCAGTGCCCCACCCTGCTGAGAAACGGCTTCGGAGCCCACCGTATCGAGGGCATCGGGGACAAGCATGTGCCGTGGGTACACAACGTCAAGAATACCGACATGATCATCGCGATCGACGACCAGGACTGTATGGACACCCTGCGCCTCTTCAATGAGCCGGTGGGCATCGAGTACCTGCGCAAGATCGGCGTCGCCGAAGAGGACATCGCCAACTTCCCGCTCTACGGCATCAGCGGCATTGGCAACGTCCTCGCTTCGATCAAGATGGCCAAGTACTACGAGATGGATGAGGACGATGTGATCTTCACACTGCTGACCGATAGCGAGGAGATGTACACCTCCCGCGTCACCGAGCAGGCAGAAATCCAGGGTGAGTTCGATGAACTTGCTGCTTCTCGGGCTTTGGCCGGTTGTCTGCACCATCAGCAGATTGACGGCGTATTGGAGCTGACCTACTATGAGAGACTGAGGGTCCACAATCTGAAGTACTACACGTGGGTCGAGCAACAGGGACGAACGTACGAGGAGCTCAACGCCCAGTGGTACGACCGTGATTACTGGACCAGTATCCCACCGTTGGCCGACGAGATCGATCGCCTGATCGAGGCATTCAATGAGGAAGTCTTGGCACCGTGAGCCAAGCCAACCCACGAGAGCCGGGCCGATGGTCCGGCTTTTTTGTCAAGGAGGAGAAGCGCCATGAAGTTCGTCTATGAATGCAATGACTGTCATGAGATCTATGAGACCAAGCAGGTCTTCTATCAGTGCCCCAAGTGTGCTGCCCTCAATGACGGCACCTCGTTTGCCCAGGGCAATGTCATCGTCAAACTTGACGAGCACTACCTGCAGAAGTTGAAGAGGCGCAAGAACCTCTCGGTGACTGACTTCTTGCCCTACGAGATTCCCCACCCCGATTGCTATCCGGTGGGTAACACCCCGATCGTGAAGCCGCTGAGGCTTGGCAAGCAGTACGGATTGCGTAACCTGAGCTTCAAGATGGACAGCGTCCTGCCATCGGGCTCCTTCAAGGACCGGGCGAGCCAGCTGATCATCGCCCAGGCGCTCCACCACAAGGAGACGAGAATCGCCCTCGCCTCCACCGGCAACGCTGGGGCTGCGATGAGCTGTGCGGCCGCTGCATACGGCCTTGAGGTCATCCTCTTCGTCCCCGAGACCGCTCCGGCCAACAAGCTGATGCAGAGCGTGCTCTACGGAGCGACGGTGGTCCCCGTGGCGGGCAGCTACGACGATGCCTTTGCCCTTTCGATCGCCTATACAAATGAGGCAGGCGGCATCAACCGCAACACTGCCTACAACCCGATGACCATCGAGGGCAAGAAGGGCGTTTCGATCGAGCTCTTCCTCCAGATGGGCAGAAACGTTCCCGATATAGTCTATGTGCCCACCGGTGACGGCTGCATCTTCGCCGGAGTCTACAAGGGCTTCAGCGACCTCAAGGATGCCGGCCTCATCAAGAACATCCCCCTTTTGGTCGCTGCCCAGTCGAGAGAGAGCAATGCTATCGCACGGGCATGGCAGACACAGGAGTTCACCAACCTCGCCGAGGCGACCACCCGGGCAGACTCCATCAACGTGGAGAGTCCTGCCAACGGCCGGATGGCGGTGCGCTACATCTCAGAGAGCCAGGGGTGGGCGACCGAGGTCGACGACAGTGAAATCCTCGAGGCCCAGCTCGAGCTGGCACGAGAGGCAGGCCTCTTCGTTGAACCGGCTGCAGCCTGCGCCTTCGCTGCGCTGAAGAGCGACCGGCAGATGGTGCTCGACCGATTTGGCGAGCACTTCGAGGTGTGCGTGCTGCTCACCGGAACCGGCTTCAAGGATATGGCGGTCTTCGATGGAAGAATACAGATTCCTGAGGCGATCGAGAACTCGGCGGAGGCAATGAGGCAGCGATTCGCCCTCTGATGGCTTTGACAAAATCTAGGGGTTGCGGTACCTTTTTGACATCTAACGGGAGGAGCGGTGCATCATGAAGAACTTTGCAATTGGTCTGGGTATCGGGCTTGCGGTGGCCCTCATCGTCCTGATCATCATGGCCGTCAAACGTAGTGGTGAGAAGAAGGCCGCGACCAAAGAGCAGGAGCGGCTGAAAATGATGCTCGCCGACCGGATGGATCTGGAGAGCGACGGCTTGATGAAAGTGAGGGGCGAGAACGAGGAGCTGAAGAAGCAGAACGAGAACCTGAGGATCACGATCAACACCTACTCCCAAAAACCCGGACGCAAGGAGATTGCCCGGCTGAACGTCTACCAGACGGCTGTGGACCGGCTGACGATCAACAGCCCGGGCTTCGGTGCTGCCTGGCAGGCGGCGCTCAAGGAGAGCGAGGCGGAGTTCGAGAAGACATACATCGGCACCCAATCGTTCATCAAGCGCCTCATCCCTGCCAAGACCGACGCGAACGTACTGCAGATCGAAGAGGATTGACTCTTGGCCGAAATGGTGGAATCGGTAGACACAAGGGACTTAAAATCCCTTGCCCAATAGGGCGTGCGGGTTCAAGTCCCGCTTTCGGCAACCCATACAGCATTTCAATCGGTCCCTCTGAGAAACTAAATTCCTTACTCCTCAGAGCATCTCGGTATTCCTTCCTGGTATATGTTAGAGCTCAGTGGGGGCGGTGCCAACGTGGATGATCAACGATCATCCCTGATGCGAGTCCGCCGGATCTCCTCATTGATATCGTCAAGGTTCATACCCTGGAGATCTCTCTCTTTTACCGATTGTCGAAGAGCGGAGAAGGCCTCCTTGCCAGCAGCTCTGGCGCTCTCAACAGGTGACGCCTCTATCTCAATGGGAATTCTCCTCTCACGGACAACCGCTTGGGCGAACATGATGAACGCAGCGGCAGCACTCAAGCCGAACTCTTGGCACACTGCATCGAATTCCCGCTTCAACTCAGCGTTCATGCTCATACTGAATGTAACTTGAGCCATACAGGAATCTCCTATAATAGATTAGGTGATTCCCGAGGTCAGGGGCAATGAATTCACAGCCCTACTGATTGCCTATTACAAAGGTACGGATGATGAGCGAATCAGGAAATTCATGAGGGATGAGTGTTGGAGGAGGTTTTGAGTTAGGGAATAATTTTGACTCAAACCCCAATTGTTGTTCCCTAAATCCCGCTCTATACTTCAACATCATTGAGAGCGTGTTGAATATACACTTGCCCTACTCTCTCAACGCAGTGATCGGGAGTACATAGACACCGTCCGGGCGACGATAGGCGGCATTTGACAGTCCCGTGATAATCGCCATGACTTTTGGCGGTCTCCCTTTGGGATTCCGCTGGATCAACTCTGATATCCTCAGTAAGTTCAGGGCAGCCCTGTCCACGTCATTGACCCCAAGCTTGATCGCAAATGCACCCCAAGAACCATCGCTCATCTGCACAATCGCATCGATTTCATTCTTGTTGTAGTCTTGATAATGGTAAAGTTGAGCATCGTGTACCTCGGCATACACTCTCAAATCGCGTTCACATAAGGCTTCGAAGAGGGATCCGAGCGTCTCCATGTCAGCGAGCAACGACTCCTCCGTCGCCTTCAAAAGGGCGCATGCCAAGGAAGGATCGGCAAAGTGACGTTTGACCGCTTTCTTTATGGGGACAGATGAACGGAGGTGAGGACTGAACGACGGTTGATTTTCAGTAAGAAAAAGCCTGTCAAAGATATTGAGGTAGTCGGCGACTGTTTCAACGTCGATCTCTTCATCGTCCTCTGCCTTGATATCGTTTTTCTGCTCAGTCAGGATATAGGGAAGGAACTCTTAGTGAGAGAGTGATGCTGAATCTGGATTTCGCCCGGGCAAATGTGAAGAGTTTGATCTTTGACCAAGCGGTTCTTGAAGGAATCTCAACGACATTC
>JALOBD010000086.1 GCA_023228445.1 Sphaerochaeta sp. | reverse complement strand
CGAGCTATGGAAGAGCGGAACCGAAGCCAATGGGTTTTCTGGCTCATATCTCTCGTATCCCGGCCAGGAGACTTTCAACCAATACCATAATTGTCTCTCCTCACTTTTTTTGGTGTACAGCAACCAGAACAACTCTCCGTTTCCGATGCTCGACTACTTCTACTCCAAGCAGGAGAGCAGTGGTGCCATCAGGGGGGAGTACTCGATCGAGGATGGCAAGCCGGTGTTCAGTGCCAGCAACCCCGAGGGAATCTTTCCCCCACTCTTTGCCTACATCGAGCATGGGTTCTACCATAAGATTGGAAACAAGAAGCGGTTGAAGGAGGTGGTGCCGATTCTCGAGCGCCACTACGCGTGGATCCAGGCGACCTTCCAAAAGCCCAACGGCCTCTTCAGCGTTCCCGTTGAGGCGTGCCAGAGTGGGAACATCGATCGTGGGCATGTCTACTACCCATTGGACTTCAACGCACAGCTCGCCGTCAACGCCCTCTATATGTCGGCCATCGGGGACATCCTCAATGACAAGGAGCTGAGCTTCCGATACAAGCGGATCTACTTCTCGCTCAAGACGCGGATCAACTCGATGATGTGGGACAGCGAGACGAGCTTCTACTACGATTTGGACATCAAGGAGAATCAGATCGCAAAGAAGTTCATCGGCTCCTACTGGACGCTGCTCGCTGAGATTCCCAACGACGAGCGGGCCGCCTACATGATCGAACAGCTCAAGGACCCCGCTGAGTTCGGTACCGACAACCCCTTCCCGGGAGTACCGGTCTCCTCACCCGACTTCAGCGAGGAGGGTGACGGGTACAGCGGCGGTGTGACGGGGGTGAACACCTACATGGTCATCAAGGGGCTGCAGAAGTACGGGCAGTTCATCTACGCCCGCGAGTGTGCCATCAGGCACATGTACTTCATCCTCGACACCCTGCACCCGGACAGTGATACCATCGGCGACGTGTGGGAGGCGTACCTGCCCAACAAGGAGGGCTACTCCAAGACCGATGCCATCGAGGGCTTCCCCCGTAGGCGCCTTCTGCCGTTCGTGGGGCTTGCAACGATTACGCTGATGATCGAGAACATCATCGGTCTTGAGATTTCGCTGCCTCGCAAGACGGTGGACTGGGTGATGCCGAGCCTCGAGGCGATGGGAATCGAGAACCTCTCTCTCAAACGCAACATGATCACGATCTTGAGTAACAAGACCGAGCGCGGTTGGGAGATCAGGCTCGAGAGCGAGAAGCTCTACTACTTCACCATCGAGATCCTCGCCGAGAGCAAGAAGAAGACGCTCCCCATCCCATCGGGCAAGTGCTCGATGTTGATCGACAAACTCTAGGATGGCCTGGTTCGGGAAGCTGGTCGGCGGCTCGTTCGGACTCCTGTTCGGCGGGCCGCTTGGCATGATCGCCGGCATCGCTTTCGGCCACATGTTCGACAAGGCGGGATCGCTTCCCCAGCAGCAACGCACCGGCCACGCCTCGGCGCTCGATCAGCGCCAGATGCTCTTCTTCGTCGGTGCCTTCTCGATGCTCGCAAAGATTGCTGCGATCGATGGAGCGGTCACGAAGGCGGAGAGGCAGCGGGTCATCACCTTCATTCGCAGCGATTTGCGCTTGGGGGGTGAGCAGGAGGAGCTTGCGCTGAGAATCTTCGATACTGCAGCCTCCAGAGAGGAGAGCTTCGACCGCTTGGCGCTCCAGTTCGTCCAGGCATTTCGCTTTGAACCGAACATATTGCAGACGATAGTGGACATTCTTGTGCAGGTCGCCGCCGCCGATGGCACGGTCTCTCTGGCCGAGGAGGCCCTTATCAAGCGTGCCGCTCAGATCTTCGCCATCTCCGCCTCCTACATCGACCACCTCATCGCCCGCTACAGCCCCACCGCCGACCCGCTGGTGAAGGCCTACAATATCCTCGGTGTGGACAGTGCTGCCACCGACGACCAGGTCAAGGCCGCCTACCGGCGACTGAGCCGGGAGTTCCACCCTGACGCCCTTGCGGCCAAGGGGATGGGCGAGGAGTTCACTGCCCATGCAACGGCGAAGTTTCGAGAGATCCAAGGAGCGTGGCAGGCCATCAAGGACGCTCGGGGTATCAGGTAGATTCAGGGTAGGCGTTGCGCTTGGCAAAGATAGTGATCACCGGACGGTCATCGCTTGCTTCAAAGAGAGATCCTGCAAGGTCACCTCACGGACTTGGGGAACGACTGTACGCATGATGCCAACATCGATGATCCATCGACTTGGAGGCCGTTGCTCGAAGCAAGCGGCCATCGGTCCCTCCGCTGTTTGCAAATGCCGCTACCGCTCGGGCAAGCTGTTCGCCTCGAATCGTACCTCGTTTGAACTCACCGTGGGAGTTCTCTCTGCCTGCCAACACGCTGTCTGACATGCCGTGCGTTCCTTTATATCCTATAGGGTCACAAAGGGCGGTTTTGCTTCAGAACCTCACTCGTCCTCTCAGCGATCGGGCCAGCGTGATGCGGTCGGCATACTCCAGGTCCCCTCCGATGGGAAGGCCGCTTGCCAGGCGGGTGATGGCGATCTCGCTGTGATCTTTGAGCAGG
This sequence comes from Sphaerochaeta sp., assembly GCA_023228445.1. Taxonomy (GTDB): domain Bacteria; phylum Spirochaetota; class Spirochaetia; order Sphaerochaetales; family Sphaerochaetaceae; genus Sphaerochaeta. Next base: position 7,081 of record JALOBD010000086.1, on the reverse strand, counting down.
TGGCGGACATAGAGGGCCGTGGTGTCCCCCTCCTCGGTGGGGTTGGTGGCGATGATGAGCTCGGTGAACGCGCCCTCATCGATGCGGTTGAGTAGCTTGGCGAAGGAGAGGTGCTCGGGTCCCACCCCATCGAGCGGGCTGATCGCCCCGCCGAGGACGTGGTAGAGGCCAGTGTAGGCCCCGCTGGCTTGGATGGTCAGCACATCCTGGGGCTCCTCGACGACACAGATGAGGCTCCGGTCGCGAGTGGTGTCGCTGCAGATCGGACAGGGGTCGGTCTCGGTGAAGGAGCCGCACACCGAGCAGGGGAAGATCTTCTCGGCGATGGTTGCGATGGATTCAGCAAGAGAGCGGTTGTAGCTCTGGTCGGTCTTGATGAGGTAGTAGGCCAGTCGGCTTGCGCTCTTGGGTCCGATGCCCGGCAGTCGCGTCAGACTCTTGATCAAGTTCTCCAATGCTGTCATCGTCACGCCTTTGCAAAGGTTGAGGCGGCCTTCAGCCCCTCGCTCTGGATGCGTTCCTGCACCTTGGCGCTGGCATCGTTGAATGCGCTTTGGATGAGGACCTGGAGTGTCTGAACATCGTCGGGGTCGACGATGTCCCGCTCGATCTTGACGGCGGTGACGATGAACTTGCCGTTGACGGTGACCTCCACCATGCCGGCACCGGCACTGCCGGTTGCCGTGATGGTGGGCAGGATCTCCTGCATCTTCTTCATATTCTCCTGGATGCCTTTCATGTTCTTGATCAAATCAAAGGGATTCATATCCATGGTCTGTTCCTTGTTCAATGGGTGATGATCTCGCCACGAAAGAGGGTGGCGATATTGGCGAGCATCTGGTCGCCATTGGGCGTCGTCTGCTCTGTCTTGGGTGCATTGTTGGCGCGAACGACAAAGCGCACCGGACCACGAAAGCCGCTGATCTCCTCGATCAGGGAGTTGAAGCGCTCCGCTTCATCCTCTGCCTTGCCCTGGCAGAAGGGGGTGGAGAAGGTCAAGGTGAGGGTTCCCTCGACAGTCTCCACGCCGACGATGGCCTGCACCACCTGGCTGAGCAGCGGTGAATCGGTGAGTTTGGCGACCAAGAGCGGAAGATCGCTCCTCTCAAAGGGACGGGCAACTGGCTTTGGATCTTCGGCAGGAGGAGGTTCCTGTTCTTTCTTGGGTGGCGGTTGGGTAGCCGCCGGTTGCGGCGGCGGTGCCTCCTCTTTGGGTGGGAGCAATTCGCTTTGCACCTCAAGGCGACGGGGGGTGAGCTTCACATCGGCACTGAGGATGCCATCACGCAGCGCAGCGAGGCGGGCGACCAGCGTGGAGGGGCTTGATATATGGCGTAGCGTGGCGAGCTTGCTGACGGCCAGCTCGAGCTCGAAGCGGGGGGAGAGGGAGTAGCGTACCTCGCGGTAGAGGGAGAGGAAGAGGTCGAGGGCCCCCTCCAGCTGCTCGGCACTGTAGGCGTTTCTCAGGGAGAAGGGGATGCGGTCGGTCTGTACCCCGAGCACCGCCTCATCGGCGACGCCGGCCTTCATGAAGAGCAGGGTGCGGAAGAAGAGGGTGAAGTCCTTGATGCACTGTTCGACGGAGATGCCTGCCTTGAGCAACGAATCGAGGCTGTCGATGGCCTCGCTACGCCGCTCTTGAGAGAGCAGGGAGACAATCTGGACGATTTGCTCGATACCCACAAGGCCGAGCTTGTCAGAGATCTTCTCCATGGTGATGTGGTCACCGCTGAAGGAGGCGATTTGGTCGAAGAGGGTGTAGGCATCGCGCATCGAGCCGGTGGACTCCTTTGCGATCCAGAAGAGGGCGTCATCATCAGCGACGATACCCATCTCCTCGCTCGCTTCGACAAGGCACCGTTTGATGATGTCGAGATCGATGAGCTGGAAGTGGAACTGCTGGCAACGGCTCCTGATCGTTGCCGGCACCTTCTGCAGTTCAGTGGTTGCAAAGATGAAGATGACGTACGGTGGCGGCTCCTCAATGGTCTTCAAGAGTGCGTTGAAGGCACTGGTGGAGAGCATGTGGACCTCGTCGATGATGTAGATCTTGTATGTGCTGGTCTGTGGGGGAAAGAGCACCTCGTCCTTGATCTGCCGCACGTCGTTGACACTGGTGTTGGAGGCCCCGTCGATCTCGATGACATCGACACTCCGGTCGGCAGTGATCTCCTTGCAGTTGGAGCAGACCCCGCAGGGGGTGGGCGTCGGACCCTCCTGGCAGTTGAGTGCACGCGCAAGGATTCGGGCGGCACTGGTCTTGCCGACACCCCGCGGTCCGCTGAAGAGGTAGGCGTGGGCGATCCTGCGCTGTTCGATGGCGTGCTTGATGGTGGAGACGACGAACTCTTGGCCAACAAGATTATCAAAGAGCCGAGGTCGTTTTCGGGTAGCGGTTACTTCATATGCCATGGGCGCTCCATAGTGGACCGAGTATATCACAAAACAATAGGGTGGGGTAGGCGCTCTCTTTGTTCCGGATGAAAATCATCCTTGTCTCGTGGTCGTTAATAAACTACTATTGGGTTCACTATGCCAAAGGACTTCTCCCCCACTGCCGGATTGCCACAATCCCTTTGCTGGGATTTGGTAGATAACCTCCCCGATGGCCTCTGTTGTGCTGATGCAGGTGGATCGATTCTCTATGCAAACCGCGCCTTCACCGAGATGATGGGGCGTAGCGCGACTGACGATCTCATTGGCGAGGCGATCCTCCCGTTGGTGCAGACACCGTTCTCATCCCAAGTCCAGCGGTTTCTCGCGGAGCGCAAGCAGAGCTCGGGTGCGCTGCAGGTTCGGATGAAGCAGCAGAACCGGTGGGTACAGCTCTCCTGGCTTGTGACCGGCGACGAAGACCGGGCGATCATCCTGGTGCGCGACCTCTCCTGGTACAAGGCCAAGGAGGAGGAGCTACTCAACCTGGCACTCACCGACGAGTTGACCGGCCTCTACAACCGGCGCGGCTTTCGCCTGATGGCCGACCAGGAGCTGCGCCACGGCAAGCGCCTGGGTGCCTCGGTTGTCCTGCTCTCCATCGACATCGACCTCTTCAAGCAGATCAACGACACCTTCGGCCACCAGGAGGGGGACCGGACGTTGAAGATGGTGGCGACCGCCCTCAAGCACAACTTCCGCTCCTCCGACATCATCGGCAGGTGGGGAGGGGACGAGTTCCTCGTCCTCGCCCTCGATGCCCCTCAAGGATCGGTGTCGATCATGGAGCAACGCTTTCGGGTGGCCCTTGCTGATGCGTTTCGCCAGCGAGGCCTTTCGCTACGGGTAGGGGTGTCGATCGGACACGCCTCGGGGTACGGTGAGAGTCTCGACTCCCTCATCGAAGCTGCCGACCGGTTGATGTACGAGGCCAAAAAGAAACCCAGCCAACAAACCCCCTGAGTCTCATGGGCGGCCCACTTGCCGCTGCTACCTTCCGGTCCTGACGGGGTTGGGTGGGTACCCATAGCTCAGAATCTGTTGGCTGGGAAACGGAGAGGGGGGGATTCGAACCCCCGGTGCCTCTCGGCACACACGCTTTCCAAGCGTGCACCATCGACCACTCGGACACCTCTCCAAGACACAAAAAATCCAAGATAGCGGAGAGAGAGGGATTCGAACCCTCGGTACCGCAAGCGGTACAACGGATTTCGAGTCCGTCTCCTTCGACCACTCGGACATCTCTCCCGGTGCGTATGACTATGACATAAACACACTATGAGACCAAGAGGATTTGAACCTCTGACCCTCAGTTCCGCAAACTGATGCTCTATCCAGCTGAGCTATGGCCTCGATTGTAAAAAATCCGGAGAGGGGGGGATTCGAACCCCCGGACCCGTTACCAGGTCAACTCCTTAGCAGGGAGCCCGATTCGGCCACTCTCGCACCTCTCCAACTCGTAAAAACCTGTCCAATTCGGAGAGAGGGGGATTCGAACCCTCGGAGACTTGCGCCTCAACGGTTTTCAAGACCGCCTCCTTCGACCACTCGGACATCTCTCCAAAACAAGAGACGATTTCCAGTCTCAGTGCACGACTGTCAATCGGGTTACCACTATAGTAAGAGCACCCCGCTTTGTCAATAACCCGCAATGACCCCTTCCTTGACAGAGGCGTGGGGCACTTGTCATCATGAAGCGACTATGCGGTACTCCCTCTTTCACAAGCGATTGAAGACTCCCCCCTTGGTGGAAGGGCAGAAGGACGACCCCAAGCAGAGGATCGAGCGCCTCAAGGCAGGGCGGTTGGCCACGATGGCCCTCACCCTCACCCGCTCGCTCATCGAGCAGTTCGGGCCTCGTCCAAGCGGCAGTGATGCGTGTCTTCGGGCCGCCGGGGAGATCGAGCGCTCGCTGACGCCCTTCTGTGACTATACGGCACAGAGCGAAGTCTCCCTCGACCCGACCTTCCACTCGCTGCCGTTATCAGTCATGGCCTACCTCTACCCACTGTTGGTCCTCCTCATGCTCTTCCGCCTCCCCCTTGGCACGCTCTTGCTCTTCTGCCTCTATGGGGCGTGGCTGGTCACCACCCTCTACTACTACCGCCCATTGATACGCAATACGCGAAAGACCGTCAAAGGGATCAACGTCCACGGGGTCCTTGAACCCGACGGTGCTGTGCGTCACACGGTGATCTTGAGCGCCCACCACGACAGTGCCCCACTCTTTCGCCACAACCGTCTCGACCGGCTGGGCTATATGTCTACCGTAGGCCTTCCCATCCTCCTCTTTGCCCTCTGTGGCCCCCTCTCCTTCATCGCGCTCTTCACCCCTCCAAACCTCGCCTTGACCATCATCCTGGTGGCCATGCTCATCCTCACCCCCCGCTTCTTGGCGCTCATGCGCTTCTACGATGATCGGGCGACCCCTGGCGGAGGGGACAACCTCAACTCCACCTCAATGGTCATCCAGCTTGCACGCTACTTCAACTGGAGGCGTGCGACAGAGGCACCGCTTGCATCGACGCGACTCATCTTCTGCTCCTTCGATGGGGAGGAGATCGGTCTGCAGGGCTCCAAGGCGTGGTATGAAGCGCATGGCGATCTGACAGCGGGGGCGCTGGTGTTGAACTTCGATGCCATCTACTGGGCCGACTCGTTGACCTTCCTCGAGCGTGACATCAACGGGACGCAACCGCTTGCCAAGGAGCTGGCACGCCGGTGTGTCGACATCGCCCGTTCGATGGGGTATGAGGCGAACAGTGAGTCGATTCCCCGCCTCTCTGGCGCAACCGACGCTGCATCGGCGAGTCGGGCGGGTCTTGCCGCCACCACCCTCACCGCCGTCGGCTGGGATGACCACACCAAGGCCTCGGTCTACCACACCGAGGATGATACGGTCGATGCCATCGAAGCGAAGGCCGTTGAGCAGGCCCTCTCGATTGCCATCAGGTTGGTCGAACTCATCGACAACGATGCATTGTGGGAGGAAGAGGAGGAGACGCCGGTCCAGGAAGAGCCGTCATCACTCTCGTTCTCCAGGCTCACCCATCGGTAAAAATGACGGTAACGCTCCCACCCGAGAGATCTGACACGCGCTGCTGCAGCGATGGTGCATTGGCGGCTGGAAGCGAACCGGCAATAGTGACTGCGGTGGTAAATGACTCGTCTTCGATGGACGCTTCTACGTCATCGAGTGCAATTTTGGTCAGATCATAGAGGTTGTAGGGTATCGTAAGTGAGAAGGAGTGCTTTGCGATGAGCTCTTCGGTGCTCGCTGTTTTCAGCACCTCCTTCACGCTATCGCCGTAGGCCTTCACCAAGCCGCCGGTGCCGAGCAACGTCCCGCCGAAGTACCGGATGATGAGCACGAGGATGTCGGTGATACCGCTGCCCTTGAGCACCTCCACTGCAGGTCGACCCGCAGTGTTCCTCGGCTCCTTGTCGTCGGAGTAGCTGAGCTGTTGTCCATCGGGGCCGACCACGGCGGCGTGGACCACATGGTTGGCCCCCGGATGATCGAGACGGGCCTGGGCGACGAGACCCTTGATCTGGGAGAGGTCGGTGATGGGGACGGCGATGGCGATGAAGCGGCTCTTGCGTACCTCGATCTCAGCTTCCGCACGTGCCTTCAGGACCCTCACCGCCTACTCCTTCTTCTCGTGCTCGATCCGCTTGTCGAGCATCCGCTCCCCGTCGAAGATGAAGTATCCGCGTATCCGCTTGCCCTCGATGGCCATCGGCAGCCAGTGGATGTCATCCTCCCACATCTTGTCGTAGGGGATTTCGTCGAGACCTACCCAGAAGGGACGTGCCTCGGCAGTCTCTCCCATCTCCCCCTCGTAGGAGGAGGCGAAGTAGACATAGCCGCGTTGGCGCATGCCATCCTTGAACTGAAAGTACAGGTCGCCGACCAGCTCAAGGCCAGCGATCGAGAGGCCGGTCTCCTCCTTGAACTCCCGCACCGCTGCTTCTGCGGCCGTCTCATCGTCCTCGATATGGCCGCCGGGGGCGTTGACCAACCCCTTGCCCAGGCCGGTCTTCTTGTCGATGAGCAGGACCCTGTCACCATCGAAGAGGTAGGTGATCACGCAGATGTCGGTCGGTGGCCAGCTCTCCCAGTCGATCGCCGCCACCGTGTCGGCCGTGATGTACGGGTCGTTCTCCTCCTCCTGTATTACAGCAGCCGGTGCCTCTTCGGGGTGAGCGTGGTAGTAACAGTTCTCACAGAGGTTCTCGTCCCCGCCGATGATCCGGTTGAAGGAGAGGTTGGCCCCGCACTCGGCGCACTTGAGCCGGAAGGGGAGGGCACGGCTGCGCAAGATGTAGAGCAGCGCGATGCAGATGGCCAACAGCAGCCACGCCCACTTGTGGTTCCACCCTCTGGTGAGGATGGTGACCGCCCCGACCTCGAAGAGGAGGAGGATCGAGGCGAGGTAGATGGTTGCATACCGCTTTTTGGTGGAATTGGGGATTTTACGCTGGGCGAGATTCAAAAGGAGGATGGCGACCAAGGCCCATGTATAGTATCGTTCGATGGCTTGTAGAATCATGGGTCAAGGGTATAGAGCCCATCTTGGTTCGTCAAGGTTCTCGTTGCGACACCCCTCTTTTTAGGGTAAGCTTTCATCACCATCTTCCAGGAGGG
>JALOBD010000085.1 GCA_023228445.1 Sphaerochaeta sp. | reverse complement strand
ATACCGGCTGATACCGGCTGATACCGGCTGATACCGGCTGATACCGGCTGATACCGGCTGATACCGGCTGATACCGGCTGATACCGGCTGATAGCGCTTCGTTGGATTTACACCCGCTCGGCAAGAGAGAGCCACGCCTCCTCGGTTTTAGTCAGTTGGATCTTCAGGTCGTGGTAGGCTCGCGTCCGCTCCTCGAGGGTGCCAGCCTCGGTAGGCAGTGGTGAGGAGAAGCTCTCCTCCAGGGAAGCAATGGTATCTGCCAGCTCCTCAAGGCGCTCTTCCAGGGCGGCCAGTTGGCGCTCTTCGTGTCTTGAGAGGCCTTTTTTCTTCTCTTGCCGGGAGGTCCGCTGACTCTGCTTCGATGTTTCCCGGCTCACCGTAGGAGGCAGGGGATGCTGCCGCTCCTTCCATTGGCTGTACCCCATACTGTGGTGTATGACCGCTCCGCTTCCGTCGAGGACGAAGAGCTCATCGCAGACGAGGTCGAGGAACGCACGATCGTGGCTGCTGACGAGCAGGCAGCCGCCGAAGGAGGTGAGGTACTCCTCCAGGTTCTCCATCATGGCGAGGTCGAGGTCGTTGGTCGGTTCATCGAGCAGGAGGAAATTGGGCTGTGCCATCAAGGTGGTGACCAGCGCAAGGCGGCGTTGCTCCCCCCCGGAGAGGGTGGTGACGCCCTTGCGGTGCATGGAGGCGGGAAAGCCGTAGAGCTCGAGCAACTTCGCTGCACTGACGCTCTCCTTTGGGGCGATGGTGATGACCTTGGCAATCTCTTCGACCACCTCGATGATCGTCATCTGTGGAGGGAAGGGGAGGGTGGTCTGCCTCAGGTAGCCGAAGGCTGTGTTCACCCCGATCTCGAGTACCCCACTCTCTGGTTCGATGGAACCGGAGATGAGGTCGAGCAGCGTACTCTTGCCACTACCGTTGGCTCCGATCACCCCGATCTTGCACCCCTTCTGGAAGGAGTGGGTGAAGGCGTTGATGACCGGCCTGCCCCCATAGGATTTGGAGAGGTCTTCGGCTTCGAGGATTTTCTTGCCGAGGCGGCGGGTGAGGGAGGAGAGCGCATAAATCTCTTGGCCTTGCCTCCCCTCCTGGGAGGCGAGCAGCACCTCGATGCGCTCCTTGCGTGCGCTGTCCTTGCCGGTCCGCGCCTTTGGTCCGCGCTTGAGCCACGCCAGCTCACGCTTCAAGATCGTCCTGATCCGCTCCTCCTCCTTCGCCTCGGCATTGATGCGCTCATCGCGCCGCTCGAGGAAGTGGGAGAAGGGGGTGGGGTGGGAGTAGAGGGTAGCACCATCGAGCTCAAGGATCCGATGGCAGACTCCATCGAGGAAGTAGCGGTCGTGGGTCACCGCCACCACGGTTGCGGCTGAGTTCCTCAGTTTGCTCTCCAGCCACTCGATGGTGGGGATGTCCAGGTGGTTGGTCGGCTCGTCGAGCAACAGGAGATCGGCGCCGCTTGCAAAGAGGCGCGCGAGGGCTACCTTCTTCAGCATGCCACCTGAAAGGCTCGCCATGGGGCTGTCCAGGATGTCGAAGAGGCCTTGTTCGCCGAGCAGTGAGGTGTACTCGTCGACCAAGGTCCACCCTTGGAGTGTGTCCATCGCTTCGAGGGCTGAAGCGAGCTGCTCTTGGGTATGGTCGGTGGTCAGAAGGGCCTGGTAGGCGTTGGTTGCCCTGATGCGCCTCCCTGCTCCGTTGTGGAGGAAGGAGGCGACGGTGTCATCACGTTGGTAGGTGACCTGTTGCTCCAACACCGCTATGTCGATGTTCTTTTTGTAGGAGATGGTACCGCTGTCGCTCTCCATGCGGGAGGAGAGGATCTTCAGCAGGGTGGACTTGCCTGCCCCGTTGGCACCGACGAGGCCCGCCCGCTCCCCCTCTTCGAGGGTGAAGCTCACCTCACGAAACAGTGCTTCTTCCAAAAGGGTCTTGGATATGCCTTCGACGGCGACCATGCTCATGGATTGAGGGTACTGGAAAGTGGTACTGGGTGGCAAGGAGGGTCAGGCTGAGAGAAAGAGGATGGCGATGCCGGCGATGCTGAGCAGGGTCCCCGCCAGGCTTGCCGCCGAGATTCTCCGCTTGAGGATGAACCAATCGAAGGGAAGGAGCAGAACTGGGGAGACCTGGGTGATGGTGGTCACCACCCCCACCGGGGCGAGGGTGAAGGCTTTCATCTGGCTGCTCATACCCAGCACCGGACCTGCAAGGGATGCAAGGAGCAGCAGGAAGAGGGCACGTGGCTGCCTGAGAATCTTGAAGTGTTCTTTGGCGTTGCCCTTGATGAGGCCGTTGAAGATGATGAACGCGCCCAGGCCACCGATATTGCGAATCAGGTTGGTGGAGACGGGACCCCCTTCACCGAGGGCTGCCTTGGCCAAGAGGAAGGAGATCGACTGCAGGATTGAACCGAGCACTGCGTAGAGGACACCGGTGCTGCGGTTTTTGCGCTCACAGGCGATGGGGGAGGGGTGTCTGTCCAGCAGGATCATCATGCCGACCCCACCGATGGTGATGACCATGCCGAGCAGCTGGATGAGGTTCAGGTATTCATCGAAGAGGAGGAGGGAGAGGGCGGCCGTCACTACCGGCGAGAGGGTCATGATGACCATGGACTCGCGGCTTCCAAGCAGTATGTACGCTCTGAACATCAAGAGGTCGGTGAGAAAGTAGCCGATGACGCCGCTTGCGAGGAGGATGAGGTAGGTGGAGAGGGCCCAATCGGTAGGAAGCCAACTCCCCTCGATGAGGCGAGTGAGGAGGAGTACAAACGGCAGGGCAAGCCACATGCGGATGTGGGCGACGCCCTGTGAGCCGACCTTCTGGCCAAGGTGGCGATAGATGATGGAATTCTGAGCGAAGCAGATTGCGGTCACCAAGCCGAGGGCTTGGCCGAGCAGCAGGTTTTGGTCCATGGCCAGAAGGTATCACAAGAGGAGTTTCACAGACAAGGGAGAGTCGTTGACCACTGTCATGGAGCGGGGTACCATCAGAGGATGTTGGAGAGCTTTGCCCCGATTCACCGCCCTGATAGTACAATCCTGATCCTCGGCACTGGCCCAAGTGTGGTGAGCCTCCAAAAGGGAGAGTACTACGGCTTTGCCCGCAATGCCTTTTGGCCGATCCTCAGCGATGTCTTTGCCCACCCGATCGACACCTACGCCCAAAAAGTCGAATTGGCACTGGTCAGCAAGCTTGCCCTCTGGAACGTCCTTTTTCGCTTCGAGCGTGAAGGGTCACTGGACAGCAACTACCGCTCCGTCGTCCCCAATGCCCTCATCCCCTTCATCGATGAACACCCGGCTCTGGAGAAGATCATCTTCAACGGGAAGCAAGCGGCGCGTTTCTATGACCGACTGGTCGCCTATCGCCCCTCCCCGATACAGTTTTTCACCCTCGCCTCAACGAGCCCCGCCAATACGATGCGCTATGAGGACAAACTGGTGCAATGGCGTGCGGCGTTGGTTGAGTGAAGGTGAGAGCTTCTTTCCACAGCGGTGGTGTGATATCCTTTGACAATGAGGGACAAGAGGCACAGCGGAACTCAGGTTGACAGATCGGCGTGGGCAATGATCCTGCTCCTCTCATTGATTGTCTCACTGGTTTGCCTTGCAATCTTCTTCGCCGTGGAGCGCTCACAGCGAATCCAGGCGGCCCTTCGTATCGAAGCGGAGCAGCAGCGTGGTACGCTGATCATCGCCAACCAGATCGAGGCGACGTTCACCCAGTTCGTCAGTGACCTTCTGATCATCTACAACTCCAACGAGGCCACCGATTACGCCAGGAAGCCAAACGAACAGAGCCTGGGGGAGTTTTCGGCCCTCTTTGTCCGGTTCATGGGCCAGAAGCAGTATATGCAGAGTGTCCGATTCTTCGATCGTGATGGGGCGAAGGTCAGCCATGTACAACGTCTGTTGGACGGGTCGCTCCTTTTATTCGACGCTGATGACCTGGATCGCTCAGCAGAGGATGCAGAGCTCTTTCGCCAGGCACACAACGTCGGCTTGAGAACGCTGCACATCTCAGAGATCGAGTACAACGAGTTCATCGGCCACCCGACGGTCACCCTTGCACTGCCTCTTTTTCTAGGGAGCCGGCTGGCCGGGGTATTGGCCATCGACTTCGATGGGTGTGCCCTCCTCTCCTTCCTCTCCGCCTATCAGGCGACGCTTGAGAAAGACCTCTCCTTCCGTCTGATCAAAGTCGATGGCACGATCCTCATTGATAGTTGGCAGGAGTGTGTGTCGATCACGGAGAGCACGGCCAACATCTACAACGAGAGCGCTGAGCTGGAGAGTGCGATGTCCAAAAAGGATATGGGGGTTTTGCATGACCGAGAGCAGAGCTTCGTCTGGCAGACAATCTACCCCCGTACCGATGGCTCTGTCGTCTACCGAGGCTCCAACGTCGCGCTGTGGCGAGTGGTGAGCAGTTACCATCAGGCGCACTTGGCGCACCTCTCCCAATACCCGCTCTTGCATTTCCCCGCCATCAAGTACATTACAGCTATCTTCTCCTTCTCCCTGGTGCTCCTCATCACGATGTTCTATCGTCTCAGGCGCGGGGACCGCAGGCAGGCGCAGATCAGCTCACTGGTCGCAGAGTACGCCGAAAACGGTATCATCGTCTGTGACCACAGCGGACGGATCAGCTATGCAAACCAAGCATTCTTGCGTCTCAGCGGATACCAACAGCACGAGTTGCTCGACCGAACATGCCATGAGTTTCGTCGCACCACCGAGACCACCCCGGCAGAGAGCGTCCCATGCTGGCTCATTGGGCGCGGTGGCAACCTCTTTCTCTACACCCTCACGGTCACCGAGGTCTACGAGCGCGGCGGCACCGGTCAACGAGTTGAAGTCTACACGCCGTTCAACTGGTCCTCTTGGAAGAGTGTCGCGCAACGAGTCGCCGACCCCTTGATCGAGCTCTTGGGTCTTGAACAGATGATCAAAACGCAGGGGGAGGTCACCGCCGTCATCGTCCGTCTGCAAAACAGCCGGGAGATCGGCACGCAGCTCTCCCACAGTGAACGCTCAAGCCTCACCGTAAGCCTCTGCTCGACCCTCACCACACTCTTTGCCACTGAGGTTGCCGTCAGTGCGTTTGGCTATGACGGGTATTTGGTGATTCTTCCAAAGGTGGGGATGACCGAGAATTTGGCCAAACGGGTCCGTCGGGTGCTCTCAGTGCTGCAAAGTCCGGCTGATGAGCCATCCAAGGCATTGGCACTGCGCATGGTGTGTGGAGTGGCCAACGTCCCTTCGACCTCTTTTACTGCCGGGGACCTGCTCACTGATGCCCTGCTCGCCAGTGAGATGGCCGTGGCAGAGAAGGGGAAGGGGTATCTCTTCTACACCGCGGAGGTCCGCACCAGCATTGAGCGAAGGGGCGAGATTGCCAAGGCGTTGGGGTCGCTCTTTGGATCTGGGCAGCTCTCGTTGGCCTATCAGCCTCTGGTGAGCGTTCAAACCAACGCCGTGGTCGGAGCCGAGGCGCTGATCAGATGGAATCATCCTACACTTGGCCCGATAAGACCAGACGAGTTTTTACCTGCCCTCATCGAGGGAGGGTACAGTGAGCGGCTCGGGCGCTTCGTCATCGCCCGGTCGCTGCTCTTCCTGCAGGAACACCAGGCGAAACTGAAGGAGTTGCAACCCGCCTTCACGTTGGCCCTCAACCTCAGCGCCGAGGAGTTCTCCAACCCCTCCTTGATTGACTACCTGGGGGCGATGCTGCGGGAGCATCGGATCCGAGACCACCAGGTGTGCATCGAGCTGACCGAGCATACCGCCATCGAGAACTTGCGAAGTGCCAGCGCCATCATAGCAAAGTTGCGTGCCCAAGGCCTCTTGATCGCCATCGACGACTTCGGTACCGGCTTCTCCTCGCTCTCCTACCTCTTGGAGCTTGGAGCCGACAAGGTGAAGATCGACCGCTCCTTCATAGCCCGCTTCCCGTCGACCGAATCGTCGACAATCTACAAGACGGTCCTGATGTTGGCAAAGGAGATAAAAGCCCGAGTGGTTGCCGAAGGAGTGGAGAGTGAGGAGCAGCTACAGTTCCTTCGCGAGATTGGCTGCGACGAATACCAGGGCTACTACTTCTCCCCGGCTGTCGACGAGGTGCAGTTCCTCGCCCTCTTGGAAGCGAGCACCGGTACACAAAAAAGGAGCCCCGAAGGGCCCCCTCACTCAACAACAGTCGATTAGTAGCGGTCGTAGCTCGGGCGGGGCTTTGCAATGGCCTCGTTGACACGAAGGTTGCGTCCACCGAAGTCGGTGCCGTCCAGCTGGCTTGCCTAATAATCAGATCGATGACAACCAGCCGGTGGCGAAAAAGCTTGATATCTGATACAATCACACAATCATAGAACCTTTGATTATTAGTACAATTTGAATTTTACATTGAAGCAAACAAAATCAATAAGAAGTTGTTAGTTTACATGGGAGTTAGATGAAACATATGGTATTTAGTCTTGGTGAGTTGTTTTGTGGCCCAGGTGGTTTAGCAAAGGGGGCTCAGATGGCCAATGTCCCAGGAATAAACGTTGTTCACCAGTGGGCAAATGATTATGATCAAGACACTTGTAATACATACATTCATAATATATGTCCGAATAATCCAAGCTCTGTTATATGTGAAGATGTACGAAAACTGGATATTGAGTCACTTGGAGATATTGATATTTTGGCGTTCGGGTTCCCGTGCAATGATTTTTCACAAGTCGGTGAGCAGAAAGGATTTGATGGAGAGTATGGTCCTCTTTATACATATGGTATTAAGGCTCTCAGAATATATAAACCAAAGTGGTTCTTAGCAGAAAATGTTGGAGGGATTCGTTCAGCCAACGAAGGGAACGCGTTTCAACAAATCTTGAAAGACTTACGTGAATCAGGGTATGTGATCTATCCTAATCTATACAAATTTGAGCAATATGGGATACCACAAGCTAGGCACAGAGTGATAATTATTGGGATTAGAGAAGACTTGGGAATTGAGTACAAAGTTCCTGATCCCGCTCCATACGCACATATCGATAATAGTTGTCGAAACGCAATTGAGAATCCTCCCATACCAATAGATGCGACAAATAATGAGTTGACAAGACAATCACCGGTCGTAGTCGAGCGCTTGAAATACATCAAGCCAGGTGAAAATGCATTCAATTCAAATCTACCTAAACACTTACAATTAAATGTTAAAGGTGCAAAAATTAGTCAGATTTATCGTCGACTTGATCCTGATAAACCCGCTTATACCGTAACTGGATCGGGTGGAGGAGGGACTCATATATACCATTGGTCAGAGCCTAGAGCATTGACAAATCGAGAACGAGCACGACTACAAACTTTTCCTGATGATTACCATTTCATGGGCAGTAAAGAAAAAGTAAGGAGGCAAATCGGTATGGCCGTTCCATGCGAAGCTGCAAGAATTATTTTCAATTCTGTCCTGAAGTGCTTCGCAGGGATTCCTTACCCACATATTGAGCCAAATCTTTGATTCGCATACACTAATAGTTGTTGGAGAACGTTATGCTTCTTTCGTTCGAAGAAAAAACTAGACGTATCTGGATGTTCCCACGGAATATTCGTAACATTGAGCCTTGGAAGCTGAATCAGATCTTGAAGGTTCTGATGTATTGTGATGACTTGGATCATTTCTCGACAGATGATCAGAAGCAAATTTATCGTCTTTTCGAGGAAGTGGGGATAAAAAGTAAAGCTTTCACCAGAGATAACAATCCGGGGGGAACACGTACATACTATGCTCAATTGGAAGCATTGGGCTTGATCTACCGCTCTCCTGATAAGAATTATCAGTACACTCTTGCCGGCCAAGCGATAGCGGAAGGGACAAATCCCTTGAATGCATTGCAGTATCAACTTTTCCGTCACCAGTATCCTTCTGCATACGGTGGAGGAATGAATGTGTTAATTGATGGGCGTATGAAGGTTAAGCCATTTCAATTTTTGTTAAAATTGTTTCGTGATGATCGAATGGAAGGATATCTATCAGATTATGATGTAATGATACCTGTGATTTATGGTCATAACCATGGATGTTTTGAAATTTGTGTTGAGAAAATTCTCAGGTATAGAAAGACTGGGAATATCCTTGATGTTGTCGACAATCCTGATCTTGATTTATTTACACCTCGTGGTACTCCGGGGAAAGTGTTGAACAATGTGCATGATATTGCCAACACCGCAACCAATTACTTGAGAGCTGCGAATCTGATAATTCAAAGCCCGTTACACAAAAACCCTAAGCGATTTGAGTTCAACTTGATGTTCGAAGCACTCTACGATGATTTATCTGGTGAGTTTGATTCTTTCATAGAATACAGTCGATCAAACAACGAATCTTTTCAACGCGCCTATGGTCGATACTTAAATCAGAAGGACACACGCAAGAGTTCCAGGGAATCACGGCAATCCAAAGACTACAGTGATGTTTTTATTCAAGTAAAATATGTGGACTTCATAAACGATAATCTCTTTATGGGAGATGATGTCGCAGAGTTTGCGAATTATGTTGGAAGGTATGGTTTTACTTCAGATCAAGCTGTCAGGGCTGTCAGATTGATGCAAAAATCTAAAAGTACTTTAGAGGAAAACTTGTATCTGGCATATGCAAGTTCGGGAGGTAAAAATTCAGAAGAATTTGAAAGAGCAACTACCAATCTTCTTTTAGATTTAGGATTTAAAGAAAGTTTATGGATAGGGCGAAGAATATCAAAAATAAATTGGCGGGGAAATTTCCCTGATGTGTTTATCAAAAGAGAAGAGAGCATGGATTGTGGTTTTGCTGATACGAAAGCAACCATGCTATTCGCATTGGGTCATATCGATATGCTTAAAATGAAAGAGACCTATCTCTACTCGAATGAAGAAATCTACCCAGGAACGAACCTGAAATATTTTGTATATATTGCAGGAGGTTTTAAGGGAGACATTAAACACTCAACACTTCAGCTACAAAATGAAACGAAAGTGAAAGTCACTGCGATTGAAGCCCGACTGATGTTGAAATTGCTCAAACTTAAAGAAAAAGGCTGGACCGCACAAGAGCTAGAAGAGCGATTTTTCTGCAAGGGTGGGCTTATAACTGAAGAAGATTTTCTCTTTTTGTTATAACTGAAAAAGGAGCCCCGAAGGGCCCCCTCACTCAACAACAGTCGATTAGTAGCGGTCGTAGCTCGGGCGGGGCTTTGCAATGGCCTCGTTGACACGAAGGTTGCGTCCACCGAAGTCGGTGCCGTCCAGCTGGCTGATGGCAGCCTCTGCTGCACTGTTGTCTTCCATCTCGACGAAACCGAAGCCCTTGGGGCGGCGGGTCTCGCGGTCGATGATGATGTTCGCACTGAGGACGGTGCCGTACTGTGCAAACAGGTCGCGAAGTTCTTCTTCGCTGGTGTTGTAACTCATGTTACCAACATAGATTTTCTTTGCCATTCAAAGCATCCTTTACAGGCCTCACCTGTATGAAAAAGTATTTGCTTTCTTTGGCGCAGTCTCGAACGATTAACCTGTCTGCGAGTGGGATTCAGTGAAGAACGCATACGTACAAAGATAGGGTAACAGACCAGCTGCAACGCAAAACTAAAGCAACCTCACGGTACCATGGCCACAATGTCTTGTCAATGAAGTCACCCAGGGTAACTTCTTCTGGCCAAGATCGTATACAGCTGCTACCATGTC
>JALOBD010000084.1 GCA_023228445.1 Sphaerochaeta sp. | reverse complement strand
GGGCAGAGAAAGGGATTGAACAAAGATTTACAATGTACTACTATCTCCCAGGTGGTTGGACGGTATGAGTCACCTCCCTTTTTTTCGACTGCTAATCTGTTCTGTACTCTAGAAAAAGAGGCTCTCCAGTCATTGGTTGGCAATGAGGAAAATCTGTCGAATACGTCAATACTCCATTGAGATAGAGGTTATACAATATGGCAAATGTGCACAAATTGAGGAATATTGGGATCAGTGCCCACATTGACTCGGGTAAAACGACACTCTCCGAGCGAATCCTCTACTATTGCAACAAGATTCACGAAATCCACGAGGTTCGTGGCAAGGACGGCGTCGGGGCGACCATGGACAGCATGGAGCTTGAACGCGAACGCGGCATCACCATCGCCAGTGCGGCCACCAACGTCATCTGGAATGATCATGAGATCAACGTCATCGATACGCCGGGTCACGTCGACTTCACCATTGAGGTGGAACGCTCGCTGAGAGTGCTCGATGGGGCGGTGTTGGTGCTCTGCTCCGTCGGTGGGGTGCAGAGCCAGTCCCTGACCGTCGACCGGCAGATGAAACGCTACCACGTGCCCCGCATCGCATTCATCAACAAGTGCGACCGAACCGGGGCGAACCCCTACCGGGTCAAGAACCAGCTGGTCGAGAAGCTCGGCCTCAACGCTGTGTTGATGCAGATTCCCATCGGCCTTGAGGATCACCTCGAGGGGGTGGTCGATCTGGTGAAGATGAAGGCGTTGTACTTCGACGCCGGTCCCCGCATGGACCAGGTGCGCGAGGAGGAGATCCCCGCCCACCTGCTTGAGGAGGCACTGGAGCGCCGCGAGGAGCTGCTCGACGGCGTCTCGCTGTGCAGCGACGAGCTGATGGAGGCGATGATCGAGGAGCGCGTGAGCGAGGAGATCCTCATCAAGGCGATCCGCGAGGCGACCATCTCGCTGCAGCTCTGTCCGGTCTTCATGGGTTCGGCGTACCGAAACAAGGGAATCCAACCG
Organism: Sphaerochaeta sp.; assembly: GCA_023228445.1. Taxonomy (GTDB): domain Bacteria; phylum Spirochaetota; class Spirochaetia; order Sphaerochaetales; family Sphaerochaetaceae; genus Sphaerochaeta. Next base: position 8,743 of record JALOBD010000084.1, on the reverse strand, counting down.
TTGCTCGACGCGGTGGTCAGCTATCTGCCTGACCCCACCGATGTCGTGAACAAGGCCCTCGACCTCGACAACCACGAGGAGGAGGTGGTCCTCCACTCCGATGATGACCTGCCGACCGTTGCCCTCGCCTTCAAGCTTGAGGACGGCCAGTATGGCCAGCTGACCTACATCAGGGTCTACCAAGGCAAGATTCGCAAGGGTGATGAGCTGTACAACACCCGCTCCCGGCGCAAGTTCCGCGTCGGCAGGCTCATCCGGATGCACGCTTCGGCGATGGAGGACCTTACCGAGGCCGGTTCGGGCGAGATCGCCGCACTCTTTGGCATCGACTGCGCAAGTGGCGATACCTTCTGTGACCCGAAGCTCAACTACTCCCTCTCCTCGATGTTCGTGCCAAACCCAGTCATCTCCCTTGCCGTCAAGCCGGTGGACAAGAAGGCCAGCGACAACATGGCCAAGGCCCTCAACCGCTTTACCAAGGAGGATCCGACCTTTCGGACCTTCGTCGATCCGGAGTCCAACCAGACGATCATCCAGGGGATGGGTGAGCTGCACCTGGAGGTCTACGTCGAGCGCATGAAGCGCGAGTACAAGGCCGAGGTGGAGATCGGACAGCCGGAGGTCGCCTACCGCGAGGCCATCACGGCACGCGCGGACTTCAACTACACCCATAAGAAGCAGACGGGAGGCTCGGGCCAGTACGCCCGGGTGGCCGGCTACATCGAACCGTTGGTGGACACCGGCAGCAGTGAGGAGCCGCAGGACTATGAGTTCGTCGACGAGATCAAGGGCGGGACGATTCCCAGCGAGTTCATCCCCTCCTGTGACAAGGGCTTCCAGACCGCCATCAAGAAGGGCAGCCAGGTGGGCTTCCCGGTCATCGGGGTGAGGGCCGTCATCAACGATGGCGCCTGGCACGCCGTCGACTCCTCGGACATGGCCTTCCAGACAGCTGCACTGAGCGCCTTCCGCGAGGCGTTCGAGAAGGCCAAGCCGGTCATCCTTGAGCCGATCATGCGGGTCGAGGTCGTCGCCCCCAACGAGTTCCAGGGCAGTGTCTTCGCCTCCATCAACCAGCGGCGTGGCATGATCGTCAGCTCCACCGAGGATATGGCATCGAGTACCGTGGTGGCTGAGGTCCCCCTCTCCGAGATGTTCGGCTACTCGACGGTGCTGCGCTCGTTGACCCAGGGAAAGGGTGAATTCACCATGGAAATCGGCAAATATGGACGGGTCCCGGTCAGCGTCTCCGAGGAGCTGAAGAAGGCCTACCAGGAGAAGCGCAAACGCTGATCAGGGCTCCAATCATGACAACAACCCCCCAAGGTCGATGGACTTTGGGGGGTTGTTCGGTTTAGCGGAGTAAAAAAGTACCCATCCAGCCTGTTTCATAGTATACTGAGGCCAATGACTACTACTGGGAGGTGAGGGTACATGGAAATACAAGAATTGAACGATTTGAGTCCTCTTCGCGTTTTTGACGAGTCGCTGGGCGGGGGTCTCGGTCGTGGGAACCTCGGGGTGCTTGTTTCTCGTCATGGTGTCGGCAAGACAGCGTGCCTGGTGCACTTGGCCACCGACAAACTGCTTCACTCAGAGCATGTGATCCACGTCTCGTTCAGTGGGAACGTCGAGCACGTCATCAATTGGTATAAGGAAGTGTTCCGGGAGGTGTCCGAGGGGCGTAGCCTCGATGACGCGGCATCGGTTTACAATAATATTCTCTCCAACCGCGTGGTCATGAACTTCAGCCAGGAGAATGTCACCATCGACAAGGTGCTCTCCAGCCTGGAGACACTGATCAAGCACGGCTCCTTCAAGGCGGATGCAATCCTCTTTGATGGATACAAGCTGACCATCGCCACCGAGGATGATGTACGAAAGATCAAGGCGTTCGCCCAGGAGATGAACCTGGAGGTCTGGTTCAGTGTCTCGCCGGTACGCTCCGACGTGACCTACGACAAGTACGGAGTACCCAGCACCATGCTCAAGTACATCGAATTGATCGATGTGCTCATCGGCTTGATCTACAATGAGGAACGCGACAAGGTCGTCATGACCGCCGTCAAGGCCCAAGGGGCCATGATGGAGAAGCCGATGGGCGTCTCCCTCGACCCCAAGACGATGTTGATCTCCAAATAACGATTGAATGATTGTCTTGCAGGCCGCCGGAAGGCGGCCTGTGTTGCGCTTACGGTGTTGAGGCAGGGCTTGACAATCGCTGAATATCATGTACTCTTATATTAAGAGTACTCTCTAATGGAGATTTAATGGATATGAAACGAGTGACGATTGGCTTGGTTTTGTTGTGGGTCATCGCCCTGGTCCCCTTGGGCGCAGCTGACAGATCCATGGCCTTGGCAATGTCCATCGGTCAGCGAGGAGGAGATTTCTCCCTCGGTGCTGAAGTGATGGCACCTCCGCTGTTCGACGGGTTGGTGACCATCTATGGTGGTGTGGACTTGCAGTACAAGGCAGGAATGGTACAGGGTGGGGAGCAGGAGTGGTATCCCTATGTGCTCACCAGCGTAGGGTTGCAAATTACCGCAGCCCAGCATGACTGGATGCGCCTGTACGCAAGTTCAGCCTTGTTGGTGTTTGTTCCCAGCCCTGAAGTCGGTTCGTTGTGGCATGTAGGTGGGTATGGAGGGTTTGGAGTCGAATTTTTCTTTGCATCGGAGGGGAGCGGTTCGTATTATTTTGAGATTGGGGGAGCTGGCACCACCGCCAAGGCCATCGCCTTGGCACACAAGCCGTACTTGGGCAATGGTCTGACGATCAAGGCGGGGTGCCGATTCCTGCTTTGCTAGGAAGACCTGTTGGAGGAATCATGAACGAAACACAAGAAGGTATGGATCGGGTACAACAGTCTGCCCAGGAGAACCTGGCATACATCAGGAGGGTCATGGAGGAGACACGGAGTCTGGCGATGGACTTCAGCTATTATTTCATCCTATTCGGTGCCATCGTCATCTTTGGCACGGTAACAAGCTATCTCTTGGTCGCGGTATCTCGATGGCCCCTCATCCCTTGGATGTGGTTCCTCGTCATGGGCTCAGGGATGGTCGTGGCGATGTTCAGGTCACGGAGAATGGGTAGGCAAGTCAATTCGCTCATACGCCGTTTGCTGGTCGCCACGTGGGTGATGGTACTTGTCATGGTCGTGGTCCTGTGTTTATCATTCGGTCTGGTCGGTTTGTTGAGTCTCTCCATCGCTCTGGCGATCACCTCTGCCTCGATTGGGATGGGGTATACCATAAGCGCCGTGATTGGAAGCTCAGTGGTACTGGGTCTCCTCTCCCTGCCATGGTGGATCGGCGGTATATTGATTCCGCTTGCCGGCGATTGGTATGGTCCGGCAATCGTGGGAGTGCTCACCCTGTTCTTCGAGCTCATTCCCGGAATCGTGATGAAACGGAGAAGCATCGATGGCACACCAAGACGATGAAGAGAGCTCGATCTTCGATCACAGGAGACTGGACACAGTCTTGCACTCCCGCCTCAGGCTGGCAATCGTCGCCGCGTTGGCCGGCTGCCAGTCCATGGACTTTACCAGCCTTCGTGACGTCGTCGGGGCCACCGATGGCAACATGACGACCCACCTCACCAAACTTGAGGAAGCAGAGTACATCAGTATTCATAAGGAGTTCGTGGAGAGAAAGCCGAGGACCTCGATTCGTCTGACGGAGAAGGGCAAGGAAGCGCTGGCTGCATATTTGGCCACGCTGGATGGATTTCTCAGGACCACGCGGTAAGGATCCTGGCGTTTGCCATGGAGGTCCAACAGATCATACCCAGCCATCATGCTGTAAGGGCGTGTGCATCGACAGGTTCCGATTGTCGATGCCATCCATGCGCCGGCGATGTGAAGAGAGCTTGATATCCGTCTCAGTAGAGAAGCGGCACGGCTCTCTTCAACTGTGAGCGGGGGATGAAGAGCTCGATGAGCGAGCGGCTCTCCCGCTTGATGATCAACAGGACGGTATCAAGCGTTCCCTTGATGAGGCGATACGTACCACTCTCCTCTTTCTTTGGCTGAGGGGCGGCGCTTTGGTAGGCTTGTCGCGCCTTCTCTGTGGCCGTGAAGGTGGAAAAGTCCCACGCCTCCGTGTCGTACCGCGTCTCCAAGAGCTCTTCCTGGGTGTCGGGAAGGCGGTGGAAGAAGTCCAGTCCGGTCAGCTCCTCCACCTCCCGGACGGTGGTGGCAAAGGTTTTGAGGTCGCTCTTCGAGCCTTCATTGGGCAGTACGAAGCCGATGGCCTTCAAGACGGGTTCCTCGTAGTCGAGGATTACCTTGTAGTAGGCGTTCGGCACCGAAACCTCGTTCTCTCCGATCGTCTTGTACGGTCCATCGGTCAACACCGGACCGGTGACCACATAGACGGCTCCCTCGCTGTCGGCAAAGTTGCGCACCACCGCCTCAAGCTGCGACCAGATGCCGCGGTTGAAGGACCCCTCCTGTGGACTCATGTTGCTGAGGAAGAACGACGCGCTCATCGCCTCCTCTGACCAGGTGAGGTCGCCGGCGGGGATCAGGTGGCCGCGGTCGTACCCACTGCCCCGGTAGTCGGCAAGCTCGGCGGAACCGGTGGGGATGGAGGGGTCGCTTCGGAAGTTGTCCTTCCGCTTGGCCGTTCCGTAGAGCTCATCGCGGGTGAGGTGGTAGGCGACCCAGCGGGCTTGCTCATGCTCCTCGTCGTAGAGGAGGGTGAAGCCGGGGTGACGGACGACAATCTCCCCGTCATCGTAGGCAGGAAGCTCCAAGTCGCTGATGTATGAGGCACCGTGGACAAGGTATTCGGCCTCGGTGGGGGCGAAGACGAGGGAGAGGACCCAGAGCACCACGATCAGGGCGAGGAGGAGCAGGAGGCGTTTGCCCCGCTTCTTTGCCTTGGTGGCTGTGCGCTTTTGTATCGCTGGTTTCTTCTTGGTTGCCATCATTGCTCCTTGGGGCAGAGTATAGCCGATAGGAAGGGGTGTGTGAACCAAAACCACTTCCCACAGGATCATCGATGGAGTATGGTGTCCCGTAATGAAGTATCTCGGTCAACTTGGACTCATCTTCGCTCTCTGTCTCGTCGGGGATCTGGCCGCCCACCTGTTGCCCTTCTCACTTCCCGGCAGCGTGGTCAGCATGCTCTTGGTCCTTGTGCTGCTCGCCTCCGGCCTGCTCAAGGAGCGACACCTGGGAGAGAGTGCCGATTTTCTGCTGCGCAACATGACGTTCTTCTTCATCCCCCCCGCCATCTCGATCATCCGATACACCGATGTCATCAGCGCCATTTGGTGGCAATTGATCTTGGTCAACCTCGTCAGTGTGGTCATCTGCTTTGCCGTCTCCGCCTGGACGGCCGCGGCAGTCATCCGCCTGCAGCACGTGGTGTCGGGAGGCCGTCGTGGTTGAGATCCTCTCCTCCCCGCTCTTTGGCATCACGCTCTCCATCGTCGCATTCAAGGCGGGGCTATGGGTGAGCCAAAAAGTGAAGAACCCCATCGCCAACCCACTGATCATCGCGATGATCATCGTGGTGGGGACGCTCGAGATCTTCGACATCCCCCACCAGTACTTTGAGGAGGGCGCCTCCTTCATCCTCATGTTCCTCGCTCCGGTGACCGCTGTCCTCGCGCTGACGATCTACCGTCAACGCGCGGTGTTGCTCTCCTCGTTCTTTCCGGTGGTCATCGGCACCTTTACCGGATCGCTTGCCGCAATGGCCAGTGTGCTGCTCCTCAGCCGATGGCTGGGCCTGGAGGAGGCGATCATCGCCAGCATGATTCCAAAGTCGGTGACCACGCCGGTGGCCATCGCATTGGCTGAGCAAATGGGGGGCCTGCCGGCCCTCACCATCGCCAGCACCCTCATCACCGGACTCGGGGGCAACCTGCTCGCCCCGTTCATGATCAAGGTGTTCGCCGTCAAGGATCCGGTCGCCCAAGGGGTGGGCATCGGTTGTTGTAGCCACGCGCTGGGAACGACCAAGGCGATGGAGATCGGGCAGGTGCAGGGGGCGATGAGTTCAATCTCGATCAGCTTGAGTGCGATTTGGACGGTGTTGCTGGTTCCGCTCTTTCTTTGAGGCGACGATGCGCCCCATCGGGACGAACCCCTCTCCGAGGGCCTGGTAGGTTTCGTGGACGAACATGAACGCCTTGGGATCCTCCTCATGGACGATCTGGGTGAGGAGGGTGATCTGTTGGTTGTGGACCACCGCCAATAGGATCGGCCGCTCGCGTTGGGTAAAGATTCCCACCCCGGTGATGAGGGTGCCGCCGTGGCGCAGTTCGTTGATGATCCGCTTGCCGATGGCCTCGTGGTGATCGCTGACGATATAGGCGGTCTTGGCATACTTGGTCCCCAGGTTCATCACCATGAAGTTCACCATCTGACCGGAGAGGTAGAGGGTGATGACGGCAAAGAGGGCTCGCTCCAAGCCGAAGTTCAAAGCCCCGAGGAGGATGACCAGTGCGTCGGCGACGAAGAGGGCGGTGCCAAGGGGTAGGGGGGTGTAGCGGCTGATGATTTGGGCGATGATGTCAGTGCCTCCGGTATTGGCACCACTGCGCATCACGATGCCGATGCCGCTTCCCAAGAGTACCCCACCGAAGATCGCAGAGAGCAGTGTGTCCATACGGTCGATGTAGGGAAGGATGCCCTGGTAGCCGGTGATCTGGCCGAAGAGACTCACCCAGGCTGAGAGGAGCAGCGTCCCCGCCAGGCTTCTGGCCCCGTAGGTCTTGCCGAAGATTTTCATTCCGAAGAGGAAGAGCGGCACGCTGATGGCAAGCATCATCGCCCCGGTATCCCACCCGGTGCGGTGGTAGATGATCGTAGCGATACCATTGACGCCGCCCGAGGCAATCTTGGCTGGGGTGATAAAGACTGCAATGGCAAATCCAGCCACCGCAGTCCCGAGTACGAGATAGAGGGTTTGACTGACGAGGCGTGCATAGTGACGACTCATACGGAGCGTGTCCTCCCATGTACGTGCTCTTGCAAGGTGCTCCTGACCGCTCCCTTGCCCCGTATCAGGCTGGTGAAGTACGAGAGGACCAGGTCAGCCATCCCGACTTCAATGAGGTCGACTCCCCAGATCGATGGATCGCAGAGGACCTTCTCCAATTGGGGGAAGGGTCCGGTATCACCGATCTTGATCTCTTTGACGTATGCCTGTACTTCACCGAGGCGGGGATCGGGGCTTGGGGTGAAGGGCGCAAGCTCGTCATCGAGAGCCATCACGTAGCGCAGCCACCCGGCATACACTAAGGGAATCATCTTCAGGCTCTTGATATCGAGCTGGGGATCGGCCAGGTAGGCTTTGATGGTCTCGCCAAACCGGATGGCGAGCTTCTGGCTCGTATCGGTGGCGATTCGCTGTGGGGTGTCGGGCATGAAGGGGTTGGGGAAACGGACGGTGAGCACCTCCTCGATGAAGGCCTTGGGATCGAGGATCTTGGGATCGACGACCACCGGCATGCCCTCGTCGTAGCCGATGCGTTCGACCAAGCGCTTGAGATCGCTGTCCTGCATCTCTTCGCTGATCAGCGTGTGGCCAAGCAGGCAACCGAAGATCGCCAAGGCGGTGTGCAACGGGTTGAGGCAGGTGGTGACCTTCATCCGCTCCACCTTGTTGACGGTATCCCGGTCGGTGAAGTAGACGCCGGCTTTTTCAAGTGGGGGCCTTCCGTTGGCAAAGGCGTCCTCGATGACCAGGTACTGCGGTGCCTCTGCGTTGACGAAGGGGGCGGTATAGGTATGTTTCTCAGTGATGACGAGCGCTGTGTCCTCAAAGCCGTCACCTTCGAGCATCCGTTTGACCGCTTCATCAGGACGTGGGGTGATCTTGTCGATCATCGACCAGGGGTAGGTGACCTGCTCTTCAAGGTAGGTGAGAAATCCCGCTGTGACAAAGCCACGCCCGTGCCACTCTCGGGCGATGGTCTTCACCGCATCGGCAAGCTTCTCCCCATTGTGGGAGCAGTTGTCCAAGCTCACCAGTGCCAGTGGGCCTGCTTGGGCAAGAAAGCGCTCATGCGCCAAGGCGGTGAGCTTTGCGATGAAGAGCGAGCTTTGCGTCGGACCGGCTTCCAGATCGCTCTGCACCGCAGTGAAGAAGGAGCCGTCTGCACCGGAGAGTGCATACCCCTTCTCCGTGATGGTCATGCTGGCCATCTGTAAACTCGGCTCTCTGAAGAGCTCGGTGAAGAACTTCCACTCCTCTTTGAACTGGGGGTCGCACTTGTGGGCGCTGGCGACCGAGGCGACTACCTCTTTGGAGATGGACCCGTCGCTGTTGAGGGTTACCATCAGGGTGAGGTTGTCGTGTTTGGCAAAGACCTCGTCGATGATCTGATAGTCGAACGCCTCACCGACGATGATGCCGCTCTGTACGTGTTTTTCGTTGAGCAACCGCTGTTGCAGCGCGGCCGGGAAGACACGGAAGATGTTTCCGGCCCCGAAGTGCACCCACTTCGGATTCCGTTTACTCTCTTCGATCATTGCAGTGCGATCGTATGAGGGGAGGGTATAGCCTGCGCTCTGCCATACACTCCGGTTTTGTAATCCAGCATCGGTCAGTTTCATGGGGTGCTCCTCCTATGTTGCCGTCCTGCCCAGTCGTGGAGCGGCTTGCTTGGTAAAGTAGTTGGGGTAGCGTGCTACGATGCTCTCCGTCTCCTGCAGCAGTTTGGAGAGGTGGGTGTTCTCAAGGGCCAAGAGCGTGTCCTTCTGTTTGGTGCGTAGCGC
>JALOBD010000083.1 GCA_023228445.1 Sphaerochaeta sp. | reverse complement strand
TTTCTCTGACTGAAGATGAAACGGGCCATCTTTGGGTTCCACCGTTTGGTCTGGTGGCCGAAATGTACGCCTGACTCGAGCAGGCTTTTCATGGTAACAACGGACATAATCCTCCTGTCTGACGGCCATATAACGGTCCGTCACCCTCTAGCTCTTACACACCCGTAACGGTGGAGATTCCGACTCCCGTACAGAAATCGGTTTTCCCAGTATTTCAGAAATTCAAAGATGTGGCAAGGGCCGAAGCCCGCCTGAGAGCGTGCGCTTCATCTGTGCCAACGGCAGGCCGATGATGACGTTCTCATCGCCCTCGATGGAGGCGATGAGGCTTCTTCCACGCCCCTGGATCCGGTAGGCACCGGCTGCTCCCATCCACTCGCCGAGGGCGAGGTACTCCTCGATGGCTGCGTCATCGAGCGCCTTGAAGTGGACTATGGCCATATCGGCGCCGCCGATGACCGCCCCGTCTCGGTAGAGTGCCCACGCCGACCACACCTCCTGCGTGCCTCGACACAGCCGCTTGAGCTGCAGGCGCGCTTCCTCCACCGATGAGGGTTTTCCCATCAAGACTCCGTCGATGGCGATGATGGTGTCGCAGGCCAGCACCGGCAGGAGCGTCTCCCCGTTCTGTGCCAAGGCCGAGTCGAGTTTTCTCCGTGAAAGGGTGGTGACGACGTCGCGTGCATCGGTGCAGGAGTGCTCCTCGTGCGCCCAGGTGGGGCGCACCGTGACCTCGATGCCCTCCGCCTCGAGTACCATCTTGCGCGCCGGCGATTGGCTTGCCAGGATGATCTTGGGCAATGTTCGGCTAAGCATCGCTTCCCCCTGCCTCAAGGCCCTCGCGTTCATCGACCAACGAGAGCCAACTCTGTTCTGTTTCATGCATTTTTGTCTCCAGGTCCTCTTTTTGTCCAAGCAGGGTGACGATGCGCTGCCCATCACTGTAGTTTTCAGGCAACGCCATCTCGGCTACCACCGCCTCGATCCTCTTGGCGAGGTCTTGGTGCAACACAAGACGCTCCTCCTCCTCACGCTTGAGGATGGCGATGCGGTTCTTGCGCTCCTTGGCTTCGCGGTAGGTGAGTACGCTCTCCTTCTGTGGTGTCTCTGCTCTCAACAGGGTGGGGGAGACCGTCTCCTTCTCTTCAAGCCGTGCGATGAATTCACTGTACCCGCCGGTATAGACGAGCGGGGCATCGCCCTCGTTGAGGTAGAGGATCTTGGTGGCAAGCGACTCTATGAAGGCGGCGTCGTGGCTGACGAAGATGATGGTCCCATCCCACGATGAGAGGGCTTTGAGCAACATCCGCTTGGCATTGATGTCCAGGTGGTTGGTCGGCTCGTCGAGGATGAGCAGGTTCACCGGCTTGAGCAGGATCTTGAGCAGCGCGAGTCTGCTCCGCTCTCCGCCGCTGAGCACCCCCACGGCCTTGAAGACATCGTCGCCCTCGAAGAGGAAGGAGCCGAGCAGACTGCGTACCCGGCCCTGATCGGCCGACGATGCCGCCTCCGCTGCCTCATCGAGCACGCTGTTGGCTGCAGTGAGCGTACTGCCGGTCTCCTCTTGGTAGTAGCCGACCGTGACCTTGGAGCCGAGGCGCACCACTCCGCTGTAGTCGGTGTCCTCTCCGGCGATGATTCGTAGCAGGGTCGACTTGCCCACCCCGTTGCGACCGGTGACCGCAATGCGGTCGCCACGGTTGATCCACAGCGAAAAGTCCTCGTAGACGGAGCGGGGGCCGTAGCGCTTGGTCAGCGCTTCGATGACCACCACATCGCGGCCGCTGGGCGGGGCGGGGGAGAAGGAGAAGGAGAGGGTGCGCAGGTGTGCCGGAATCTTGACCTGTTCGATTTTTTCCAGCATTTTGATGCGGCTCTGTACCTGGCGGCTCTTGCTCGCCTTGTAGCGAAAGCGCTCGATGAACTCTTCGTTCTTCTCAAAGAGTTGCGCCTGTGAGCGGGAGCGGGCCTCCAAGGCGGCGATCTGGGCCTGGCGCTGGGCCAGGTAGGCGGTGTAGTTGCCGCTGTAGCGGCTCAGGGTGCCCTCAAAGAGCTCGTAGACCTCACTGACCGTCTCGTCGAGGAAGAGTTGGTCGTGGCTGACGAGCATTACCCCACCATCATAGACCTTGAGGTAGTTCTTCAGCCAGAAACGAGCCTCGATGTCCAGGTAGTTGGTCGGCTCATCCAAGAGCATGATCTGCGGTTTCTCGATGAGGATCTTTGCCAGTGCGATGCGCATCTGCCATCCGCTGCTGAAGGTCTTGCAGCGTCGATTAAGGTCGTCGGCGGAGAATCCCAAGCCGAAGAGCACCGCTTCGATGATCTGGCGCCGGTCGTGGTAGCGCTCCTCTACCAAGAGCTCGTGGATCTCGGCCAGGCGGAGGATCTTCGCCTCGCTGTTCTCCCGCTGCAGGTCATCCTCGAGGCGGTGTTGCTCCTCGATGAACGGCGTGAAGCGCCCATAGGCCTTTTCCGCTTCCTCAAAGAGGAGCGCTGAACCAAAGACGATGTCACTTTGGGGGAGGTAGGAGATGCGCAGGTCCCGGCTTGCCGTTGCAATGAAGGTATCGGCGCCCATCTGATGGGCGAGGATCTTCATCAGGGTCGATTTACCGCTGCCGTTTGCCCCGGCCAGTGCGCAACGGCTGGTGTGGTCGAGGGTGAAACTGACGCCGTCAAGGATATCACGGTCCCCGAAAGCCAAGCTGATATCCTGTACCTGTAGCGTAGCCACACACCCTTCCTTTCTTGAAACGGGTGTTGTAAACCCCGTTGATAGACGATATGATAATCCTAACACAAGCGTGTGTTCGGTGACAATCCACCCAAAGTGAACAGGAGGTCCAGAGTGCTTTGCCTTACCCTTACCGGCTCCACCTTGGAGGAGAACCGGCTGCAGATAGAGCGCAATCGCCCCTGGATTTCACTAGCAGAGCTACGCCTGGACTGCCTCACCGAGGCTGAACAGGCCAAGGCGGCCCACTTTCCCAGCCAGGTCGACCTTCCCCTCATCCTCACCAACCGGCGTTCGGCCGACGGCGGCAAGGCGACGGGAAGCGAGAGGGTACGCCTACAAACTCTCTTCGATGCTTCGCGGGGCAACTTCGCCTACGTGGATATCGAAGGGGATGTGAAGAAGAGCGATTTGAAGTTCAAGGCGCCTGATGCTGAGGGTCGCATTGACCTCGAGGCAGACCTGAGGGGCCGTGGGGTGAAGATCATCCGCAGCTACCACGACTTCGAGGGGGTTCCGGCCGACATCTACGGACGGATCAGCCGCCTTGCCAACCGGGGGGACATCCCCAAGGTAGCCGTCACCGTGCAGAACCTCATGGACTTGATCGCCGTCTTCCGCATCGAGAGTGAACTGCGGGCCATCGAGGAGAAGATCGTCGTCGGCATGGGCAGCTGGGGTATCCCATCGCGGATCCTCTACCGCCGCTGCGGCTCGATGCTCAGCTTCTGCAGCGACGGGGAGGCGGCACCAGGACAACTGGGGCCCCGAGTGATGAGCGAGCTCTACCGCGCCGACCGCATCGACGAGAAGACCCACATCTACGCCGTCATCGGCAACCCTGTCTACCACACAGCAAGCCCGCGGATCCACAACCCCGGCTTTGCCGCTATCCACTACAACGCCGTCTACGTGCCATTTCTCGTCGATCAGGTGCGTACCTTCTTCAAGCTCGCCGAGATGCTGCAGATCCGCGGCTTCTCCGTCACCGTACCCCATAAGCGCAGCGTCCAGCCCTACTTGGGCAGGATTACGCGGGAGGTGAAGCAGGTCGGCTCATGCAACACCGTGGTGCGCATCAAGGGGATGTGGAAGGGCATCAACACCGACTACTACGGCTTCCTCGCTCCCGTCGTCGACCGGATCAGCGACGGTAGCATCAAGAGCGCCCTTGTCGTCGGAGCCGGTGGAGCGGCCCGGGCCGTGGCCTGGGCGCTGCACAACCATGGGGTGAAGCTCACCATCGTCAACCGGAGCATCCAGGCAGCCCGAGTCCTTGCTGAACAGACGATGGCCAGCTACGACACGCTCGAGCATGCTCCGCGCTACCAGGGAGCGGTCGACTTGGTCGTCCAGACCACCACCGTCGGGATGGAGAGCGACGATGAGGACCCCGTCCCGACCTTCACGTTCACTGGACGTGAGATTGCCTATGAGCTAATCTACGAGCCGAGAGAGACGGCGTTTCTGCGTCGCGCCAAAGCAGCCGGTTGCCCGATCGTCGAGGGGACGCAGATGTTGATGGAGCAGGGGAAGCTGCAGTTCGAAGCATTCAGCGGCTACCACTACCCCCACTGGATCACCGTCACCCTCTGATTCAGAAGAGTTGGGTGCGCAGCAACCTGACGGTGAAAATCTTGCGGATGGGGATGATGCGCTCGGCCTTGGTGGTGAGCACCAGGGCTTTGAGCAGTGCCTCCCCCTCACTGCTGCTTGAAACCTCCAAGGCCCACACAAGGATCTCCTCCTCATCGATGCGCAGTTGCAGCGTGATGTGCTTCTTGCCTACCGCCTGACGGCAGAGGGCGAGTTTGCCCTGGTAGTCGAAGCCTCCCGCCTCGATGATGGCATCGAGGACCTGGGCGGCGATCTGGGAGGGGGAGAGGATCAGGCGCTCGTCGTAGCGGGAGAGCAGGTCCACCCGCTGGGCCTCGTTGAGCAAGCTTGAGGTCATGATGGCTTGGCGCAGTGTTTCGTCAAAGACCGGCTCTGCTTCCACGCGTTGGGCTACGAGACCGGGGCGCTCCCTCTCTGTGGTGGCCAGGTCGATGTAGTCGAAGAAGTACGGGTTGATGGCCTCCTCCTTGATCGTGACCAAGGCCTGACGTTGCGTCGAACCGACCAATTGGCCGGCATCGGTGAGGATCTTGCGCCAGCGCTCCTCACTGTCGCGCCGCATCAGGAAGATCGTGGGCGAGAGCTTCTTGATGTGGTGTTCGCTGAGGGCGGGAAGATGTTCGACCAGGTGGGCCACCCGCTCATCGACGACCAACGTCAAGGCATCGTGGATGGTCAGCATCCCGTAGCGTTCATCGAGCAACGCCATCTGCTTGATGAGGCTTGCTGCACTGCCGCCGCGGGTATGGGCCGTCAGGTATGCCTCGATGGTAGAGAAGGAGAGACCACTATCAAATGCCCGCACCACGCTCTGCTTGCTCACCCGCCACTGACGCTGGACATCGAAGGTCGTGATGGTGGCGAAGCGGTGGAGGAGGTCGCCCTCCTTGCGCGTGCCGAGGTAATTGATGGTGAAGTCACTGTCGACGAGCAGCTCGTCGCCTGCCTCATCACGGTCGAGGTGCATCACCCGATGGACCGGCCCTTCGCCGATTATACCCAATGTGACCATGCTCTGGGCAAAGGTGGGCGGGCAGTCGATGGTGTGGCGCTTGGAGAGGATGCGCAGCAACAGGGAGAGGCCCCCTTCTTCGATGGAACCCACTCCCTTGAGCAGGCTCAGCACATCACAGCTGAAGGAGAGCGCCGACGTGATGGGCGGACCGCTCATCGTGGCAGCGAGCAGGATACAGGCCAATTGCTCATCGGTGAGGGAGAGCAGCGCTTCTACCCGGTCGTCCACCACCTGTGGCGGCTTGGTCGCCCTGAAGACGCCCAAACGCTGCAAGAGGTCGCCCAAGAGCGGGATGAGCAGCCGCAGGTGCTCCTCCTCAAAGGAAGGGAAGATGGCCAGGTGGGATTCGCGAAAGCCGAGCCGTTGCTCCTCGAGGACCAAGGAGAGGTAGGCGCGCAGCAGCTCGATGCACACATGGGGCCGCTCTTCACCCAGGGTGTCACACGCGCCGATGAGGCTGGAGAGCGAACAACGTTCGAAGAGCCGTGTTTCGATGAGGGGATTGAAGACCAACCGCCCATCCTCCCCGAGGAGGATGAGGCGCAGCTGTAGTGCCGAGAGGCGCCAGAAGATGGTGGTATAGCCGAAGCGGGGGGCAAGCAGGTCGATGACCGTCTCGGTTGCGATGGGTCCGGTGAGTATGAGCAGCGAGAGAATCGTCACGTCAAGCTCATCGAGCAGCTCGACCATCCGGTCCTGGATCTGCTGTTGGTTGAAGAAGAGGCTGAGTCGGGCGGTCAGCTGCGGCTTGTGGAAGGGGCTCTTGACCGGTCCGAGGTAGTTGTTGGCGATGTAGAAGAAGTTGTCTTCGCTGTATCGATTCAACGCTGCTTCAAAGCGTTTCTGTGCTATATCAGTCAATTTGGCCACACCTCCACTTCATAGGAATACCCCTGCTCAGCCAAGAACTTCTGACGGTTTGCTGAAAACTCCTCCTCATTGGAGAACCGGGTGACGATCGAGTAGAAAAAGGAGGAGCGGTGCTTGGGGCGGAGGATCCTGCCCAAGCGCTGGGCCTCTTCGCTGCGACTGCCGAAGGAGCCCGAGACCTGGATGGCCACCGATGCATCGGGTAGGTCGATGGCGAAGTTCGCCACCTTGCTGACCACCAGGATCCGAATCTCACCACTCCTGAAGGCGTTGTAAAGCTCGTCGCGGCGGTTGTTGGGGGTGCTGCCGGTGATGATCGGCGCCCCAACGAGCGTGGAGATCTCCCTCAGCTGGCTCAGGTACTGGCCGATGATGAGGATGAAGTCGTCAGGGTGGTGCTCAAGCAGCGCCTGGATGACCTCGGCCTTACGGGGGTTTTCGCTGGCGATCCGGTACTTTTCCCGCTTGTCGGCGACGGCGTAGGGAATCTCCAACTCCTGGGGCAGGTCGATGCGGATCTCGTGGCAGTAGGCGGTGGCGATGTACCCCTGCTCCTCCAATTCACTCCACGGCACATCGTAGCGCTTGGGTCCCACGAGGCTGAAGACCTCCTCCTCACGCCCATCCTCACGCACCAGCGTGGCGGTCAATCCCAGGCGGTGGATGGCCTGCAGCTCGGCGGTGACCTTGAAGATCGGGGCTGGAAGCATGTGTACCTCATCGTAGATGACCAGACCCCAGTCACCTTCGGTGAGCAGGTCGAGGTGGAGGAAGGGACCCTCCTTCTCCCGGCGCCACGTCAGCACCTGATAGGTGCAGATGGTCACGCTTCTGACCTCCTTGCGATCGCCGCTGTACTCGCCGATCTCACCCTCGCCCAAGCTGCTCTTGTCCAACAGCTCGCTCTTCCACTGCCTGACCGCCGCCACATTGGTCGTAACGATCAGGGTGCGGGTGGCAAGCCTCTCCATGATCCGCATGCCGACCACCGTCTTGCCCGAACCGCAGGGCATGAGGATCACCCCATGGCCGGTGCCCGGCCCCATGTCCCCCAAGAGCGCGGCGGCTGCCGCCTCCTGGTAGGGGCGGATTGAAAAGGGGTGTCCGCTTGCACTCTCTGAGCGCAGCGTCATGGAGATCGGCTTGCCGCCTGAGAGCGGGATGCGGTCTTCGACCGGCCACCCGGCCTTGATCATCTGCAGCTTCAGTTCGCCGCGGTGGTAGCTCTCGATGACGAAGCTCTTCCCGTCGCGTACCCGCAGCAGCTTGGCGATGGCGGGGCGGCGCAACAGCTCGCTGCGGATGCGATCGGTCTCAATATTGAGCGTATAGAGGGAGGGATCCTCGTTTTCGGTGAGGGTGGCCTGCCCCCAGCGGCTTGCCATGTCCTGGACGAAGAAGCGGACGCTTTCGGCGATGGGGAAGCGCGACCACCGGTCGAGGGTCTCGATGATGAAGGCGGCGCTGTAGCCGAGGGCGCTGGCGTTGTAGAGGCTGAGGGCGGTGATGGTATAGGTGTGCATGTGCTCCGGGCTCTTGACCAGCTCACAGAAGCGGATGAGGTCATTGCGGCACGCATCGCTGTCACGGTGGTGCACATCAAGGAGCAGGCTCCGGTCGCTTTGGACGATCAGGGGGGTGTCTTTCATGCATTCCTTCCGAAGGCGGTGTAGTAGAGGTCGATCAGCGTGATGGCTACCATCGCCTCGACGACGACCACTGCCCGAGCGCAGATACACGGGTCGTGGCGTCCCTCGATGGCCAGCGTGACCGTCTCATTGTCGATATTCACCGTCTGTTGGGAACGGGCGATGGACGAGGTCGGCTTGATGGCCGCCTGCAGCACCAGATCTTGGCCGCTGGAGATGCCGCCGAGCATCCCTCCACTGTGGTTGGAGAGGAATCCATCACTGGTGCGCTGGTCGTTGAAGACACTGCCGCGCATCGAGGCTGCGCCAAACCCATCCCCGAACTGTACCCCCTTCACCGCTCCGACGGAGAGCACCGCCTGGCCGAGCAGCGCCTCGATCTTGCCGAAGGCGGGCTCGCCCAGGCCGGCGGGCAGGCCGGTTGCCCGACACTCGATGACCCCACCGATGGAATCCCCCTCGCCCTTCACCTCCTCGATGAGGGCGACCATCCGCGCCGCTGCCGCTCTGTCGGGGCAGGAGAGGATGGGGTCGACCGCCTCCCAGTTGCGTTCTATGGCGACGATGGGGCCGACTTGGACTGTGCCGCCAAAGACTGATATGCCTCGTTTTGCCAGCAGTTGCTTGGCCAATGCGCCGGCTGCAACCCGGGCGCTCGTCTCCCGTCCACTTGAACGGCCGCCACCGCGGATATCGCGGTTGCCCCACTTCTTGAAGTACGTCCAATCGGCGTGCCCGGGTCTGAAGACATGGCGAAGGTGCTCATAGTCGCTGCTGCGCTGGTTGGTCGAAGCGAGCAGCATGGCGATCGGGGATCCGGTGGTCCGTCCCTCAAAGACACCGCTGAGGATGGAGAGTTTGTCGATCTCGACCCTCGTGGTGCCGGCGGGGTTGGCCCCGGGCCGGCGACGGTCCATCTCGGCTTGCAGCGCCGCCTCATCGATGGGGAAGTTCGACTCAACCCCGTCGACGATCACCCCCAGCGCCTCGCCGTGGGACTCGCCAAAGGTGGTTATCGAGAATGCATTGCCAAAGGTATTGTACCCCATCACTCCTCCCTGCCCAGTGCTGATGCGACCAGGTCGGTCGCCTCATCGATGCCAAGGCCATCGGATAAGTCTACCAAAAGATCGCACATCTTGGAATAGCGCTCATCGCGCTTCCTGTAGAGGGTGGCAAACGATGCACGTGGATGTGCGCTGTCAAGGAAGGGGGGAGTGCCACCGGCGATGATACGCTGCCACAAGATCTCCTCGTCGACCTTGAGGTAGATGAGTGAGCCGCTTGTCTTGACCAGATCCATCAACGCTTCGTTGTCACACGCCCCTCCGCCCAGCGCGATGATGGCACGCCTGGAGAGGGTGGGCAGCAACGCTGCAAGGGCTGAGTGCTCCATCTGCTGGAAGCGTTCCTTCCCCTCGGTTGCATAGAAGGAGCGGATCGTGTGGTGGGGTGCGATGCGGTTGAGTATCAGGGCGTCGAGATCGTACGAGGGGAGGGTGAGGCGGACAGCGAGGCGCTGGGCAATGCTTGTCTTGCCGCTGTGCTTGATACCCCCCAGATAGAGATGGTGCTGCATCTAGGCTTCGTCGAAGAGGTCGACCCATCCGGCTCCATAGAGACCGAGTCGCACCGGGGCAGCGCGGTTTGCCAGGTGGCGGCGCCATCGACGCTCACGTGCCTGCCGCTCACGATCGTCGCCGGCTTGGAGGTGGCGCGCCTCGTGGAGGTTCTTCTTCACCTGCTCGGCATAGAGGTTCACCCTGATGGTCTTCTTGAGCGCGTAGTGGAAGGTGACGATCATCGCATACCAGAGCAGCGAGAGCAGCAGGGGTTGCAGGTCGAGGTAGGAGTAGGGCAGGGCCACGGTGCTGCTGTTGCTGGCCACCTGGTAGAGGGTGAGGGCATGGGGCCAGCTCATGAAGAGGGTGAGGGCCAGCGGGATGATCCAGTAGAGGCCTTGGCGTGAGAAGAGAAAGCGCAAACAAGCGGCAAATGCCAGAAAGTTCAGCAACAGGCACCCGAGGGGCAACAGATACAACTCAACC
>JALOBD010000082.1 GCA_023228445.1 Sphaerochaeta sp. | reverse complement strand
CAAATGCTTCATAATCTTCTACAATCGTCTAAATAGTGTGAACTTTATCAACAATCGAAGGCCTTCTGCTCATATAGTTCACCAACAGTGCAACCAACAGCGCACCGCCGCTTGATTGGAGCGGTTCGTTGGGGCTACACTGTGCCGATGGCAAAGCGACACCCCACCCTCTTCTTCGACCTACTCATCTTCCTTCTCCTCGCCCTCGCCGTCGTCCTCATCGGCATGAAGACCTATAGCGGCGGTTCGGGTTACGTCGAGGTACGCACCCACCAGGCCGTCTATCGCTACGCCCTCTCAAACGACCTGGAGGTCACCGTTGATGGCCCGTTGGGCCCAACTGCCATCCGCATCGCCGGAGGCAAGGCATCCATCATCGACTCCTCCTGCCCGACCAAGAGCTGTACGCTGCAGCGCCCCATCGCCTCCAGCGGACAGTGGATCGCCTGCTTGCCCAACCAGGTGTTGCTGACCATCGTCGGTGCGACAGCTGACACGGAGGTCGATGATGTCGCGATCTGAGCGTACGGTGGCCTTCGTCAGTGCAGTGACGCTGCTCTGCTCGACACTCGAGTTCCTCATCCCAAAGCCGCTGCCCTTCCTCCGCCTCGGCCTGGCCAACCTGCCGCTGCTCATCATCCTCGATACCATTGGCTTGAGATCATACCTGGCCATCCTGCTGCTCAAGGCCATCGGCCAGGGGATGGTCAGCGGCACCCTCTTCTCCTACCTCATCCTTGTCTCGCTCTCCGGCACGCTTGCCAGCGGCCTGGCCATGTATGGGGCCAAGCGCCTTTTGGCTAGCCGTGTCTCACTGGTCGGTATCTCGCTCATCGGCGCCTTTGTCTCCAACCTCAGCCAAATCGCCGTGGCTGCAGCCGTCGTCTATGGATCGGCCATCTGGATCGCTGCCCCCCTGATGCTCGCCCTGGGCCTTGCCACCAGTTTGGTCCTCGGCATCCTTGCTGAGCACTACCGCAGAACGAGCACCTTCGCACCCCTGTTGACCGACCCCACCTTTACCCTCAGCCAGATCAACACCGAGCGACGTCAGGGCCAGAGTGTGGCCACCATTGCCGTGATGGTCACCATCGCTGCGATCATCACAGCCGATGGCCTGGCTTCGTTGGTCGCCATCGTCGTGGTGCTCTACGCCATGCAGAAGGCGTGCAACCGCAAGATCCGCCTCGCCCCTGCCCTTGCCCTGCTCCTGTCGTTGCTGCTCCTCAGCCTTGCTGAGCCCAATGGGCGGGTGCTGCTCGCTCTCGGACACCTTGCCGTCACCGAAACGGCCCTCACCAACGCGCTCTTGAAGGCACTGCGCCTCATCGCCCTGCTCTCGGCGAGCCAGGCGCTGGTGGGAACCAATCCGCCGCTGAGGGGCAAAGCGGGCTCAATCCTCGTCCTCACCCTCGCCTACTTCGGCCGGCTGACCCATGCCTTTGGCAACACCACCGGCACCATCGTCTCCCGCATCGACCAAGCCCTGCTGGCCACCGCCGGTGAGAGAGAGGGGGAGCAGGCGGTAATTGGTACAACCCGTCCGGTTCATACCCCGATCGTCGTGGTCCTCGCCACCGTGGTGGTAGCCGTAGCGGCAGTGAGCCGACTCTGGTAATTGGCCTTCAAGAGAAATTCAGCGAGCAAGGACACCCATGGCTAAGAACAGCTGTACAGACAGAGACGCATTGGCTACGATGAGCCCATGCACGACTACACGCTCATCTGCTGTGACATCGACGGGACGCTTTTGGGCCCCAATCATACGATCAGTGTGAGAGCAAAACGCGCCATTTCAGATGTCGTTCAAAGCGGCATCACCTTCGCCTTGGTCAGCGGACGAAATGCCCAGAGCGTGGCATCAATCCAAAAGGAGTTGTCCCTGACCGGAGCGATGGGGTGTTTCAACGGGGCGCTGAGCCTCGATGAGCAGAACCGGGTCATCGACGAGCGGCCCATCGACTACCAGGTGGCGCGCAGTGCCCTCGGTGAGCTGGCCCACAGCGAGCTGGAGTTCTTCCTCTACACCAACCAGCATTGGTATGTGCAAAGCCGCAACTGCTGGCACGACGCCGAGGTATCGTATAGCGGCATCGCCGGCACCATCGAACCGCTTTGCCAGCTGGAGCGCCACCTCGATGGCAGCGAGAAGCCCTTCAAGCTCTTGGCAATGCACCGGGACCCCTCCTACATCACCGAGATGACGGGCACCCTCCAGCACCACTTCCAGGGCACGCTGGACATCTTCAACTATCACCCCAACTACATCGAGCTCCTTCCCACACACACGGACAAGGGGCGCTCGGTGCGCGCCTTCAAAGCGTATTACCACATCGAGAGGGACCGGGTGATCGCCATCGGTGATTACTACAACGATATTGCGATGTTCCAAGCCGCTGGCATGGCAGTGGCGATGGGAAACGCCCCCGCCGATGTGCAGGCCCACGCCCACCACATCACCCTATCGAACAGCGAGGATGGGCTGGCCCGATTCCTCGAGAGTCTTGTATGAACCACCCCCTGTCGATCTACCGCGGCCTGCCGGCGCCGATCTACACCCTCTTTTTCGCCACCGTCATCAACTCGGTGGGAATCTTCGTCTACCCCTTCCTCACCCTCTACCTGACCCAACGCCTCGGGTACCCGCCGGCGAAGGCCGGCCTCTTTCTCACCCTTGCGTCAATCCTCTACGTACCCGGCTCGCTCTTGGGCAGCAAGCTCGCCGACACAATCGGTCGCAAGCGGGTCTTCGTCCCCTGTGAGATCCTGATGAACGGCTGTTATCTGGCAGCCGGCTTTCTGGAAGGGACCGCGTGGGTATCGGCTCTGGTGTTGACCGCCCTCTTCTTCGATGGGATGGTCGACCCGGCGCGCGAAGCGATGAAGATCGACGTGACGAGCGCCGAGAACCGGCAGGCTTCCTTCAGCCTCATCTATCTGGGCCACAACCTCGGTTTCGCCCTCGGCCCGGTCATCGCCGGCCTCTTCTTCTACCGTGCTCCCGCCTGGCTCTTCTTTGGCAACGCTGCCGCCGGCTTTCTATCGATTGTGCTCATCATCCTCAAGATCAAGGAGAGTAAACCCACCAAAGAGGTTCTCAAGGAGAGCAGAGCCTGGAAGAGCGGGGAGCGGGCTGAGGACGGCGGGACGCTGAAGGTGCTCTTTTCCCGTGTGCGTCTCCTGGTCTTCAGCCTCTGCATCACCTGCTTCAGCTACGCCTACAGCCAGACGCTCTTTGCCCTGCCGTTGTTGACCACCTCCCTCTTTGGTGAGGCTGGGGCCCCGTTGTACGGGCGCATGATGGCGCTCAACGGCGTGGTGGTGGTCCTCCTGACCCCGTTTGCCGTGACGCTGCTCAGGCGCTTTGACCCGTTGGCAAACATCACCCTCTCAGGGCTCCTGTACACCATCGGCTTCTCGCTCTTCGCCTTCGCTGTGCGTGAGCCGGTCTTCCTGCTCCTGGTGGTCGTCTATACCATCGGGGAGATCATCAGCGCGACCAACCAAGGGTACTGGGTGGCCAACAACACCCCCATCAGCCACCGGGGGCGGTTCAGTGCGATCTTGCCGATCATCATGGGAAGCGGGCATGCGATCGCCCCCATCATCGGGGGGGCGATCATCCAATATACCGCCATGGATGTACTCTGGCTCACCACCGCGCTTGCCGCACTGGCCGGTACGGTGGGCATCGCACTGCTACGCCGGTTTACCGTCGCCCGTTGAGAAACGCCTGGACCGCTTCGACGGGAAACCCCTCTTCGGCGCCATATTCTGCGAGCATCGCCTCCACCAACTGCTCGGCTGCATCGCTTTGGGCGATGATGTAGCCGCTCTCACGCCACAGGTCTTCAGCGATGATCCGGCTGCTCATCTCGACGACCTTGCAGATCTGGCGAAGGGCCGGGTCATCGCTGCCGTGGGCGATCGAGCGGGCCAGGTCCTCCTGTGCCGCCTTGCTATTGGCAAGGGCGAAGAGGCGCTCTGCCACCGCATCCTCGGTGGTCTGCGGTTTGGGGTAGGTCGAACTGACCAGGTAGATGGCACCGCTTGGGCAGGCATCCACACAGAGGCGGCAGCCGTCGAGGCACTTGTCGAAGTCGATCTGTCCCGTCTCGGTGTTGGTCGCCCCGGTCGGACAGATGAAGAGACAGACACAATCCTTGGTACAGAGTCTCAGGTTTCGTACTGCATGCATCAGATGGCCTCCTTTCGTACCGGGTGGATCTTGAAGGCCGGGACCTTGCAGATCGGGCAGACCTCGGGCGGCGCACTGCCGACATAGACGAAGCCGCAGATTTCACAGACGAAGACGCCGGTCTCCTCGGTGAGCTTGGCACCTTGCTTCTCATAGCGGACCAAGAGACTCTTGAGGAGCTTTGTCGCCTTCTCACCCCACAGCAGGGCACGCTTTGAGCCGCGGTCCTCGGCTGCCTGGGCTGCCTCATTGGCCGATGGATACCCCTCTGCCAGGTCTGCATCGATCAAGGCAACCAGCTCCTCGATCTTCGCATCAGCTTGAGGCTCCCGTCTCGATTCATAGAAGGAAGCGAGCTTTGCAAACGTCGTCGCCTCCTCACCTCTGAGCTGCTTGGTACACGCCTTCTCCAAATTGGTGCACACCGCTGCAAGCTCTGTCCAGGTCATCTGTCGTACATCTGCGTCCACACCTGCCTCCTTGTGGTGGTCATTTTGGCCAAGTATACCATCGAATGGCAAAAATTTGGTATTTTTTGTACTATTGGCCACCTGATGGTGTTAGACATAAACCCTTATTTGTCAAAGGACTGGACTCCTCGCCCTGGATACAGGGGTGCCCTATCGCAAGATTTTTGCCCAAAAATGACAAGATTACGTCAATTGTCCTATTTATATCCCCATACTTGCTACATGGAACACTTGACCATCGGAGAGGCGGTGCGACAGTTGAGACAGATGCACTGCATGACCCAAGAGACCTTGATCGAGCTCGCTGACCTCAGTCGCAGCCAGCTCTACTACATTGAATCGGGCAAACGTACCCCCAGCTTGCCGACGATCTATGCGATCTGTTCAGCGCTGGGGATGACGTTCTTCGACTTGGTATGTTACATGTACGGAGAGCCTCAGGAGGATTCGGGGACCCCGAGCATCTCGTCGATCGGAGCTCCCGGGGCTACCATCGGATAGACCTTGTCGTCCACTGGGATCTCGCAGTCGACGAGCACCGCCTCACCGAGGTCCAGGGCAGCCTTCAGCACCGCCTTGGGATCGTCGTCCTTGCCAAGGCGCATCCCCTTCACCCCGTAGGCGGCACCCAAGGCAATCCAATCGATGGGGGTGTCCAGGGTCGTCTCGCTGTAGTTGCCATCAAAGAAGAGGGTCTGCCACTGGCGGACCATCCCCAGCGTCTTGTTGTTCATCAAGAGGATCACCGTCGGCAGGCGATAGCGGGCGATGGTGGCAAGCTCGTTGCAGTTCATCTTGAACGACCCGTCGCCGGCTACGTTCACCACCCGACTCTTCGGGTTGCCCACCTGGGCCCCGATGGCCGCCCCGGTGCCGTACCCCATCGTTCCCAGCCCGCCACTGGTGAGAAAGTGGCCGGGCTGGACGTGCTTGAGGAACTGTGCGGCCCACATCTGATGCTGGCCGACCTCGGTGACGATGAAGAAGTCCGAAGGGAGGAGGGCCTGCAGCGCCTTGAGAATCTCCTTGCTCCGAGCACTCTCGTGGTCCACCCTGATGGGGTAGCGTCGCTTGTAGTCGGCCACCTGCTCCATCCAGCGGGTGTGGACGACCGGAGTCGAGAGGCGTCGATTCAGCTCGGTGAGGACCACCTTCACATCGCCGACGACGTTGCAATAGCTCTTGATGTTCTTGTCGATCTCAGCCGGGTCGACATCGATGTGGATGATCTTGGCGTTCTTGGCAAAGGAGGAGGCCTTGCTCACCACCCGGTCGCTGAAGCGTGCGCCGATCACGATGAGCAGGTCGCACGCCGAGACGAGCATGTTGCTCACCTTGGTGCCGTGCATCCCCACCAGGCCGGTGAAGCGCGCATCGTGGCTGCTGATCGCCCCGCTTCCCATCAGCGAGGTGCAGGCCGGGCTGTCCGACAGGGTGAGGAAGGTGGCCAGCTCCTCACTCGCCTTGGCCCGGATGACTCCCCCACCGACGTAGCACATCGGCCGCTCGCTGCCCTTGATCAACTCCAGGGCCTTCTCCAAACTCTTTTGGCTGAGACGATCGACGCGGGGGACGATTGGCTCGATCGTCTCTCGTACATACTCGGTGGTGTGGACGGTGATGTCCTTGGGCAGGTCGATGAGCACCGGGCCCGGCCTCCCCTCCTGGGCGATCTTGAAGGCGAGACGCATGGTGGGAGCCAAATCGGCTACATCCTTGACGATGAAGTTGTGCTTGGTGATCGGCATCGTGATACCGGTGATGTCCACCTCCTGAAAGCTGTCCTTGCCCAAGAGTGGGACCGTGACGTTGCCGGTGAGGGCAACCATCGGCACGCTGTCCATGTAGGCGGTCGCGATGCCGGTGACGAGGTTCGTCGCTCCCGGACCACTGGTCGACATACATACGCCTACCCTTCCTGTTGAGCGGGCATACCCATCGGCGGCGTGGGCCGCACCCTGCTCATGGCTGGTCAGGATGTGGCGGATCCGGTCGCGGTTCTGGTAGAGGGCATCGTAGAGCGGAAGGACCGCTCCACCGGGAAAGCCGAAGACGGTATCAACACCCTGTTCCACCAAACACTCTATGATGATCTGTGCTCCACTGATCTGCATCGCTTGCTCCTTCCTATCGCTCTGTGATGATCGCCCCGCCCGCAGCACTGGAGACTGCCGCTGCGTAGCGCGCGAGGTATCCACCCTCGATCTTGCGCCTCGGTGCCTGCCACCGTGCGCGCCGCTCTGTGAGGACCGCCTCATCGACCAACAGCGTGATCGAGCGAGCCGGGATATCGATGGCGATCAAATCCCCCTCCTCGACGAGGGCGATCGGACCACCATCGGCTGCCTCCGGGCTGATGTGCCCGATGGAGGCGCCCCGGGTTGCCCCGCTAAAGCGTCCGTCGGTGATCAGGGCGACGTCCTTGTCCAGACCCATACCGGCGATGGCGCTCGTCGGGCTGAGCATCTCCGGCATCCCCGGGCCCCCCTTGGGCCCCTCGTAGCGGATCACCACCACATCCCCCCGCTTGATCTTGCCGGCAAAGATCGCCTCGATGGAGGCGTCCTCACTGTCGAAGACCCGTGCCGGTCCGGTGTGGACCAGCATCGCCTCATCGACGGCGCTCTGCTTGACCACCGCTCCATCAGGGGCGAGGTTGCCGCTCAGCACCGCAATGCCACCACTTGGTGAGTAGGGGTTGTCGATCGCCCTGATGACCTCATCGTTGGTGACCTGTTTCTCACTGCAGAGCTCTCCAACGCTCTTGAGGCTGACGGTGGGCAGGCTTGCATCGATCAGGCCCGCCTGGGCCAGGATGGACATGACCGCCTGTACACCCCCTGCCCGGTGGAGGTCCTCCAGGTGGTGTGGCCCGGCCGGGGCGAGGTGGCAGAGGTTGGGGACTTTTGCGCTGACATCGTTGGCCGCGAAGATATCGATCGTCAAATTCGCTTCGTGAGCGATGGCTGGCAGGTGGAGCATCGTGTTGGTCGAGCACCCGAGCGCCATGTCGACGGCCAGCGCGTTGGCGAAGGCCTGTTCCGTCATGATATCTCGGGGGCAGAGATTGCGGCGCAAGAGCTCCATGATCTGATAGCCGGCCTCCTTGGCCAGGCGGTCACGCGCACTATAGACGGCCGGGATCGTCCCGTTGCCCGGTAGCCCCATCCCGATGGCTTCGGTGAGGCAGTTCATGCTGTTGGCCGTATACATGCCGCTGCAGGAGCCGCACGTCGGACAGGCGTTGTCCTCGTAGGCCAGCAGCTCCTCGTCGCTGATCAGGCCGGCCCCATGGGCGCCGACCTTCTCAAACATCACCGAGAGGTTGGTCTTGCACGCACCCTGGCCGTCCATCGTACCGGCGAGCATCGGCCCCCCGCTGACGAAGATCGACGGGATATTAAGGCGCAGGGCGGCCATGAGCATCCCCGGCACGATCTTGTCGCAGTTGGGGACGAAGACCAGCGCATCGAAGGGGTGGGCCATCGCCATGACCTCGATCGAGTCGGCGATGAGCTCGCGGCTGGCAAGGCTGTAGCGCATGCCGGTATGGCCCATGGCAATGCCGTCACAGACGCCGATGACCGGGAAGGAGACCGGGTTGCCGCCTGCCTGGCGTACCCCTGCCTTCACCGCATCAACGATCCGGGAGAGGTGGATATGACCCGGGATGATCTCATTGGCACCGCTGACAATGCCGATGATCGGCATGTGGATCTCCCGGTCCGTCCACCCCAGCGCTTTCATCAACGAGCGGTGAGGGCTTCGCTGCACCCCCTCGGTCATTGCACTCGATCGTCTCTTCATTCCATCCATATCCACGCTCCTTCTCCTACAGGGCATCGGCGATGCGTCGTCCCATCTCACCGGTTCCGATCCGCGTCATCCCGGGCGAGTAGATGTCGGCGGTCCGATACCCCTCATCAAGCACACGCCCGATCGCCTCTTCGATCGCCACCGCCTCCTCATTGAGGCCGAAGGTGTGGCGCAGCATCATCGCCACCGAGAGGATCATCGCGATCGGGTTGGCGAGGTCCTTTCCGGCGATATCCGGTGCGCTGCCGTGGATCGGCTCATACATGCCGAAGCTGTCCTCCCTCAGGCTCGCCGACGGCAGCATCCCGATCGAACCGGTGATCTGGCTCGCTTCATCACTGAGGATGTCGCCGAACATGTTCTCGGTGACGATCACATCGAACTGGCGGGGGTTGCGCACCAGCTGCATCGCAGCATTGTCCACGTAGAGGTGGGAGAGCTCCACATCAGGATACTCGCCTGCCAACGCGTTTGCCGTGTCGCGCCACAGTTGGCTCGAGGAGAGGATGTTGGCCTTGTCGACGCTGCACAGCCGCTTCGACCGCTTGCCGGCGATCTCAAAGCCCTTGCGTAGGATGCGCTCGATCTCCGCCTTGGTATAGCTCATCGTATCGTAGGCGCCCGCCTCATCACGAGCACGCGCGCCAAAGTAGATGCCTCCCGTCAGCTCGCGCACCACCATGATGTCCAAATCCTCGCCCACCACCTCCGCCTTGAGCGGGCAGGCGCCAGAGAGCTGCTTGTACATGATGGCCGGCCGGAGGTTGCAGAAGAGGCCGAGGCCTCCCCTGAGTCCCAACAGCCCCTGCTCCGGGCGCAGGTGGGAGGGTGCCGTATCCCACTTCGGCCCACCGAGGGATCCAAGGAGCACCGCATCACTGCTCTTGCACCCCTCAAGGGTCTCTTCAGGCAGCGGGGTATTGTGTACATCGAGGGCCGCTCCGCCGGCAAGGTAGCCGGCAGTCTCAAACTCATGGCCGAACGTCTGGGCCACCTGGTTGAGAACCGCGAGCGCCTCCTGGGTGATGTCCGGCCCGATCCCGTCGCCGGCGATGACTGCGATGCGTCCCTTCATCACTGCGCCTCCTTGGCCATGAAGGCTGCCAAGCCGCCGCTGGTGATGAGCGACTGCATGAACGGGGGAAAGGGCTCGCTCTCAAAGCTCTCCCCGGTGGTCAGGTTGGTGATCGTGCCGCTGTCGAAGTCGACCTGGACACGGTCGCCGGCCTTGATGTTGTCGGCAGCCTCCTCACACTCGAGGATCGGCAAGCCGATGTTGATGGCGTTGCGATAGAAGATGCGGGCGAAGGAGCGGGCGATGACACAGCTGATCCCGCTCTCCTTGATGGCGATGGGGGCGTGCTCACGGCTCGATCCACAGCCGAAGTTGCGATCAGCGACGATGATGTCGCCCCGCTCCACCTTCTTGATGAACTGGCTGTCGATATCCTCCATGCAGTGGGCTGCAAGCTCGCTGTGGTCGGTGGTATTGAGGTACCGTGCCGGGATGATGACATCGGTGTCAACGTTGTCTCCGTATCTGAAGACGTTTCCTTGAATCTTCATGCTAGGCCTCCATGATGCTCTTGGGATCTGCGATGTAGCCGGC
>JALOBD010000081.1 GCA_023228445.1 Sphaerochaeta sp. | reverse complement strand
CAGATGGAACCGAACATCACTGCCGAAGTGCGCGGCGGCTTGTTCATCCCCCGGGAGAGTGTCATCGACCCCTTCCTGTTGGTCGTCGGCTACGCCGAGAACGCGGTGAAGAACGGGGCGACCTTCCTCTTGGACACCGAGGTCACCGGCATTGATGTCAAAGACGGACAGGTGGTTGGCGCCGCCACCACCAGAGGGTTCATCGAAGCTCGGTGGATCATCAATGCAGCGGGTCTTTACTGCGACCGGATCGCTTCCTTTGTCGGAAAGGCTGACTATTTCGTCAACCCACGCAAGGGCCAGTTCTTCATCCTGGACAAGGCCACGAAGACCAAGGTCGACCATATCATCCTGCCCATTCCCACAAAACTCACCAAGGGCAAGCTAGTGAGCCCAACGACCCACGGCAACCTCCTCGTCGGCCCCACCGCAGAGGATGGTGATGATAAAACTGATGCCTCGACGACCCGCGATGGGCTGGAGAGCGTCATCTTCGATGCCAAGAGGCTCGTCCCTTCCCTCGAATTCAGAGATACCATCACGCAGTTCGCCGGCCTCAGGCCCAATCGGAACCCCGAAGGTCTGCGGATCGACGTGTACGATGACGTGGCAAATTACGTCAACCTCTCGGGCGTCAGGTCCACGGGCCTGACCGCCTCAGCGGCGATCGGACGGTACGTGGTGAACCTGATGCAAGCGCGAGGCCTGGTGATGGAGGTGAACTGGCACTTTGATCCGATCCGCAGGGGAATTCCAGCCTTCCACGCGATGACTCCGGCTCAGCAAGAGGAGGCCATCAAGGCCGACCCCCTCTACGCGAATGTCGTGTGTCGGTGTGAGACCATCACCGAAGGCGAGATCGTGCGTGCGATCCGCAGCCCCATTCCGGCGCTCAGTGTCGATGCCATCAAACGACGCGTCCGTGCAGGGATGGGTCGATGCCAGGGCGGCTTCTGCGCGCCGAAGGTAATCGAGATTCTGGCACGTGAGTTGGGCGTCGCCCAACACGAGATCCTGAAGGATGGGAACGACTCACCGATGCTGGTGGGCGCGGTCAAGTGAGGAAAGCGAACATGATTCACAAAAGATGCGATGTAGCGATCATCGGAGGAGGACCAGCCGGTCTTGCGGCAGCCATGGCGGCAAAGAGAGAGGGAGCCTCTGAGGTGATGGTCCTTGAACGCGACTCCAGCATGGGCGGGATCCTGCAGCAGTGCATCCATCCCGGCTTCGGCCTCACCTACTTTGATGAAGAGTTGACCGGCCCCGAGTACGCAGCTCGCTTCTTTGAGGAGGCATCGGCTGAGGGCGTTTCCTTCATGCTCAACACGATGGTCTTGCATATGGAGGCAACCCACCTCATCTGCTCCAACAAGGAGCTGGGCATGGTCACGGTAGAAGCGGCAAGTGTCGTGTTGGCCATGGGGTGCCGGGAACGCACCAGGGCACAGATCCAGATCCCCGGCAGCAGGCCGGCAGGCATCTACACCGCCGGGACGGCACAGCGGCTCATCAACCGGCAGAACGTCATGGTCGGTAAGAGGGTCGTGATCCTTGGCTCGGGAGACATCGGGATGATCATGGCACGCCGGCTCACCCTCGAGGGGGTTGATGTGGTGGCAGTGGTGGAAATTCAGGAGTACCTGACCGGCCTGACGCGCAATCGCGTCCAGTGCCTTGATGACTTCTCCATTCCCCTCCTCCTCTCCCATACGGTGACACAGATTGTCGGCAAAGGCCGGGTCGAAGGGGTGTTCATCGCCAAGGTCGATGAGCAGAAGGTACCCATCGCGGGCTCCGAGCAATTTCTCGAATGCGACACCCTGCTCTTGTCAGTCGGGCTCATCCCGGAGAATGAGCTGACGAAAAGCCAGGGCATCGAGATCGATCCGCTCACCGGTGGACCGCGGCTCAACCAATACCAACAGACCTCGCTTGAAGGGGTATTCGCCTGCGGAAACGTGGTCCATGTAAACGACCTGGTGGACAACGTCTCGATAGAGAGCATCAACGCCGGCACCCATGCCGCACGGTACGCTCTCAAGAAGACACACCTGCGCGAGGGTCACGTCGTTTGCACGCCCGGTGAGCAGGTGCGGTACATCTGCCCGCAAGAGATTGCCCTCGACCCAAACAGAGAGGAGGTGACCCTGTACTTCAGGGCAACCGTCCCCCTGAAGAAGGTGCGTATCACAGCGAGCATCGATGGCAAGGTCATCCGTACCAAGCGGGCAGTGAGGGTCAACCCCGGGGAGATGGAACAGATGACCATATCGCCAGCAGCCCTCTTGGATGGACAGGAGTTGACGATCGACATTGAGGAGGTACGGTAATGGAGAAGGTGATCACATGTACCGTCTGTCCCATCGGATGCGAGATTACGGTGACGGGAAGCGAAGGGAGAATCGAAGGGATGCGCGGGCACGCATGCAAACGGGGCATCCCGTTTGCAACCGATGAGTTCCTCCTCCCCAAGCGTATCCTCACCACGTGTGTCAAGCTCTCCGGATCAGATGAGCCGCTGCTGCCAGTGAGAAGTGACAAGCCCATCCCCAAGGAGAAGCTCTTTGCATGCATGGAACTTGCCAAAACGTTGGAGGTTTCCGCCCCGATCGGTATGGGAGAGGTCCTCATCGCCAATATCTTGGGTCTCGATTGCAATCTGGTCGCAACAAAGAGCGTCACACCTCGACAGTGATGGTCGGCACGGCCGCCTTGCGCAGCCCGTGGCGGATCTCCTTTGGGATCTGGCTATCGGTGACCAAGATGCCGATCTCCTTGAGGGTGCACACGCTGTTCATCGCCACAACATCGAACTTGCTGCTATCGGCGACAACGATGTTGTACTTGGCGTGCTCGATCATCAGGCGCCTGACGGCCGCCTCCTCTGCGTGGTAGTCGGTGACCCCCCTCTCCAAGGTGATGCCACCGGCTCCGATGACGGCTTTGTCGGCGTTGAAGTACCCGATGCTTGCACTGGCCAAAAACCCTGAGAGCGAGAGCTCTCCCGTGCGCAACTCACCGCCGAGGACAAAGACCCGGCACCGTGAGCCAACAAGCTCGGTGGCTATCATGAAGGAGTTGGTGATGATGGTGATGCCAGGGCGGTCGGCGAGCAGGCGCGCCACCTCCAGGCAGGTGGTCCCGATGTCAAAGAAGACCGTATCCCCGTCACTGATCAGCGCGGCTGCCTCAACGGCGATGGCACGCTTGGCCTCCAGGTTCTTCACCTCGCGCAGGTCGTATGCCGGCTCGTCACTGAACGCACCCTTTCGAATCGCCCCGCCATAGACGCGCTTGAGGAGGTCGCGTTCCTCCAAAAACTCCAAATCCCTGCGGATCGTCTCGATCGAGACACCGAACTCCTCGACCAGCGCATTGACCCGGATCGTGCGTTCATTCTTGAGCATCTCTACAATTCGCGCTCTGCGCTCTTCCATCATCATGGACTCATCGTTTCACATCGCCTGTGGCCTGTCAACCAAACCGTGCGTGGCTGAACGCTGCCTAAATCTTGACGGTGACGGGGACCCGACTCCGGTAGTAGACGATCTGGTCGAAGCCCGCCTGCCTGATGACCTCATACGCCTCTGTGATCCCTCTGCCGATGTCCTTGGCCCAGTGGGAGTCGCTTCCCACGGTGATGTACCGTCCACCGTACTCCTTGAAGCGTTCCAAGACCCAGGGTTCGGGACCGACTCGACCCACATCCCGAAAGAGCCCGGAGGCATTCACCTCCAGCGCCTTCCCCTGCTCGGCCAGGCGCTTCAACACCCGGTTGATCTGCGCCTCGAAGCGGCGGAACGTGGGCCCGGGCGCCTTCCAGAGGAAGATAGGGTAATCCAGGTGGGCGAGGCTGTCGAAGTGCCCCCATTCGACCATGCGCTCCAACTCCATAAAGTACAACTCGACCACCATGTGCGGGTCATCGCGGTAGATGTCCACCGGCGAGCCATCCAGGGCATGGTGGACACTACCGAGGACAAAGTCGTAGGGGTAGGAGTTGAGGTGCGAGAGGGCGAGCTCCGGCCCATTGCCGATGTCGCCAAGTTCGATCCCATCCAACACCACCAAGGGGTCACCCAACGCTTGCCTGGCAGCAAGCAGTGCTCTGCGTCGCTCCTCCAGTGAGGCAAAGTAGGGCTCGTGTCCATTGCGATGGGATCGGATATCACAGTGGTCGGTCACGGTAAGTACAGCCACACCCTCTGCGATGGCACCCTCGAGCAGCGCAGAGATTGTATCGTGGCCATCGTACGAGAAGCGGGAGTGGACATGACTATCGATTACCATTGTTCTCTCTTCCCCACCGATCCTTCAGATACCAAGCGCACATCTTAGGCTTGCGCTCCCGGGTGAAGACCCCCTTCTTGTTCCCCTGCACGCGCTTGACCGATTCGGCGGTGGCGAAGTCGGCGAAGTTCCACACATGTTCACCAAAGATGTACTCCTTGGCATCCAATACGGCGCAGTAAGCGGCTATGAGGTCTCTCTGAAACTCCTCGCTGAACATGGTGGGGGTACTGTCGTGAAGCCCCGCCACGGCATCGGCGCCAAACTCTCCGAGCATGATGGGCAGGTTCGGGTAGGTTTCATGGTAGCAGTCGAGCTCTTGTCTGAGCATTGCCGCCCCTACCTCGATGTTACCCTCCTCATGGTACCACCCGAAGTACCGGTTGAGCATCAACACATCGCAGAGGGGAGCCACTTCACAGGTATCCCAGCTCGCCTCCCCGTGGGTTGCGAAGGTGACCGGCCGCCGGTGTGGGTCGAGCTCTCGGGCAAGGGCGAAGAGCGGCTCGAAGTAGTTGCGGGCACCCGCTTCTTCGCTCGCCGGTTCGTTGGCGATCGACCACATGATGATGCAGGGATGGTTCTTGTCTCGAGCGATCATGTCGCGAATCACATCGCGGTGGTGTGACGCGGTGGCGAGCGTCTGCCAGGTGGGAGTGTGCACATCAATCTTCATGCCGGTGGCAGTGAACGTGGTGTGCATCCCCACCGCCGATGTCTCGCCGATGACCAAGATTCCCATCCGGTCACAGAGGTCCAGAAACTGTTCGCTGTACGGGTAGTGGCAGGTTCGCAGTGAGTTGGCACCCATCCACTTCATGAGCGCCAGGTCCTTGACGTTGTACACCTGGTCGAGTCGTCTGCCTCCCACCGGGCTATCCTCATGTTTGCCAAAGCCTTTGAGGTAGACGCGCCTCCCATTCAGGTAAAGGCCGTCCCTTTTGGT
This sequence comes from Sphaerochaeta sp., assembly GCA_023228445.1. Lineage (GTDB taxonomy): Bacteria > Spirochaetota > Spirochaetia > Sphaerochaetales > Sphaerochaetaceae > Sphaerochaeta. Next base: position 5,019 of record JALOBD010000081.1, on the reverse strand, counting down.
CTCGACGCTCCTGAAGCCGACGGCCAGTGTATAGGAGTCCTCCCCACTGACCACCTCCAGGTCGTAGAGCTTGGGCTCATCAACATCCCAGGCGATGATCGAGTCCACCGTGCCGTGGTGCTCTCTGCCTACCCCGCTCCAGAGGATGCGGTCGCCATCTTTGATCGAGACCTCCACCGGGCTCTCTCCCCCACACTCCACCCGACAGGTAAAGCTTCCGTCTCCCCTTCCGTCGAAGGTGATGTCGCTGATGTGGTGACGGGGCAGCAGGTTCAACGTCACCGGGCGATGGATGCCGCTGTAGTTGAAGAAGTCGAAGTTCGGCAGGTTCACCCGACGCGTCCCGATTGCAGGGAAGGTACGCTCCTCGACTGTCCCCACCGGCAGGGTCGTGTGGTCGAGGATGTTGTCCACCACCACGGTCAATCGATTCTCTTGCTCCCGGTCCACCCGGTCCGTCACATCGAACTCAAAGGGGAGGAAACCACCTTTGTGGCTACCGAGGGGCATCCCGTTGAGGTAGACCTCTCCATGGTGGGTGACGCTGTCGAAGCGAAGGAGTGCCACCCGGTCACCGCCAATGGGGGGCAGGAAGAAGGTGCGCTCATAGACGACCTGAGCGACGTGGTCGCGCATTTCGCGCCCCTCGTAGATATCGTTGTACGAGGAGGGGACCGGCATCAAGCACCCCCCAGCCAGCGGTTGGCCCGCGTCATGGGGAGCGTCCAGCAGCTTGAACTGCCAGATCCCATCCAACGGGACAGAGAGTCTTGAACGGCTATTCTGTGGGTAGAGCATTCGCTTCCTCCTTGTCATGCACCGGTACGTCCTGCCCTGGGGATGGTATCATCGCATTGAATGCCAAGAGATACCCGTGGCCTCCTGTCAGTCGACCATCAAGCCATCACAGGCCACCACCACGGGCAACGGAGCTCGCTCATCGAAGAACGCCTGGTACTGCTCATGGTTGAATTCATGCTTGTGGTTGATGTGCGTGGCATAGACCTTCGTCCGCTCAGTGATGATGGCCCGCGCTCCAAAGGTGTCCAGCTGCCGCAGGAAAGCGGTGGCGTTGAGGTGGGAGGTGATGTCATTATCGGTCCTGGAACCGAAGGTCGCCTCCATGATGAGGATGTCGATGGCCCGGCCGGCAAGCGCCTCGACGCTCTCGCTCGGGTAGATTCCGGTGTCGCACGCGTAGAGGAGGGTTCGCCCATCGGGCAGGGTGAAGAGGTAGTTGATCGCCCGCTCCCGCTCGGATACGTGGTGGGTGGTGGGCACGGCGAAGACCTGGTAGCCATCAACGGTGAACGGCTGGAAGAGTGTGACGGGGTGGAAGCGCACCACCGCCCGATCGACCGACTTCACCGCATCGAGATGGGCGTACGGGCTGCCCAACCGCTCATGGGAGTCGGAGAGTGTCTCATACGCCTCGTGGGAGAGGTACAGGTCGACCGGCACCCCGGCCCGGGTTCGGGACATGATGAGGAGGCCGGCATTCGATACACAGAGGTGATCCTCATGGGTGTGGGTCAAAAATATATTTTTCAAGGATGAGAGGTTGACTTGCCACTTCATGCACGCGGCAGCAAGATCGGGGCCACAATCGATGATGTTCTCCTCATCGAGGAGGAAGAGGCTGCGCAGCCGGTTCCTCGCCGGCTCCCTGCGTGCCTCCTGACAGATCCAGCACTCACAAAAGGGACCCGGCATCGCATCGGCTGCCGCCGTTCCTAGAAATTGCATTGCGCACCTCCTACACGACTACATCGCAGGTGATGTTGTCCCCGCTTCCTTCATCGAAGATATTAAGCATTTTTAGGTCGATTTGCACAGAGAGTGGCTCATCGGTGGGATAGCGCTCATCAATGGCGGTGATGACCCTGATGCTGGTCTCCGCCATCTGGCACCGGTAGAGGTTCTCTTTGCCGAGGTGCTCGATGTAGTCAACGCTCAGCGTAAGAGCATTCTCCCGGCTTTGCACCACCTTGAAGTTGTGGGGTCTGATGCCCAGTACCACACTGCGTGAGGTGAGCAGGTCGCAATCGATCAAGGCTGCGGGAATAGTGATGTTCCCGCCAGCGGTGATACAGACAAAATCCTCTCCCATGGGCTCGAGCGTACCGGTGATGAAGTTCATCGGGGGGGTCCCGATGAACGAGGCAACAAAGAGGTTCTTGGGACGATTGTAGAGCACATCCGGGGCGGCGTACTGCTGGATCGACCCCTGGTCGATGACGGCGATGTGCGATGAGATGGCCATCGCCTCCTCTTGGTCGTGGGTGACGATGATGGCCGTAAGAGCCAGCCGCTCCTGTAGTTTCTTGATCTCGTCACGAATCTCGAGCTTGAGGCGGGCATCGAGGTTGGACATCGGTTCATCGAGCAACAGGATGTCGGGATCCTTTACCAGTGCGCGGCACATCGCCACACGCTGTTGCTGGCCACCGGAGAGCTGGGAGGGCATGCGATGGAGCAGCTCGGGGATCTTGACCGTGTTGGCCACCTCCTGCACCCGTTTTCGAATCTCACGCTTGGAGAGGTGCTTCAGCTGTTTGAGTGGAAAGGCGATGTTCTCAAAGACGTTCATATTGGGGTAGAGGGCGTAGCTTTGGAAGACCATCCCGATGTTCCGGTCCTTGGGAAGGATGTTGTTCACATACCGTCCGTTGAAGTAGATGCTCCCTTCGGTGGGTCGGTAGAGGCCGCAGAGCATCATCAAGGTGGTGCTCTTGCCACACCCCGACGGTCCGAGCAGCGCCACAAAATCTCCCTTCTCGATGGTGAGATCCATTCCGCGCACGGCATAGGTCCTCCCGTCGTAGGATTTGCCGATATTCTCCAATCTAATCATGGGTTCGCTCATTGCTTGCTCCCTCCCTGTCTGACCTGTAGTAGTGTTTTCTGTGATACGGCGAACGTGATGATTACCGGGATGATGTAGAAGAAGCACGCTGCTGCCAATACCCCTGGTGGTACCAGGTACCGTCCGTCCTCACCATCCATCATCGCCCCAATGAAGCTGGACATCGTGGCCGAGTGACCGGAGATGAAGAGGTTGATGAGGATGTACTCTCCCCAGCCACTGAGGAACGAGTTGACCAAGATAACCGAGATCCCCGGCTTCGCCGCCGGCACGATGATGCGCAAGAACGTCTTGAACCGGGACGCTCCGTCGACGATGGATGCCCACTCGATATCCCAAGAGATGTGGTCGAAGAAGCCTTTCATGAGCCAGATCGAGCCGGGCAGGTACATGGCGACCTTCAGGAAGACGACGCCGATGAGCTTGTTGACCAGGTGCATCTTGCTCAGCAGCATGATGAAACTCGTCAAAAGGGCGACCTGGGGGAAGGCGTCGAGGACGATCAGGAGCTTTGCCATCAACCGGCGGCCTTGAAATTCGGTTCGTGAGAGGGCATAGGCGGCGGGGACGGTGATGGTGACCACGCTCGCAGCCATGATGATGGCAAAGGAGAAGCTCGACATCAGCGGCTTGATCGCCGGTGGAAGGTGGATGCCCCTGCGAAGCTGGGTCTCTTTGACGAGGAACGACCAGTTGGAGAGTGTCCATGCCCCGCTGGTATCACGGAAGGCGGAGGTGATGAGCCACCCGTAGGGAACAAGAATCACAGCAGAGAATACCAGGATGACGAGGAGGAACTTCCAGACCCCGTAGGGACGGTCATCATCGCGCATTCGTCCAAGTCGCAGTGTTTTTGAATCACTCATACAGGCCTCCTCCTATATGTCCATGCGCGGTACGCGCAGCTGCTTGTCCACCTGGAAGACACGCAACATGATCAGGCCCATGGTAATCGACATGAGGACCATGAAGACCGAGAGCGCCGCCCCGTACCCGTAGGTGTGGTACTGGTAGGCATTCTGATAGATGTAGTAGGCGTAGGTGACCGTCGAGCCCATCGGGCCCCCGCCGGTCAACAGCCTGATCGACTCGTAGGCGGTGAAGTTGCCCAGGATACTCCACAGCGTCTTTTGGGTGATGGGCCACCGTAGGTACGGCAGGACAATCCGCCTGCAGATGTAGAAGTTGCCCGCCCCATCGACCTTTGCACTCTGGACGATCGACTCAGGAATCTGCCGGATCGCCGAGCTGAAGAGGATGATCGAACCCGATGCCGAGCTCAAGCTCATCGAGGCCAACAGCAGTTGCATCGACCAGTTGGTGAACCAGTTCATCGCCGGAAGCCCGATGGCCGCCAGCATCTTGTTGATCATCCCATACCCCTCGGGGCCGAACATGAAGCGCCAGATGAACATGAAGACGATCGTCGGCGTGAGGTTGGGGATCAACCAGATGATCCGAAAGAGCAAACCGAGGTTCTTGCGGCGATAGACGATATCGAGGTAGTAGGTGGTGATCACGACGACAAAGATCGACCCGAGGACCGACAACGTCGTGTTGCCCACCACCAAGAGAAGGGTACGGGCCAGGATCTTCGACATATCAGGATACCCGAAGATCCTCCGGTAGTTATCAAAGCCGATGAAGTTCCACTTCAGCGTGAACTTCATGTCGGTGAAGGACATGACCAGCATCAGGATGATCGGGACAACGACGAAGACGATGACCGGGACGAAGAACGGCAACATCATCAAGAATGGAAACCGTTGCTTTCGCTTGATCGCCTTCCGGTCAGCGGTCAACGTGGCTCTGTCCTTCAGTAGCAAATCAGCACTTTGATCCATGTGAACTCCTCTTCAAACCCTCGCACCCTCAAAATTGCGCCCGTGGGAGACCCTCGGGCGCATACCCATCAGACGGTGATCAGTCGACGATGACGTAGTTGCCCCGTCCCATATTGAAGGTGATCTTGGCGATCAACTCATCGGTGATAGCCGCCACCGACCGCGCCGACGGATCGAGTGCCTTGACCTCGGCCTCCTGGATGGCGTCGAACATCTCTTGGCTGTTTCCATACATGCTCAGGATATCAGACGACGGGAGGGCGAACATCAACTCGGTCAGGTACGCAGTATCCATCATCCACTTATCAG
>JALOBD010000161.1 GCA_023228445.1 Sphaerochaeta sp. | reverse complement strand
CAAGAGCGTGTGCAACTGCATCGTCTCCTTATTATAGAGGATCCCATCGGAGAAACCCCATCGGGGGTTGTTCTCACTCACCTCAATCGATGAAAGCGACGAGGTGCCCACAAATACACCACCCCCCACAGTGATGACGCTGTCCGGGATGGCAAATGCTCGTAGGCTCGTACACCCGCGGAAGGCCAGGTCCCCGATTGAAACCACTCCCGGGTTGAGTGTGGCCTCTTTTAAGGCGTCACACCAGATGAAGGTGCGTGCACCGATCGTGCGGACAGTGGAGGGAACAATCACCTGCTCCAATGAAGTACAGAAGGAGAACGCTTCGTCTCCAATCGAGACAACACCTTCACCGATGGTCACGTGGCGCAACGACCGGCACTCAGAGAACGCCTCATCTGCCATGCTCCCAACTCCGGGCGAGAGCACGACCTCTTCGAGCGACCGACAGGAGAAGAAAGCCCGCTCACCAATGACCGCACCTCCTGTCACCGTCACGTGGGCCAATGAGCTGCAATCCGAAAATGCTGATTCCTCGATGGTCGCCCCTCCGGTGATGATCACGTCGTGCAGTGCACCACACCGGGAAAAAGCACGCTCTCCTATGGTTGCCCCACCGTCTATGACAAGGTGTTCAAGTGCATCACACCCCTTGAAAGCCTCCGTACCAAGGGAATCAACCCCTTCCTTGAACACCACCTGCTTCAGTTGCGTACAGCCGTCGAATGCCTTTTGGCCAATCACTCCCACCGGTGAGAGAATGGTAATGGCCTCCAATGACGTGCACCATGCAAATGCACTATTGCCGATGGCATCGACTTCGCGCTGGAAGACCACCTCCTTCAACGATTCGCATTGATCGAACGCATATCCTCCGATCGAGCCTACCCGGCCAGCGAAATGAAGGCTCTCCAACGCTTCGCAGGCCCCGAAGGCCCGGTAGCCGATGGAGTGCACCGCCTCTTCAAAGACCACCTGTTCAAGCGCCTCCAACTCACCGAACGCTGATTCACCGATCACTTCAACATCCTTGCGGAACACTACGCGCTCAAGCGACGGGCAGTGCGTGAATGCAGCGTATTCTATCGTCTGCACCGCTTGCTCAAAGACGACACTCTGTAACACACCACACCCGATGAAGGCATACTCTCCCACCGAGACTCCCACTCCTGAGAGAGTGACGTGCGCAAGCTTCGCACTCCAGGCAAACGCCCAAGTATCGATACAGGTCACGCCTTCGGGTATATATATGGTCTCCAACGGGCAACCCAAAAAGCTCAATATCCCTATTGTTTCCGTCTCTTTCGGAATCTGGTATACGTTCTGCTCTCTTGCCATCGGATAGGTGTGCAGGAGCGTTCCGTCCTTGCTGAAGAGCACACCGTCCTTGCTGCTCCACCAAGGGTTTGCCGGATTGACGAGAATAGTCTGCAGGGAGGCGGTGGTGAGAGCCCCTGGCTCAACCTCCTCGATGGTTGCGCCCAAATAGATCCGCTCTACCGTACCACTCTCGAAGAACGCCTCACTTGAGACTCCGGTCACCCGGTACCCGTCCAGCTGGGACGGAACGGCAACAAACGATGCACTGCCCCGGTATGCGGTGATGGTGCAGGTTCCATCCCCATGCTCCTCGACCACATAATCACCGGCGTAGGCGGCCAGGCTGCACGCCACCACCACCAACACCACCCACCATTTCTTTGCAATTTGGCTCATGTATTCCCTTTTCGCGCCATCATAGCACATCCACCTGAGTCTTTGGGAAAAGGATTGGCCATCAGGCGTTCACGTGGTGGCACGCAGGAGACGATCTCTTTATCCTCCAACTCCACTTCGCCACGTGGAGGTGTGTTGCCTCACCTGCCACCCCTCAGTACACTGAGACCATGAAATCGTCTGCCTGGTTCTTGCGCCAGCTCTTTCTCATTCCCGTCTACCTCTACAAGGGCCTGCTGGCACCGTTCTTCGGCTCCTCATGCCACTACCACCCCTCCTGTTCCACCTACATGGTCGAGGCAGTGAACCGTCACGGGATCTTCAGGGGATTTGTCATGGGAATGGCACGGATCTTCCGCTGTAGCCGTTGGTACATGGGTGGAGACGACCCGGTGCCGCAGGTCTGGTCGTGGCAGGCGATCAAGGATGGGTATACGATCTTCAAGAAGCGTTGATCAGGTGGAGAGCTCCTTGACGAAGGGGATGAGCACGCTCAGCGCGCTCTCGTTGTACCCCCCTTCGGGGATAATCAGATCGGCATAGACCTTCGTCGGCTCGATGAAGTTGAAGTGGCCGGGTCTCACCACCTCCAGGTATTGGTTGCACACACTCTCCACCGTCCGCCCCCGCTCGGCGATATCGCGCTTCAGCCGTCGGATGAACCGGATGTCGTCGGGGGTGTCGACGTAGAGTTTCAAGTCCAAGAGTGCACGGATCTTGGGTGAGTGGAGGACCATGAGCCCCTCGATGATCACCAGCGGTCGTGGCTGGACGGTCACCGCCTCATCACGGCGGCGGTGGTGGACGAAGTCATAGAGCGGCATCTCGATGCTCTGATAGGCCTTCAGGCGGACGAGGTGCTCTTCGAGCAGCTCCATGTCGAATGCATCGGGGTGATCGAAGTTGAAGGCGGTGATGTTTTCGTTGCTGATGTACGATGCGCTGCGGTAGTAGTTGTCCTGGGGGATGAAGACGAAATCGGAGCACACCTCACTGATCTTGCGCACGATTGTGGACTTGCCTGAACCCGAGCCTCCGGTGATGCCGATGATCTTCACCTCACGCATCGCCTACCCCCTTGTGGAAAACTTGAAGACGGTCGTGTGCTTGTACGCCCGCTCTTTGGAGAATATCGTCGACGGGAACGAGGCGTTGTTGGGACTGTCGGGGTAGTACTGCGTCTCCAGACAGAATCCACCATGCTTGGGGTAGGGTGCCCCACCCTTTCCGATCGCATTTCCACTGAGGAAGTTGCCGCTGTAGAACTGCACGGCAGGCATGGTTGTCGAGACTTCCAATACCCGACCACTCTTCGGCTCGTGGACCGTGGCCACCTGTTTCATCCCCCCGCTCTCGTCGCTGAGGATGTAGCAGTGGTCATAGCCTCCACCAGTGGCAACGATATCAGCACCGATGGGCTTGGCGGTGGTAAAGTCGAAGGCTGTTCCCGACACGGGGACGATCTCCCCGGTGGGAATGAGCGACTCGTCCACTGCCAGGTAGCGGTCACAGGCGAGTTCGAGCTCGTGGGCGAGGATCGTGCCGCTTGCCGCCCCACCGAGGTTGAAGTAGCTGTGGTTGGTCAAGTTGATCGGTGTGGGACCGTCACAGGTAGCCTCGTAGTCGATGGTCAGCTCCCCGTTGTCGTTGAGCAGGTAGGTGACGGTACAGTTCACCGCATGGGGAAATCCCCCTTGCCCCGCTGGGCTGTAGAGGCTCATGACGACACCGGGGCTCTCATCGAGCATGAAGGGCTCGATGCACCAGTTCTGCCACCCCCAATTGGAAGGCCCGCTGTGCAGCGTGTTCGCTCCGTCGTTGGCAACCAGCGTGTATTGTGTCCCCTCCAGAGTGAATGATGCGCCGCCTATGCGGTTTGCGTAGCGGCCGACGACCTGGCCGAAGTATGTGGTGGAACCGAGGTAATCCAAGGGGTTGTCGAATCCCAGCACGATATCGCGCACGTTGCCGCTCCTGTCCGCTGTCTTGATCGTCTTCACGATCGCCCCGAGGCTGAGCAGTTGCACGACGATCCCGTTGTTCTGCAACGTCAAAAGGAGAATATCATCCCCCTGCGGTGTCTTTGCCACCCGTTGTGTGTCAATCATCACCACTCCTTTGATCAGAGTATACACGGCCCGTCAAGGGCGGGCAAGAAATCACTATTTGGCAGCCTCATCACTCTTGAGGACGGCGAGGAAGGCGCTCTGGGGAATCTCGACGTTTCCGACCATCTTCATCCGCTTCTTGCCCTCCTTCTGCTTCTCAAGAAGCTTACGCTTTCGGCTGATGTCGCCACCATAGCACTTGGCGGTGACATCCTTGCGGAACGCGCTGATCGTCTCTCGGCTCACAATGGTTCCGCCGATGGCCGCTTGGATAGCAATTTTGTACTGTTGGCGGGGAATCTCCCCTTTCAGACGTTCACAGACCTGTCGTCCCCGGCTCTGGCTGCTGCCACGAAAGACAAGTTGGCTCAGGGCATCGACCGGCTCGCCGTTGACCAGGATATCCAGGCGTACCAGATCGGTCTTCTTGTAGCCGATGACCTGGTAATCGAAGGAGGCGTAGCCCCGGCTGATGGACTTGAGCCGGTCGTAGAACTCGAAGAGCACCTCGGCCAGCGGCATCTCATAGACGAGCTCAACGCGCTTCTCATCGAGGTAGTTCATCGTCGTCTGCACCCCCCGCTTCTCGATACAGAGGTTGATGATCGGACCCACGTAGGTGGTGGGGGTGATGATGGCTGCCTGGATGTACGGTTCTTCGGCCCAGTCGACGCGCATCGGGTCAGGGTACTCGAGCGGGTTGTCGATGGCTATGGCCTTGCCCCCCTTGAGGTGGACGTTGTACTTGACCGAAGGACTGGTGAAGATGATGGAGAGGCCGAATTCGCGCTCGATGCGCTCCTGCACCACCTCCAGGTGGAGCATGCCCAGAAAGCCGCAGCGAAAGCCGAAGCCAAGGGCCGCCGAGCTGTCCTTCTCGTAGACGAGGGAGGCGTCGTTGAGCTTCAGGCG
>JALOBD010000080.1 GCA_023228445.1 Sphaerochaeta sp. | reverse complement strand
CCCTTGATGTGGTAGATCGAGTAGTTCCAATTCATGATCTCCGGTTCGAGGAGGTCGAGGCACTGCTCAAAGCGCAGGTCGTATTGCTTCTTGTTGTTGCCGATCCTCCTCGGGACCACGACATAGTCGTAGTCGGTGATATGCCCGTATGGTTCGATTGCCTTGGGCGGTTCGTCCTGGAACTCATGTTTGGTCAAGACTAGAATCTTGCACCCATGGTGGTCATGGAGCAGGGCCGATTTGACCTTCCGTTCGGTGGCTGACTCGATGTACAGCTTTCCGTCGTGGATCATTGAGGTGCCTTGGACGATGAAATCGAAGGTTTTGGTGGCAAAGATGTGCCGAGGATCTCCCACCAGGGTCTTGGTGATCGGGTCGAGCTCCCCTCCTGCACTGATGATCTGGATTCGGTCGAGGTTGATCTGTTGGCTGTAGAACTGGGAGAGGATCCCGGCGTTGTGGGAGTAGAGACGGTATGTGGTGTTCAGCTCCTCCATGTGGTCTATGAAGATCTGGGCGAGGTAATAGATGGTGCTCCCCGCCCCAAGGCAGATACTGGTCGCTCGCTCTCCGCCTGAAGAGATATGAATCTTGTCGAAGACCCCGTTGGCAGTCTTTATCTTCTGCGGTACATGCAGGTGGAGCTTCTGGGTAAACTCGATCATGTCGGAACAGAGGCCCAGGTCGAACTCATTGGAGCTCTTGGCCGCTGTCTTTTTGAAGAGTTTTGATCCAATCTCATCCTCATAGCGCTTCAGCTGGGTGAACACCCATTGGTTGCTGGTGTAATCGACACCAAACCGTTCCTTCAGATGGATTCTCACCTGGTCGATGGGGATGGTGATGTCGTTGATCGACTGGGCATCGCTCGATTCGTACAACTCGGAGAACTTGTAGAGAATACCCATCGCCAGGTCCTTTCTCTTCAGGCGTTGAGGACGTGGGCCCTCTGTGGTTGGTATACGCATGGCCCGATTGTAACACAGGCTCACATCAAGGCAAATATGATGATTCAAGCAATTATGCGTAAACAAGCAATTATACTATTTTAGGCAAATATCCTCATTTGAACTCACAAGGAGATTCGTACAAATTCTTTATTGGTAATCATGAACATGGTATGGTAGGGTCACCCAGAACCGAAAGGAGGTCCTGTATGAAACGAATGAGTATGACAATGGTGATTGTCCTGCTGCTTATCCCCATGGCCCTGTTTGCACGCGGGGTGAGTGAGGATGTCACCACATTGACCATTGCCGGAAGGGATGGCGCGTATGGGGATGCGATGGAGTTGGCCATCCAAAGCTACACGGCAAAGAACCCCAATGTCCGTTTTGAGTTGCTCAAGCTCTCCGGCAGCGAACTGATGGAGCAATCGGTGATCGAGCTTCGTGGTGGAACCGGTGCCTTCGATGTGATCCTCATCGACGATCCCTTCCTCACGCAACTTCAGGAAGCTGGTTGGCTTGCTGACCTGGATGCCCTCTATCGGAAGAAGGGCGTTGCAATCGACCCTGACTTGGTGGAGAACATGGTGAACATCGGCCGGTACCCCTATCCCAACGGCCCCCTCTATGCGCTGCCTCATGTGGGAAACGTTGCACTCTTTGCCTACCGTCAGGATGTAAGTCGCAAGTACGGCATCGAGAAGTTTGACACGTGGAGTCAGGTTCTTGACGTGGCGAAGAAGATCAAGGCCAATGAGCCGGGGATGGCGCCCATCCTCTTTAGAGGAGTGCAGGGCAACCCCATCGTCACCGGATTTTTGCCGATCTATTGGGCATTCGGTGCTGACATTCTCAAGGACGGCAAGCCTGCGTTCGACACCCCCGAAGCACTCAATGCGTTGGAGTACTTCCTCGAGCTGGCCAAGTATGCCCCCCAGGGTGTGACGGCGTACCAGGCGACGCAGGTCAGTGATGCACTGCTCTCAGGGGTAGGGGCGATTGCAATCGAAGTGTGGCCCGGCTGGATCGGCAACCTTGAGAACCCCGAGCTCTCCAACGTCGTAGGCAAGGTGAAGATCGCCGCCCATCCGGGAGAGGTGAAGAGGTCCTCCTCGATGATCGGGGCTTGGATGGTTGCCATTCCAAAGGATTCGAAGAACATCGATGCGGCATTTGACTTCTTGCTGCACCTCACCAGCGCAGAGACGCAGGCGATGATCTCTGAGAAGAACGGCGTACCACCGACGCGTCATAGCGTCCACAAGATCTCCTCTCTGGTGGCGATGTACCCGTGGTATCCTGCCCAGCTTGATGGACAGATCAGCGGATCGATCCGCCCCAGGACCAACTATTGGGCGGAGATCGAGTCGGTCTTCGGTGATTACCTGCAGCGGGCCCTTGTGGGCAACCTTACCGCCAAGGCGGCTTTGGAGCAGATCCAGAGACGCGTCACTGAGATCATTGAGCGATAACGATTATCTTGGCTTCGGGGCCGTCAGCGGCTCCGAAGCCGAATCCATCAAGACAAAGGACGTGTTACCACTATGAGAAACAGGGAACGGGCTGTCTACAGTTCCTTCTTTTATATCGTGTTCGCCCCAGCACTCTTGATCATCCTCTTGCTCACCACCTATCCGATGGTTACGATTCTCTACGATTCGTTCTTCCGGTACAGCTTCGTGGTGAATACCAGGACGTTCGTTGGGCTTGGCAACTATATCCACATTGTGGGAGAAGAGCTCTTCCAACGCTCGCTGATCAACACGCTGGTCTTCACGCTGGTGGCAAGCTTCAGTGAGGTCGTGCTGGGAGTCGCCCTCGCATTTCTCCTGAAGCGACAGTTTTTGGGCAAACGGGTAGCGTCCTTGATCGTGATTTTCCCGATGATCATCTCCACCATGGTCATCTGCGCCGTCTGGCAGATCTTCTACCACTACGAGATCGGCCTCTTCAACCATGTACTTACGACGTTGGGGATGCAGCGGGTGGGGTGGTTGACCGATCAGCGGGTCGCCCTTGCCTCGATCATTCTCGTCGACCTCTGGCAGTGGACCCCCTTTGCGTTTCTCATCATCCAGGCCGGCATGGGTTCGATCCCCTCCGAGATCTTCGAGGCAGCCCAGATCGATGGCGCCCGCAGTGGTCAGATCGCTGTGAAGGTCACCTTGCCGATCCTGCGCAACCAAATTCTCCTGGTGCTCATGCTGCGCACCCTCGATACCTTCCGACTCTTTGACAAGGTCTACGCCCTCACCGGCGGCGGGCCGGCGAATGCGACCCAGACCCTTTCGTTCTTCATCTATCGGGAAGGGTTCAAATTCTTCAACTTTGGGCGTGCGAGCGCCGCATCGGTGATCACGCTCGTGGGAGTCGCTTTTTTGGCGCTCTTCTATGTGCGCAGGTTGCTCGGCGAGGAGGAGTAGATGTATCGGTTCAAAAAGATTCTGTACAACACAATCTTCATCCTCATGGTCACTCTCGTGCTGGCGGTGATCATCGTCCCCATCTATTGGATGGTCAACACCTCGCTGAAGAACCCCCGGGAGGTGATCGACCCCATCCCGAGCTTCTTCCCCCGTACCCCCACGCTGGCCAACTACCGCTCTGTCTTGGGCTCGGGGTTGTGGAAGAACTTCTCAAACTCGGTGATCGTGGCGGTCTCGGCCACATTGACATCGATTGTCCTTGCGTTCCTCGCTTCGTATGCGTTGGCCCGCTACCGATTTCCGTTGCACATAAACCGGCTCTTCCTCATTTGGGTGCTGGTGGTGCGGATCCTCCCCCCCATTGTCCTTGCGGTGCCGCTATTCACGCTCTTCAATGGGATCGGCCTCATCAATACGCTCGCCGGCCTCATCATCTCCTTCCAGATATATACGTTGCCATACTCCATCTGGATCATCTACGGCTTTCTCAAGACCCTGCCCAAAGAGTATGAGGAGGCGGCGCGGATCGATGGGGCAAGCCCCATGCGGGTCTTGGTCTCCATCGTCGCTCCCTTGGTACGTTCAGGAATCATCGCAACCTCGATCTTTGCACTGATCCTTGCCTGGAACGAGTTTCTCTTCGCGCTGCTCTTTGTGCGCAGCCCCAGGCTGCTCACCCTCCCGGTGGTCATCTCCCGCTATATCGGCGAGTACACCACACAGTGGGGCGAACTCATGGCCATCGGGCTCTTCGCCTCGTTGCCGATCCTGATCTTCTCCAATGTGGTGTACAAAAAACAGACCGAAGGGTTTTCGATGAGCCTGAAGTAGGAGGTGGAGAACATGGGTGAGGGACGCAATCCATTGGTCACCGCACACAGCGGGTGTGAAGGCAGCAAAAAGAACAGCCTCGCTTCGGTGATGGCCGGGTTGCAGGCCAACGCGGATATTGTCGAGATCGATATCAGGAGTTCGCGTGACGGGGTACCCATACTCCACCATGACCCGAGCCTTCAGGGAACCGGTGAACCGCCCATCGTCCTCTCTGACCACACGTACACTGAGATTGTGGCGTATGCACACCGTACCGGAGTAGAGCTCACGTCACTGGAGTCGGTGATGGAGCTGGTCAGTGAGCGGGATCGCATCCTGAACCTTGACATGAAGGATACCGGCAGCGTTGGGTATATCAAGCGTCTGGTCGAAGTCAATGGCCTCAAGGATTCGATCATCATCTCAGGGTGTGGCTATGATCGGGCCAAAGAGGTCATCGACTCATTGGTTGGGGTGCAGGTGCTGCTCAATGCCTACCATGACCCCCTCATCGTGGATGCAGGGCAATATACTGCCTTCGTGCACACCCTCTGTCAGCAGGTGATCGAGGTTGGATCGTGTGGGATCAACATCGAATACACGATGAGCAGCGAGCAGCTCGTCCTCCATGCCAAGAAACGCTTCATCCCGGTTTCGGTGTGGACGGTCGATGATGAACGCGATATGCAACAGATGGCGAGCCACGGTGTCTTCTCCATCACGACCCACCATCCACGACGGCTTCGACAGTTGTTGGATTGACCGCCCCATGGGAGGGCCGCGGGTGTCGACCGGCACACGGTACCCTCCCCCCTGCGCCCCAAGTGGTGTAGGGTATGTCATAATTGAATCTTCCAGAGCGCTGTCAGGTATGGTATGATGGCGGCAGGTTCATCGAGTCTGGGAGTGCCATGGTGGGTGTGGGCAGTGTACACGTCCACGCTGTGGCCTTGGGCTGGATGAATACTATTCGATGGACCACGATGCCCAGAATGCTCAAGAGACGAATAACACAACGAGAAATTGCAAAGCATGTAGGAGTCTCGACAGCAAGTGTCTCGATGATTCTTGCCGGCAAGAGTCTCTCGCGCTTCAGTGACGAGACCATCGATCGGGTGCACACCGCGTGTCGGGAGCTTGGCTACCAGCTGAAGGCCCCCAAGCGGAACCGTAACATCGTGCTCATCGTCTGCCCTTCGGTCATCAACCCATACTTTGCCACCATCATCCAGGGCATGGAGATGGAGGCGAAGGAGCAAGGCTTGGAGACGGTGGTCTTCACCACCTACTGGGACGTTGAGAAGGAGCGGAGCGCCTGCGAGTTTGCCAAGGACCCGATGGTCGGCGGGGTGATCTTCGCCATGATCCCCCAGCAGCCCGACCTGGTGCGTCAGCTGAACGAGACGGTGCCGGTGGTGGCGGTGGGGGACAAGCAGAACGAAGTGGGGCTCGATACCGTTGATGTGAACAACTTCAATGCCGGGGTATTGGTGGCCCGCCACCTCTTGGAGCTCGGCCACCGCAAGATTGCCTACCTCTCCACCAGTCTCAACAGCGAACATAGTGCCCGGGTACGGCGCTACGATGGCCTGAAGGCCCAGATCGATCGATTTGGACAGTCGGCCTCCCTCTCGCTCTTCACCGCTGAGATCCCCTCATCGACGGAGTTGAACACCGTCGACATCGAACACCGAACCGGTCGCTCGCTGGCCAAGGAGTGCATCGCCAAGGATCCTGGGGTGACGGCAATGGTGGCCATCAACGATATGGTGGCGTACGGGGTCATAGATGGCATCAAGGAGAGCGGGTTCAGCATCCCGGGCGACTACTCGGTCTGCGGCTTCGACAACATCTACCCCTCGGCATTCGACGGGGTGGCGCTTACCAGCATCGAGCACTTCATCGTGCAAGGGGGCAAGAGTGCGCTGCGCCTGCTCTGCGACAAGATGGATGGCAAGCAGAGCCGCGCACTGGAGAACTCTGCGGTGATTCGCATCGAGTACCAGACGCGCCTGATCGTCCGCTCCTCAAGCGGAGAGCCGCGTCACTGGTAAGTGGGCTTGCCGAAGGAGACAAACCGCTCGACATCAGCACAGAAGACGATGCCGATCCCCGGCTCTGAGAGGGGGGGCAAGGCCCTGATCGCCTCCAATACCGTTTGAGCCAGCTCGGCAGAGACGAGGATGAGCAGCATCTCTTTCTCGGGCACGAGGGTATAGCCGAAGAACTTGGCGTCCTCCTCGGTGCTGGTGCCCCGCGCCGAGAGGATTGTCCCGCCGGTCGCACCCGCTCCTCGCGCCGCAGCCATGACCTCGTCGGCCAAGCCGTGGTTGATGATGCACGTGATGAGGGTGTGTGGCGTATGTACCATGGTGAAGCCTCCGATTCGTTACGGTAGTATCGCCCAAAACACCACAGAAGAAAAGGGGTGGGCGACACTGGCCCACCGAGAAAGCTACTCCTCGCCTCTGAGGGTGGTGATCGCCCGCATCCCCTCACTCAGCAGCGTGATGTCCATCGAGTTCATCCGAAGGGTGCACCCTGATAGAATCCACTTCTTCAAGAGCGCCTCGCCGCTGTGGATGCCGAAGACCTTCTGGTGGCGTCGCGCTGCATCGGCAACTCTTGCGATGGCATCATCCATCAAGGGGTGGTTGAACTGTCCGCTGACTGCCAGGGAGGCGGAGAGGTCGGCCGGTCCGACGAGCAGTGCATCGATGCCCTCCACCTGAGCAATCTCGTCGATCGCCTCGATGGCCTCGGCCACCTCGATTTGGGCGATGGTGAGGATGCTGGCATTTGTCTGGGAGAAAAACGCCTCACCCAGGCAGGAAGCATCACGGTAGTCGGTGTGTGCTCCCCATCCACCGATGCCCCTCTTCCCGATCGGCTGGTACCGGGCCCACCGGGCGAAGGCGCGTGCCTCCTCTCCGTTCTTGATCATCGGCACCATGATGCCGGTCACCCCGCAGTCCAGCGCACGGCTCACGTACCCCTTGGTCAGCTCGGGGACCCGGACGAAGCAATCGATGCCCGCCGCGCGGGCCATCGAGGCGGCGTCGCTGACCGTCTCAAAGCCGATGGGCCCATGCTCCATATCGAACATGACGAAGTCGAGGCCCGCCTCCTTGGCCACCAATACGATGGCGGGGGTGCGTACCAGGCGAATCATCGTTCCAACTACTGCTCTCTGCTCCAACAATCGTGATCGGGTCATGGTCTCTCCTTGGTGGTGATCAATCGCCATAGATGCTCATCGTGGGTGGCCCTGTGCCACTCGATTTTAGACGCAATGTCGCTGAGGATGAACCGGATGCCGTGGTTATCCGGTGGGTTGAGGAAGAGCAGGCACAGGCGCTCGATGCCGCTCTTGAAATCCACCGGGACATTGTCCATGGCGATGCAGACGATCGGTTTCACTGCTCCAGTATACCAAAGATTTCCAAGAGCCGGTGTTTTTCTTGCCTTTTATGGCCCGCAGCGGTACTGTAGAGGCACAGTCCATTGAGACCCCCTTCTGGTGAACACTGCACATGGTGCAGCAAGGCTTTGTGCCTATCCATCTCACCGGGAGGATTTTTTTATGGAAAGAGATCAAAACGCAGCGAATCGAGCAGAGGAACAGCCGAAGTTTGAGCGCCAGTACCCTGACCACTACCTCAAAGAGGCCCATCAGGCCACCTTTGCCAATGAGGATCAGATCATGGAGAGCACACAGTGCCGCTGTTTCTACTGCGGCTACCACTTCGATGCTCATGATGAAGAGCACCTCCTGTGGGCAACGGAGCGTGAGCCGCTTGCCCGCACCCTGCACTGTCCAAAGTGCCTGGTCGACTGCGTGTTGGGCTCAGCATCAGGCTACCCCATCAATGATGAAGCGTTCATCTGGGCCTGCACTGAAGCGTGGTTCAATGGGATCAGCGAGATCAGTGACGGACGGCCCCAAAAACGTGTCACGATCATCGTCGATTGACCGCCCACGTGAGGCTGCAGCAGTGAGACACCGTGTGAGTGTTGGATTTATGGCTGATGTACGGTACAATTTCCCCCATAGATGGCAATGAGCATGTCGATGAGGAGAGCGCAGATAGGAAACGCAGGAAGGCCGACCCGGCTTGTCGCCGGGTTGGCCGCCTTTGCACTCTCGTTGATCTTTCTCTCCTGCTCGCCGCTTGTCCCCCACGCCTTGGGCAATCCACAGACCCCCGTCCAACGGATCGCAACGGTGGACCTGAGCGACGAAGAGCAGGCCTACGTCGATGACTCCCCGCCGCTGCGCGTCGGCATCACCGATGGCGCCGCACCGCTGGTCTACGTCAGCACCAAGGGGCAGGCCCAGGGAATCGGGGTGCGGGTTCTCGATGAGGTGGCCCTGCGTACCGGCTTGAAGGTCGACTACCATATCCACAGCGACCAAGCGTCTGTCTTTGCCTCCGGCTCGGACCTCTTTCCCCTCATCTCACCAAACTACATCCAGCCGGGCATGGTGTTGAGCACCCCATACCTGGTCACCGAGACGGTGCTCTTCATGAACAAGAGCGTTTCAGGCGAAGACCTGCACGACAAACGCTATGCCGCCGTGGGCGGTGGAGTGCTGCCCGTCGGTATCGACGAGAGCCGGGTGTTGTACTATGGGAACCGCGAGTATGCCATCGATGCGGTGGAGCGGGGTTTGGCGGACTACGGCTACGCCAATGCGTACTCCATCGCCTACCTCACGCTGAAGAAGGGGTATCGCAACCTCGTCACTGTCCCCCAGGGGATGGAGGAGCGCCGCTACTCTGTTGCGCTCTATACCGATGATCCGATCCTCCTCTCGATCATCAACAAGGGCCTTGCCTCGATCACCGACAGCCAGATGCAAGCATTGATCCTCGATGAGGCGAGTCAGGTTGAACGAACCATCACAATCAGGATGATCATGGAGCAGTACGGGGTACCCATCCTGCTCATCAGCTTCCTCTTGATCGTGGTCCTCGTATTCCTTTCAGCAACCACCATCCAGTCTGCGGCGCAGTTGAGGCGGCAGAACCGCCGCTACGAGGCGCTCTTTGAGATCAGTCACGAGTACCTCTTCGAGTATGAGCCACGCAGCCGAAGGGTTGTCCTCGCTCCCCAGACGATTGCGCTCTTCGCTTCGATGCTGCGCCAAGAGAAGGCGATGGAGGCACTTGCCAGCGTCATGGAGCGGGTAGAGGAGTCAACGTTCTCCTCGGTGGTGGACCTGACGGTCGGCGATGGGTCACTGAGGACCTTTCGCCTCTCCATCGCCAAGGTCTCCGACTCGCTGAAGCGGGTGGAGTCATACTTAGGCAAACTCTCCGATATCAGCGAGGATGAGCGGGAGAAGGCAGACCTGCGCACCAAGGTGGTGACCGATGGGCTGACCGGTTTGCTCAACCAAGTGGCGGTGAGAGAGGAGATCGAGGGCGTGTTGGCAACCAGGCCTCGTGGTCGCCTCGACTTTCTGGTCTTGATGGACTGCGACAAATTCAAGCAGGTCAATGACACCTACGGACACCTCGCCGGCGACCGCTTCCTCAAGAACCTTGGAGAGAGTCTGGTGAGCATCTTCGGCGACGATACCATCATCGGCAGAGTCGGTGGCGATGAGTTTTGTGTCTATGTCCCTGCCGGAGACTCAGCAGAATCGGTACTCGATCAATGCAACCTCATCAACCCGACCTTCCAACAGCGGATCAAGGCTCCCTTCAGTGTCAGTGTCGGTGTTGCCCCCGTGGAGACGGGGGATGAGTATGATAGCCTCTTCCGGCGTGCCGACATCGCCCTCTACCAAATCAAAGAGAGGGGTGGGGCAGCTGTCGGACGCTACCTCCCGAGCATGGGGACCTGAGCAGGGTCCAGCTTCGATACCGCCCAGAGATAGAGGCTTGCCGCACTGCCATAGGGTGAGTACAGACTGCGATAGCGATGGAAGCTCTCTCTGTCCACCTCCTCCAACCCATAGAGGAACTTCATCCCCCGGATGATGGCCAAATCACCGAAGCTGACGACATCTGGTCTCAAGAGACCGAAGAGGAGGATCATCTCGGCTGTCCACCGTCCGATCCCCTTCAGTTTCACCAACTCGGTGATGGCCGCCTCATCATC
>JALOBD010000079.1 GCA_023228445.1 Sphaerochaeta sp. | reverse complement strand
GGTGCAGAATCCGCTGAAACGAGTCTATGGCTTGGCTGACGAGGTGGCATCCCGTACAAATCGCGCCATCACCGCCCTCTTTGAGGGCTTGGCCGCCAGTGGCTATGCGATGCAGGTGATGGAGGATAGCCGCCCGGCCAGCGGTGCTGAACATCTGATCAGCCATGTCTGGGAGATGGAACATCTTTCACTTGAAGGCAATGAGGTGAGTCACGGCTTCAAGGTGGCGGTGGGTACCGTTGCCATCGTCCACCTCTATGAAGAACTGCTCCGCCTTGAGGAGAGTGAGTGTTACGGGCAACCCGAGCAGAGCTGGCAGGAGCGAGCACATGATATTCGCTCTCTCTTCTCCGATCGACGGGCCGCTGAGCGCGCCCTTGGCGTGGCAGCGGATAAGTTCTTGGCAGGAGCGGCGTTACAGGCGCGCAGATCAGCGTTGATAGCCCTCCTTCCCCAGCTCAAAGCGCGTATTGGCGAGCACCTGCCACCGTTGGATGACCTGCGCTCTGCGCTGCAGGCAGTCGGCGCTCCCACGACACCAGTGCAGATCGGATCGGACCTGGGCGGCCTTCAGCGTGCGGTGCGCGGGGCGCAGATGATCCGCAACCGATATACTGTACTGGATCTCTACTATGAGCTGGGACTGTTCGACCGTGCGCTGAGTGTACTTGAGGGGTTGGTGTAGCGGTATGGAGATTCCAGACTGAAAATATTTCCTGTACTCGCTAATACATACAAATTTGTGTGCCCCAGCTCGACGACATGCGTACTATCTGGGCAACTGGCCAATACCGGTCCTCCCCCTCGATTGATATACCATCGGCGAATATGACGGCATCCGGGCACAACATGCCATCGATTGGTTGGTGGAGCGATGATGCAACTTGACAGCCTGGATGCAATAGACCATGGTAACGGTATGAATTGTACATTCCTCGGACACAGTGCCTTTTTGATAGAGACTGACCACCGTCTCTTGCTCTTCGACCATACCGCAGGGCCTGTTGCGCTTCCCTCACAGCGCAAGAGGCTTGTCGTCTTTGCCAGCCACCGCCACAGCGACCACTACGACCGGTCGATCTTCTCCTTTACCTCCCACCCAGGTGGCGCTACCTTTGTACTCTCTGCCGATATCCCCGCCTCTGATGTGCCCGAGGGCCTTGATGTGCGGTGGATGGAGGCCCACCAGAGCAGAGCGGTTGCAGGCATGACGGTCAAGACCCTCTTGTCCACCGACGAGGGGGTGGCTTTCGTTATTGACATTGAGGGCATGCTCATCTACTTTGCCGGGGATTTGAACCACTGGCACTGGGAGGGGGAGAGTGAGGATTACAACCGGGAGATGGCGAAGGCGTACCACGCTGAGCTTGATCGCTTGCCCCCGAGCATTGACATCGCCTTCGTCCCGGTCGATCCACGCCTTGGAGCAGCATACAGCCTTGGGGCGAAAGACTTGGTTGCCGCTGTTTCGATGAAGACGCTGGTGCCGATGCACTTCTGGGGGGATGGCAGCGTCTGCGGGAGGCTTCAGGCAGAGTTGCAAGATTTTGATGGGCTGATCGTCCACCTGGACCAGAGCCCCTATACATGGAGGATTACATGAAGTTTCGCTTTTCGCACAACAACATCAACGTCATCGACCTGGAGAAATCGCTTGCCTTCTATGCCCAGGCGTTGGGCTTGACCGAAGTGAGGCGCAAGGAGGCAAGCGATGGTGCGTACATCATCGTCTTCCTCACCGATGGGGAGTCGGTCCATAAACTGGAGCTGACGTGGCTGCGCGATTGGGGGAAGGACCGATACGAATTGGGTGACAACGAGTTCCACCTCGCCTTCGAGACCGATGACCTAGAGGCAGCTCGCACCAAGCACCGCGAGATGGATTGCATCATCTATGAGAATCCGGCGATGGGGATCTACTTCATCGTCGACCCGGACGGCTACTGGCTGGAGATAATCCCCTCAAAGCGGTGAAGTACAGCGCTCACTTGAGTTAATGGGGCTGAATGGCTATCATGTACCCACGCCGTGTTCGGGCGTGGGGGTGGGTGGGATGCATGTAGGTAAGCCGAAACCGGCTTCATTTTTATCGGATTTGGGACGGGAATTTTCAGGATACAATACGACGAAACTGGGCAAGGACCTGATGGCAGGGCTGACCGTCGCTGCGGTCGCGCTGCCCCTGGCCCTCGCCTTTGCCGTGAGCTCGGGTCAGAGCGCGGCAAGTGGGATGATCACGGCGATCATCAGCGGGCTGGTCATCGCCGGCCTCGGTGGTGCTTCGTACCAGATCTCCGGCCCGACGGGGACGATGGCGATGATCCTCATCGCAGTCGGTGCCCATCACGGGATCCAGGGGGTGCTCTTTGCCACCTTCCTCAGTGGGTTGGTACGCCTCCTTGCAGGAGTGCTGCGCGTCGGAGCGCTGGTCTCCTATATCCCCGCACCGGTGGTCACCGGCTTTACCAGCGGGGTGGCCATCATCATCGCCTTCGGGCAGATCGACCCCTTCTTCGGAGTGACGAGCAGCGGGACGCAGATCACTCAGATGATCGGCTCCTATATCCGTGATGGGTTTCCCATCCACCCCGCCTCGGTGGCATTCGGCCTCTTTGTCGTTCTCTTCATGGTCTTCTGGCCCAAAAAACTGAACGCCAAGATCCACGCAAGCCTTTTGAGCCTCATCATCGCCCTCCTGGTGCAGATGGCGCTGAACTTGCCGGTAGCCGAAGTGGGGACCATCCCCCGCACCTTGGTGGCCGCCGATCGACTCCACCTCTTCTCCATGCCGTGGCGGGACTTTCCCGCCCTGATCTCACCAGCCATCTCGATCGCGGCCTTGGGGATGGTGGAGAGTCTGCTCTGCGGTACGTACGCCTCGAAGATGAAGAATGAGAAGTTCAACGCCACACGTGAGCTCTATGCCCAGGGGGTGGGCAACGTCCTCGTCCCGTTCTTCGGGGGCATTCCGGCCACCGCCGCCATTGCGCGTACCTCGGTGGCCATCCGTGCCGGACAGCAGACCCGGCTCACGAGCATCATCCACTCACTGGCCCTGCTGCTCTCGATGTTCCTCCTCGGTCCCTTCCTCAGTCGTATCCCGCTCGCTGCACTGGCCGGGGTCCTGATCGTCACCGCCTGGCGGATGAACGACTGGGTGGCGATCCGCAGGATCTTTCGCAAGCGGATCAAGACCTCGATGGCCCAGTTCTTGGTCACGATGGGGGCAACGGTCCTCTTCGACCTGACGGTGGCGATCTTTGCCGGCATCGCCTTCTCGATGGTGATGTTCATTATCAAGAGTCACAAGATCTCCATCGAGATCGATCCGGTGACCGCTGAGCTGGGAGTCGGGGCGAAGAAGACGAAGGTCGTCTACATCGATGGGATGCTCTTCTTCGGTAGTCAGAACCAGCTGACCCAGGTCACCGAGTCGTTGCTCGCCAATGGTGTGAAACGGATCATCTACAGCCTCCGGGGGGTGCCCTCCATCGACCACAGCTCGATCAATGAACTGGCCGACATCGTACGCCTCTGCAGGAGCCAAGAGGTGGAGGTGCTCGTCGTCGGGCTGCAGAAGCCGGTGCGCTCGCTGATGGAGCGGCTCGACCTCATCCGCCTTCTCGGGGAGCAGAACATCTTCTCATCGGCGGTGATCGCCCTTGAATCCCTTACGCAAAGCGGCTCGTGAAGATTCGTTGATACTGCTTTGGACTCATCCCCATGACCTTGCGAAACTGACGGGAGAAGTAGTTGGGATCGGTAAAGCCGCACGCCTCACCCACCTGGGCCATGGAGAGACCACGTTGCTGGATCAAGGTACACGCTTTGGCGATCCGCTTGTGGATGTGAAACTCGATCGGAGAGAGGCCGGTTGCCCGCTTGAAGGTGCGGTTGAGAGTGCTGCTGCTCATTGCGGCGATGGTGGTCAGCTCTTCGGTGGTGATCGGTTCGTCAAGGCGTTCGTCCATGTGGGCAAAGATATCCCAGAGCAGGCGGGCGGTACGGTTTGCGCTGTTGGGTGTCTGGTCGAAGATCCGGCTCAGGGTGACGAAGACCTCCAAGAGGTAGGCGTAGGCGGCGATGCGGCTTCCTGAGCCGTAGGAGAGGTCGTCGCACTCCTTCTCCAAGAGCTGGATGACTGGAATGAGCTCGGTGAACTGCGAGGGGGTGAGGTGCATCATCACCACCTCGGTGGCAGCGAAGATCGAGGTGAAGCCGGGCAACTGCTCAAGGTCAAAGGTCTGTTTCTTGATCAGGCGATCGCCCCAGATGATGTTGTACAGCACCAGGTGGTCCAACTCCTTGTAGCCGTGCAAGGCTCCCGGGGGGACGTAAAAGACCGAGCACTCCCCAACGGAGTACTCGACCTCGTTGGTATAGGTGATACCCCGCCCGCTCTGGATGACGACCAGTTCGTGGAATTCATGGCCGTGGAGCCGATAGGGAATCTCGGGGTCACGCTTGATGACCTTCAGCTGCATGGTGGGGTCGTGGAAGTATGTGCTCTCTTTGAGAATCGGCGGGTCCATGACCAAATGGTCATCCATGCCACAATCTTTGTCAAGCGAGCTTTTTTTACCTTTCATTTGACCTCGGCCACCACAGCATCTATGATGTGGGGTGTCGGGGGAGCTTCATTGCCGAGAGGCGAAGTCAACTTCTCCCCCTATCATTACTTCAATGGGGGGGTCCCGATGAGCTTCTTGCTGGACGGCCTTCTTGCAACAACGTGGAAACAACTGGTCATGTACGGGGTGGGCACACTGCTCATCTTCATCGCCATCACCAAAAAACTGGAGCCATCGTTGCTCCTGCCGATGGGCTTTGGTGCGATTTTGGTTAACCTGCCCTACAGTGGGGCCATCACACAGATGATGACGGGTATCGGCCAGGTCGAGGGTATCCTCGACTGGCTCTTCTCGATGGGTATCCATGCCGCCGAGGCGATGCCGCTGCTCCTCTTCATCGGCATCGGGGCGATGATCGACTTTGGGCCTCTCTTGGTCAACCCCAAGCTGATCCTCTTCGGGGCGGCGGCCCAGTGGGGGATTTTTGCCACCATCAGCGTGGCGACGCTCTTGGGCTTCAGCCTCGTCGATGCCGCATCGATCGGGATCATCGGGGCCGCTGACGGACCGACATCGATTCTCGTCGCCCAGGTGTTGGGGTCGCAGTACATGGGACCGATTGCCATCGCTGCCTACTCCTACATGGCATTGGTGCCGATCATCCAGCCCTTTGCCATCAAGCTGGTGACGACGAAGAAGGAGCGGATGATCCGCATGACGTACAATCCCCGTCACGTCTCCAAGCGGGCGAAGATCCTCTTTCCCATCATCGTCACCGTCGTCGCCGGCTACGTAGCCCCGGCATCGGTCTCGTTGGTTGGATTGTTGATGTTTGGAAACCTCATTCGTGAGTGTACCGTGCTTGACTCCCTCTCCGAGACTGCCCAGACGACGCTGGTCAACCTCATCACGCTGCTCTTGGGCATCACCATTGCCGCGACGATGAAGGCCGATCGCTTTGTCACCGTCCAGACGGTGATGATCATGGGCCTCGGGCTCTTGGCCTTTATCTTCGACTCGATCGCCGGGGTGCTCTTCGCCAAATTCCTCAACCTCTTCTCCAAGCAGAAGGTCAACCCGATGGTGGGGGCTGCCGGTATCTCTGCCTTCCCGATGTCGGCTCGGGTCATCCAGCGGATGGGTCAGGAGGCAGATCGGCAGAACCACCTCTTGATGCACGCTGTGGGCGCCAATGTCGCCGGTCAGATCGCCAGTGTCATCGCAGGCGGTGTCATCCTGGGCCTGGTCCCAGGTCTGCTCTAGGAGAGAATAGAGATGAGTACGTTCAATACATCACTGATTTTGATGGGCCGAGGGATGGCCGCAATCTTCGTCGTCATCATCATAATCTATTTGGTTATCTTGATATTGGGGAGAAAGGGAAACAAGAAGGAGGAGAGCTGATCATCAGGTGATGGTCGGCCATGGGGAGTAAGAGGTGCCCTCATATACCCAGGCGCTCCAAGAGTTCTTCCACACACTGGGGACCCGTCGCCAGATGGTGCTGGCGACCTCAGCCCAGGACAGGACGACAGCCCGGATGGTGAGCTGCATCGTCTCTGACCAAAAAATCTACTTTCAGACCGATATGGCGTTTCTCAAGTATCGGCAGATCATGGCCAATGGGCGTGTAGCCCTCTGTATCGACAACATACAGATCGAGGCAGAGGCGCGCGCTGTTGGCAGACCCACCGAAGATGCGAATGCATTCTTCCTTGATGCGTTCAGAAAGGCCTACCCCGGCTCCTATGAGGCATACTCGCGCCACCACAGTGAAGTCGTGATCGAGGTGATTTTGAAGCGGATCACCGTTTGGGAGTACGAGCAGAGAGTACCGGTGATCAAGGTCCTGGACCTTGTCGAGGAGCAGTATACCGAGCAGGTGTATCGAACAACGCAAGATCGCGGAGCGTCTCTCAATTTCCCCTGATCCGATACACCCTACCTTTCTTCTCGCCCTCTGCAACCAAGAGTCCATCGTCCACCATCTGCGACAGCAGTGTCTTGGCTCGGGTTTCTTTGACGTCTAAAAGTAGGCAGACATCGGCATTGCTGCAGGTTTTGTCGGTATGCAAGAACTCAAGGATACGTGTTCTCTGCTCTTCAGTGGCGGTATGGTATTTTCGTATCGGCTCACGTATATCGGCGCTTTTACCAGATATATCGGCGTTTTTATCAGGTATATCGGCGCTTTTATCCATGATTAATCTCAGGGTGGTTCTTTCTGGATTGAAGGTTTCAGAGAGGATTGGAGTATCCCAGTTCTGTTGTTTCCAGACCGAGAATATGTTGAATAGCCCACTGCCTGCCCGCTCTCCGATATTGACCAGGGTGAACATGGTGAATACCGTGCTGTTACGCGGATCGGAGAGGCCTCCATCGATGGCAACTTCAGGGGCGATACGGAGCCCTCCTGGGTTGGAGAAGTCGAAGGAGCGTAGCTTCTTGATGATGACCAGACCACGGCGTTCATAGTAATTTGCGTGTATCAAGGTGTTTATCAAGGCTTCACGGACAGCTTTGTGGACAGGAGTGTCATCGACTCGCATCATGTGCTCATCCAAAGCAAAGGGTGTCTTGATGCCGAGTGTGAGTTTGTCAGCGATAAGGAAATAGAAATCGAACAAATTCCCGCTCCAGGACGCCGAATCTGATACGACCCGGTCTATCCATCGAGTCTCCTCACCGATTACCTCCCGGTAGTCGAGCAGGTAGTACGGAAACTCCTTCACAATCTCGTAGTGATAGCCAAACATGAGAAGCCCGGCAGCCGTTGGATGGAGTTTAGAATCCGTATCGCTACGGCCAACAGCATTGAGTCGATAAAGCAACGCTTCGTCAGAGAGCCGGTTCCAAGCCAAAACTGGTTTTACTGTTGACAGAATTCTGCGGTATTTTTGTATTGTATCATTGCAGAGAGCGTCCAGAATCAAGGAATCGAGCACCACCAAGTCAGCGGGACTTGCACTGGAATCCCGGATCATGAGGCGGACCTCATCCTCCGCGCAGTGGTAGTCACCGTCGCCGTTGCGCCGGTATGATCCACCGTATACATCCCCATTGATATACACCGGTTTGTCGGTCCGCAGGGCGCGGGGCACATCGATGACGATGAGCTCCTTGCCTTCCATTTCTTCGATCCTGACGTTTTGATCGACGAGAATATTACGACTCACCTTCTGTCGGTTGTTCAGCGTATTCCAGATGGTCTTTACATAGTGCTGGGCATCGGGGACACCGACTACGTGGAGGTTCCCCTCTGCATCTTCGTCAACTCCGAGGATGATGGTCCCACCCATGGTGTTTGCAAAGGAAGAGTAGGTTTGCCAAAGGGTCTGGGGAACACCGCCCCGAGCTCTTTTTACTGCAAGGCGGTTATTCTCTTTCAGGCTCCCTAATTCAGTGAGTAGTAGTGACATTATCTATGCCTCAGTTCAATACGCTGTTCGACGGTTGGGTTATCAAAGAAGGCCTGCCTTGATAGTACGGCGCTCTCATTCCCTCATCAAGGAATGTGTGTTCCCACAGGTAAGGTCAATTTTCTGTGTGCAAAGTCAAGAATGAGTATTCTGTATCGCCGCATGGGGGGTACACTGTAGGTGGGGATGGTTTGATGGTACGCTCTGAGCGAGGAGGACGAGATGGCAAAGCGGGCATTGGTACTGGTCGGAGGGTGGGAGGGGCATGAACCTGTCCTGGTAGGAGAGCGCTTCAGCAATTTTCTCAAAGCGGAGGGGTTTGCGGTAGAGGTGAGAGAGGATCTGGAGATTTTGCAAGATCGTGCATACCTCTTTGAGCTGGACCTCTTTGTACCGATTTGGACGATGGGGGAGCTTGATACCAAAGAGACCGAACACCTCAGTGACGCCATTGCCAGCGGAGTAGGGGTTGCCGGTTGTCACGGGGGTATGTGTGATGCGTTTCGCAAGAATGTGCTCTGGCAGTTCATCATGGGCGGCAACTGGGTCTCCCACCCAGGAAGCGATGGGGTGGAGTATCGGGTGAACATCAAGAACAGCTCCAGCGACCTTGTTGCAGGCATCACTGACTTTTCCGTCACCAGCGAGCACTACTACCTCCACGTCGACCCCGCCGTCGAGGTCTTGGCTACCACCCGCTTTCCGGTAGTGCACTGGTACCACTCGACCAATGGCGAGGTGGACATGCCGGTTGTCTGGACCAAGAGGTGGGGCCATGGACGGGTGTTCTACAACTCCCTCGGACACCACAATGATGTCTTTGACATCCCGCAGGCCTGGACCTTGATGAGCCGGGGGCTCCTCTGGGCCAGCGAGAGCAAAGAGCGTGCCCGGCAGCAGGGCTTGACCATCGATGGCTTTCAAAGCGAGAGGAAGATGTTCTGATATGAAAAAGTTACACGTTGGCATTGTCGGGCTGGGGAAGATCAGCTCGATCTACCTGGATAATCTGACCACCCTCTTCTCCGATTGGGTCAAGGTCGTCGGGGTCACCGACCTGGTGGAGGAACGAGTCAGAGAGGTCGTCGAGCGCTATGGGGTTCCCGCCTTTGCAGACTACCGCTCGTTGCTCGATGACGAGGGTGTGGATCTGGTGCTCAACCTCACCACCCCACAAAGCCACTATGCGTTGTGCAAGGATGCGCTGGCAGCGGGCAAGCACGTCTACACTGAAAAGCCGCTGTCACTGACCGCAGCCGAAGCTGAAGCGTTGGTCCTCTTGGCAGCAGAGCGCGGCCTCAAGATCGGGGCAGCCCCCGATACCTTTCTTGGATCGGGAATCCAGACCTGCCGCAAGTTGATCGACGATGGATGGATTGGCCATCCCATCGGCGCCTGTGCCTTCATGATGAACCGGGGCCATGAGAGCTGGCACCCCGACCCCGAGTTCTACTACCAGAGAGGGGGCGGGCCGCTCTTTGACATGGGGCCGTACTACATCACCGCACTGGTAAACCTGCTCGGTCCAGTGGAGCGGGTGAGTGCGGTGGCAACAAAGAGCTTTGCGCACCGTACGATCACGAGTGAGCCAAAGAAGGGATCGGTCATCGATGTAGAGGTCGCCACCCATGTCGCCGGTCTTCTTACCTTCAACGGTGGGGCAGTGGCGACGTTGGTGACGAGCTTTGATGTCTGGCACCACACGATGCCGAACATCGAGATCTACGGCAGTAAGGGAACGCTGAGGGTCCCCGATCCCAATACCTTCGGCGGCCCGATCCTCTTCTGCCGGGCCGGCTCGAAGGAGTGGGTTGAGCTTCCACTGCTATTCGACTACGCAGCGGACTGCCGTGGTCTTGGGGTGGCGGACATCGCATGGTCGAGGGAGCACCACCGAGCCAATGGCGCGCTTGCCCTCCACATCGTCGATGTCATGGAGAGCCTGCTCAACGCCTCTGAAGAACAATCATCGGTAGCGATTCGTCATCAGTGTGAGCGTCCGCCCCTCCTGTGGTGATGGACTTCATGAACGGATGACGGGAATGCTGGGATCGATGGTCTCGAAGATTCCCTTCTCCTTGTTCTTCTTACAGTTGTCCCAGCTGAAGATTCGCCCACTCATCGTCAGGTAGACACCCGGAGACAGCAGCTGCACCGCTGAGACCGCGCAGCCGAGGTTGAAGATGGCGTCGGAGCCCTCCAGAGAGTACGGGATCATGGCGCCGGTGAGGACCACCGTCTTGGTATGTTCTGTGCCAAGGGTGTGGGCGATGACGTGTGCCGTATTGCACATCGTATCGGTGCCATGGATGATGATGATCCTCTCCTCAGCACTGTGTAGGCAGGAGTTGGCCACCTCGATACGTTGCGCTTCCGTCATGAAGAGGCTGTCCACCGCCAGCGGGCCTTCCAGATGGACGGTGAGGGTGCAGCGTGCTTGGCCAAGGATTCTCGGCAACTGGCTCTCTCGAAACGTCAGCTCCCCGCTGATGGCATCGTATTGCTTGTCGAAGGTCCC
>JALOBD010000078.1 GCA_023228445.1 Sphaerochaeta sp. | reverse complement strand
GTCCCCCCGACAGCTGGGATGGGAAGCGGTTCACCAACTCACCGATGTCCAGGTATGATACGGTCTTCTCAAGCCGGTGCTCGATGGTCTTGCGGTCCATCTTCTTGATATCAAGACCAAAGCAGATATTGTCCCGAACACTCATGTGGGGAAAGAGCGCATAATCTTGAAAGACCATCGTGGTGTTGCGCAGGTGGGAGGGCACATCGTTGATCAACTTTCCTGCGATATAGATTTCACCGCGCTCAACTTCGTAGAAGCCGGCGATCATCCGCAGGAGCGTGGTCTTGCCGCACCCCGAGGGACCGAGGAATGTCGTGAAGAGACCCTTCTCGACCTCGAGGTTTATGTCATGCAGCACCTCGTGCTTTCCGAAGCTCTTGTAGACGTTGCGCAGTACAAGGTGATGGTCCATTCTCGTCTCCTTAATTGAATATCTGGATGTTCTTTCCCGCCAGTTTTCGCCCAACGAGCAGGATCAAAAATGAGATCACCAGCAAAAACGTCGTCAGTGCTGCGGCTTTGCCGAAGAACCCATCGTTGACGAAGTTCATGATGGTGAAGGTCGCCACCTTGTTCCTCGAAGTGGCAAGGAACACGATGACACTGAGCGTTGTGATCGACCTGATGAAGGAGACGATGAAGGCTGAAATGAATGAGCTCTTCACCAGTGGTGCCTCAATTTTCCAGAAGGCCTGCATCTGGTTCGCCCCCAGGTTCAACGCCGCCTCACCCAACGATACCGAAATTTGGTTGAACGAGTTCAGTCCCGTCTGATAGCCCATGGACACGTTCCAGAAGGTCATCGCAAGGATCACGATTGCCGCTGTCCCGTATAGATCGACATAGCCGCGGGTAAACGTGATCGCATAGCCGATACCAATGAAAATCCCCGGCAATGCCGCCGGAAGGATCGATGCAAAATCGATGTATTTGACGACCGGACCACGGTTGCGACTGACGAGGTAGGCTGCGATGATCGAAAAGAGGGCACTCGCCGATCCTGCAGCGATCGAGTAGATAACGCTGTTGAGCAGCTCGTAGCCGCGGATGAGCACCTCGCTGACCCACCGGAGCGTCAACGACCAATCGAATCCCCACCCTTTGACGAAGGCCCCCAACAGGATCCCCAAATAGACGAGGATGATCATGGCAGCGATCACCAGGCAAAAGCAGAAGAACAGGAGACGGGCCCACCACACGTTGGGTTTCTGTTGGATGTTGACCACCTTGCCGGTAATCGTCACGTATGACCTTCGCCTCACCCAGAAGCGTTGGAAGAGGAAGATGATGACCGAGGGGATGAGCAGTATGACTGAAATGACGGCGGCACCGGCGATGTCGCCCCACCCCTCCACTCGCATCCATGCTTCGGTGGCGAGCACCGAAAAGTCCCCGCTGATCATGATCGGGTTGCCGAAATCGGCAAGCACGAGGATGGAGACGAGCAAGGCGGCTCCGGCGACACCCGGCGTGGAGAGGGGCAGTGTGATCTTGCGAAACAGCACAAAGCCATCGGCGCCGAGGTTGCGCCCTGCGTACTCGACGCTCGGCGAGATGGAGCGCAACACCCCTTCGATCGACATCGAGGCCACGGGAAAGAATGCGATCGTCTGGGCAAGCCACAGCCCGTGCCAGCCGAGGATCGAGACCCTCATGCCAAAGAGGTTGTAGGTGATCAACCCGCTCTTGCCAAAGAGCATCAGATAGCTGAAGGCCACCATGAAGGGGGGGGAGAAGAGGGGAAGGATCGAAACGACCTTGAAGAATTTTTTCAACGGGATGTCCGTCTTGACGATGCTATAGGCGTATACAAATCCCAACAGCGTTGCCGATACGGTCGACAAGACCATGATGACCATGCTGTTTCGCGTTGCCCTCAGGTATCTGGCATCTCGGAGAATATGACGATAGTCCGCTCCCTTGGGAAAGAAGAACACATTGAGAACCGGGAGGATCACAAACACGGTGAGGATGACCGTAATGATCAAGAACATGAGAAACAGCACTGGATCCTTGAACACCTTCTTCATTGCACTCCTGCCTTTGCAGAAGCAGGGGCAGTGTGCCCCTGCTTACTGCATTGTACATTCTCGATACCCTTACTTGCCAGTAATTTCGGCCCACGCCTTCTTCCATGCGTCGGTCTTCACCTCGGCAAGCTGAAGGTCCCACGGTGCGAACGAAAGGGTCTCGAACGCGGGAACTCCGGCGGGAAGATCCACTCCGGCACGAACGGGGTATCGATACCCATTGGCCGCGTTGATCTTACCGGCTTCGGCGGAGAGCAGGAAGTCGATGAACTTCATTGCGTTCTCCTTGTTGGGAGCTCCTTGGATGATCGATGCGGCCCCGATCTCGAACCCGGTCTCTTCAGGGAAGACGATGGTGATCGGCAGATCGCCTTGGGCCTGCTGCTTGAGCGTGTCATGCCCCCAGGCAAAGCCGACGATTGCCTCACCCTGGCTGACAAGCGGAATCGATCCGTTGGCCCCTGCCGTATAGGTCGCCACGTTCTTGTCCAGAGCCCTGATGTAGTCGAATCCCTTCTGTTCGTCCCCAAGGCGGAAGATCTGGGCGCACATCATCAAGTAGGCACCTCCGGTCGTCGCTGGGTTCGATGCGATCACCTCACCCTTGTAGGCAGGGTTCAGCAAGTCGTCCCAGGTGGTCGGTGGCCTCAGGCCCAACGGAGCGATCTCCTTCTCATACCGACTCGTGTTGTACAAGAGGCACAGTGCTCCCAGATACCACCCTGTCCAATAGTTTGCACTATCCATGAACTGGGCAGAGATCTTCGCTTCATCGATCATCGGCGAGCGATACGCCTGCAAATACCCATTGGCGGCAAGATCGGCATGGTAGTTCGAGTTGCCCCCGATGAACACATCAGCACGTGGTGACGATGCCTCAGCCTTGATCCTGCCGGTGACACTCCCGGCTTGCTCGATCTGGAGGGCAACATCGACCTTGATGCCGGTCTTGGCCTCAAACGCCTTGGCCAGGTCCTGCACCGTCTTCTCGTCCAGCGCTGCATAGACGATCACCTGGTTGTCCTTTGCCTCCCGTGCCCCGGCGGCGAACACCGATGTCGCCACCACCAGTACCAGCAATAGTACTATACTCCTTTTCATCTTCAGCCTCCTTATTGACTCCTGATGCGTATGAAATTGTAGTGTCTATTCACTCTGACACCTGCAATCCAGCTCTTGAATGAACGACCTCCCCTCCCCGTTGGTCCCTATGTCCGGGAAGATCATCCACCTGGCAGCCCCCGCTGCACTGCCTCCTCCCGATTCGCATGGCCTGGGAAGGATTCTCTTATAATGATAACGCTCTCATTAAATATACCATAGCATCCGTGGCCCTGCAATTATTATTTACATATATTTTTATATCAAGATTTCAGCGATTATTTTAGCCTTGAATATTTGATAGATTAATACCGCTCTCATTCGTAAACGGTGTCAGTCCAGCAAAATACCCGCAAACAAGCTGAAAATAGTGGCAATTATTGGACTTTGCACGACCTTCGCACAATCAACTCGGTGGGCAGGATCGTCTCATTCCCATTGGGCGAACTCTCGCCGATCATCTTCAGCACCTGGGTCATGGCAATATGGCCGATGTCGTACATCGGTTGACGGATCGTGGTCAACGGCGGCCAGAGGTACTCAGCAAAGAACGTGTCATCAAAGCCGGCCACCGAGACCTCCTCGGGGATTCGGATGGAGCGTTCGTTGAGGTACAACAACACCCCCATCGCTGTCTCATCATTGGCGGCAAACACCGCGTCAAAGGAGCGGTCACTGAGATGGGTGCGTGCGATCTCATATCCACGCTCCCGTGAGAAATCCCCTTCAACCTCAACGAGGTCTTGAAGCGGAAATCCCGACTCCTGCAGTCCGAGCCTGAAGCCGAACTTCCGGTCGTTCGAATCAAGGTTGTCATGACGCCCGCCGATGAACAGGATCCGTCGATAGTTGTTCCTTGCAAAGAAGTGGGCCATCTTCCTCGCACCCCCGACATTGTCCACGACAATCGAAGGGCACGTGTATTCGTTGAATGGCTTTCCGATGAACACCACCGGCGTCTTCTTTTTGATACAATTCTTCAACAGACGGTCGATCCGCTCGGAGAAGCTGGAGTGCCGGATGATGAATCCGTCGACGAGGTTTGAGTTCATCAACTCCTCAGCCTGGTTCGGCTTTGAGATCGATTTTGTTATGACATGGTAGTGGGCATCCTCTGCCGCATCGCCGGCGCCACGGATCAGGTTTGTGTAGTAGAAGGTGGTCACGTCGGGCAACAACAGCGCAACGGCGTTGTTTCGTCCGCTCGAGAGTGCCCGGGCGATCAGGTTCGGCCGATACCCGAGCTTCTCCATCGACGCCTTGATCAGCTTGGCCGTCTCGGGGTGCACCTTGCTTTCATCGTTGATGACCCGTGAAACCGTCGCCCGGGAGAACCCGGAGTCCTTCGCCACATCCTCAAGCCGTATCATGTCTACCAATTCCCTTGATTTTCATACCGTTCTCATTCGTATTCATACCACATCCCGGCTTGGACAGCAATCACATCACAGAAGCGTCTGCGCATCTGCGAAGATCGATGCCAAGGGGCTTCTCTTTTCGACCATTATAACTCTTGCTGTATCAGAGAGTTGCAACCCTTCCCACTCTTTGTGAAGGATAAGAGCTGGATTTCCCTTGAAAAATACCATCCAAAATCTTTTGCTGGACAATCCCACCCCCAGCGGCTAAACTACCTCGTGACGCCTCAGTAATGAGAGCGCTCTTATCAAAGAGAGGATCATATCCCCCACTGCAGAGAGGAGGTTCGGCCATGAAGCACTACCAAGTCGTCCACATCGGCAACTACACCAAGGACACCATCATCGACAAATCCGGTACACGGGTCGTCGATGGAGGAGGGTTCAACTACGGCGCTCGAGCCACCGTTTCCTTTATGGAGACGGTAGCGGTGGTGACAAAGCTCGCCGAAGCAGACGCCCACGTCATCGACAACCTGCAGCGCTGGGGCATCGATACCTACCCGATCCCCTCTCCCCACTCCACGGCATTGACGCTGCACTACTACAGCGACAACCCCGATGAGCGGAAGATGTCGGTACAGTCGCTGGCCGACCCCTTCGTACAAGAGGACTTGGCTGGCATCTCAGCCGATGCCTACATCCTCGCCCCATCACTGAAGGGGGAGATCCCCGCTTCGCTCATCGCACACCTGAGCAACAGCGGAGCGCTGGTGGCAATCGATGCACAGGGCTACATCAGAGTGGTAGAGGACTCAACGATCGTCTATGAACCATGGACGGAAGCGTCCACCATCCTACCAATGGTCTCAATCCTCAAGGTGGACATCGCCGAAGCCGCCTTCCTTACCGGCTCGGACGACCGGTACGAGGCGGTCAGGCGGTTATATGCAATGGGAGCAAAAGAGATTCTGCTCACCTGGCGCGACGGTGCGCTCGTCCATGACGGGTCGGCGATGTACGAAGAGCAGTTCACATACTCACAGTTGCTCGGGCGCAGCGGCAGGGGCGACACCTGCATCTCCAGCTATGCAGCGGCCCGGCTCAGCGCCTCCATACCCGATGCACTGAAGTGGTCAGTTGCACTGACCTCGTTGAAGCTGGAGAAGGAGGGGCCGTTTGATCGAAGTGCCGAAGAGGTCGCCGACCTTGTACGGCACGCCTATTGAACCTCCCCTGCGGCTGAAAAAATACGGCCTGGCCGATGAGCGGCCACGCCGTTTTATATCCGTTGCTCGATGCCCACCCGTTGGTAGGGCAACCCGTCCTACTTCTCCAGGCTGTAGCGCTTCTTGAAGCGCTCGATCCGTCCTGCGGTATCGACCATCTTCTGCGTCCCGGTGAAGAACGGGTGGCAGGCGGAGCAGATCTCCACCTCCATGCTCCTGGCGGTCGTCTTGGTCGTGAATACGTTGCCACAGGAGCAGCGAACTTCAGTCAACTCGTAGCGGGGATGAATTCCTTCTT
Organism: Sphaerochaeta sp.; assembly: GCA_023228445.1. Classification (GTDB taxonomy): domain Bacteria; phylum Spirochaetota; class Spirochaetia; order Sphaerochaetales; family Sphaerochaetaceae; genus Sphaerochaeta. The sequence continues at coordinate 4,768 of JALOBD010000078.1, read as the reverse complement.
TCATCGTCTTGGTCCTCCGGGGATATCATGATCTACTGGCTGTATACAGTAGTCGTGGATTCTCAATCACAGCCCTTGTGCTAGTACCCACTGGAATTCGAGGGAATGCCAGTATTGATTGAGCGCAAGAACGCCTCATTATCCTTTGTCTTACGAATCTTGTCAATGAGGAACGGGGTCATCTCCTGCTCGTCCATATCGTTGACTGCGTTGCGTGTAAGCCAGATGCGAGCCGCCTCATCGGTGGGCAGCAAGAGGTCCTCACGCCGGGTGCCGCTCTTCTTGATGTTGATGGCCGGGAAGAGGCGTCGGTCAGCGAGGCGTCGGTCGAGGACGATCTCGTTGTTGCCGGTCCCCTTGAACTCCTCGAAGATCACCTCGTCCATCCTCGATCCCGTTTCGATGAGACCGGTGGCTACGATCGTGAGGCTTCCGCCGTGCTCGATGTTCCGCGCTGCCCCGAAGAAACGCTTGGGCTTGTGCAGCGCGTTGGAGTCCACGCCGCCGCTGAGGATCTTGCCGCTTGCCGGGACGGTCTGGTTGTACGCCCGGGCGAGGCGGGTGATGGAATCAAGGAGGATGACCACATCCCGCTTGTGCTCCACCAGGCGCTTGGCCTTCTCAATGACCATTTCGGCGACCTGGACGTGGCGGCTTGCCTGCTCGTCAAAGGTTGAGGCAATGACCTCGCCCTTGACGTGGCGACGCATGTCGGTCACCTCCTCGGGCCGCTCATCGACGAGGAGGACCATCAGCACCACCTCGGGGTGGTTGGCAGAGATCGAGTTGGCGATCTTCTGTAGCAATACGGTCTTTCCCGTGCGTGGAGGGGCGACGATCAGGGAGCGCTGCCCCTTTCCGATGGGGCAGAACATGTCGATGATCCGGGTGGAGATGTCCTCCTCGCTGGTCTCCAGGCGGAGGCGCTCATCGGGGAAGAGCGGGGTCAGGCTGTCGAAGGGGACGCGCATCTTGGCCTGGATCGGCTCATCGTCGTTGACCTTCAGGATCTTGAGGATGGCAAAGAAGCGCTCGTTCTCCTTGGGGGTACGTACCTGGCCGTAGACGACGTCGCCGGTCTTCAGGTAGAGGCTTTTGATCTGGGCCGGCGAGACGTAGACGTCCTCCAGGCCGCTGAGGTAGCTGTTGGATGGCGAGCGGAGGAATCCAAAGCCATCGGGCAGGATCTCCAGCGTGCCGGTTCCGACGATCACGCCCCCATTGGCGGCGTGCAGGCGCAGAACCTCGGCGACGATCTCCTGCTTGCGCAGATCGAGGATCGCCGAGCTGTCCATCCCCCGTTCGATGCCGCTCTTGCGCAGCTCGTCGATCGAGAGGGTGGTATAGTCTTCAAGCTTGAGGATCGGTGCATCGGGGTGGGTCTCGATATCAAGGTCGGTGGATGGTTCGTCGATCTGACTCTGCCGCGGAGGACGGTTGGAGCCGAAGCTCTGACTCTTCTGGTGTGCGCCCTTGCCCCGCTGCTGGTTGCGGGAGGGGCGGCCGCTGTATTGTTGCTGGCCTTTGCCGCGCTGCTGCTGCACAGGCTTCTGCTCGACGACCGGCTTGGGCTTCTTCTCAGCCTCACTGGCAACCGGTTCGGGCTTTGGGGTGCTCTCTGCTGCCTTGGGTTCTTCGACGACGAGCTCGAGCTGAGGCTGTTGCTCCTCACTGACCTTCTTGGGAGGCCTTCCACGCTTCTTCTTCACTTCTCCAGCGGGTGCTTCCTCCCCGGCGGGCGCAGCGGTGGCAGCAGGTGCCTCTACAGCGGCGACTCGTTTTCGTGTGACGCGGCGAACGGTCTTTTTCTCGACCTCAAGCTCACTGGGAGCCTCGGCTACGACCGTGTGGTGTACTACTTCTTCGGATGACATGGGATTCGCTCCAACGGAAAAGGGTACGTGATGCCAATTACAACACAGTTGAAACCCGGTTCCTTTTTTTGGTTATTTCAAGATGTATGAGTATGCGGGGAGAGCTGGCGATACGGTCTACAACCCCGCCCTGATACTCTAAATATATTGCCACTTGGACACAGTGTCAAGCAAGTGGCCACCTTCAATGTATTGGCAGGCCAAGAGCAAGGCCACCGTCGTGGCCTTGCGCCGCACCGATGATCGCCCATAACTGCTCAGGTTCACGGTCACTGCCTCAGCCTCCCTCCCCGCTCCGGCAAAGCCGAAACAAACCGTCCCCACCGGCTTTTCGGCGCTGCCCCCATCCGGGCCGGCGATGCCGGTGATGGAGAAGGCCCAGTCGGTGCCGGAGACATGGCGTATCTCTTCGGCCATCTCGATGGCACACGCCTGGCTGACCGCACCATGGACAGCAATCGTCTCTTCCCTGACACCAAGCAGCGCTGTCTTCGCCTCGTTGGCATATGAGACCGCCGAGCCCCAGAACCACTGCGAGCTGCCGCTCTGGTCGGTCAGCTGGACGGAGGCCATGCCGCCGGTGCAGCTCTCGGCACAGCTGATCGTCTCGTTGCGATCGCACAGTCGCCGTGTCAGCAGGGTTGCCGCCGTGACCTCCCCGTCGGCGATGAGGCAGGGGCCGACCATCGCCCTGAGGCGATTGGCCATCTCATCGCGCTCTGCGCTACTGCCACCCACCAGGTAGAGGCTGATCGCCATCTCCTGGAACCGGGTACCCCACTCAAGACCATTGAAGGAGGCCTGGCGACACAGCTCCTCAAGCTTCGCCTCCGGGATCAGGAAGGTGGAGTACTCGCTGCGATTGAAGTCGTTGTGCCCGGCAAGGCGGGCCAGGTAGGGCAGCACCTCATCAAAGAACATGGGGTCCATCTCCCGCGGTGGACCGGGCAGTGCGATGAGGGCGACCTCCCGCCCCTCGATATCGATGATCCCTCGAAACCCCGCCGCCGTCCCGTTGGGGTTGGGGATGGCGACAAAACCGTCCGGGATCAAGGTCTGCTGCTCATTGGCACCCCAGATGCGCTCACCGATGCGTCCGTAGAGCGTGTCAAAGCTCTCCTTGTCACGTCTCAACTCCACGCCGGCGAGGCGGGCGACAACCGAGCGGGTCAGGTCATCGCTCGTCGGTCCCAGACCGCCGGTGAGGATGATCAGGTCACAGCGACCGATCGCCTGACGCAACACCGTCTCGATCGAACCGTCGTCGGGCACGACGACCATCCGCTCCACGTGGTAGCCGAGGCGGGTGAGTTGATGGGCCAACAGCTGGCAGTGCTTGTCAGCGATGACCCCGCGTGTCAGCTCCGTTCCGATGATGAAGAGACCGGCATTGCTGTAGTTCATGGACGCCGCTTCCTCACCAATTGCACCAGATTCGCCACCGCACCGATGACGAGCAGCGCCAGAGAGAGGTAGATTGCGGCAAAGGCGAACCAATCGACATGGGTGGTATAGAAGGCCATCCCGACCGACTCACCACGGTAGACGGGCACCTCGTAGATCTTCCAGCCGACCTTGAAGGGTTCCATCGGGTCGATGATCTTTCCGGTGATGTCAATGAGACAGGTCATGCCGCTGTTGGTCCCCCTGATCGTCGTCCTCCGGTTCTCGATCGAACGGAAGACGGCGAGGCCGAGGTGTTGCATCTCGGCACTGACAGCTTTGGACCACCCGTCGTTGGTCATGTTGACGATGACATCAGCGCCATGTTGCACAAAGCCGGCGTTGAGGTAGCCAAAGACATCCTCGAAGCAGATCGGCGTGGAGAAACGCACCCCCGTGTCGGTCTCGAAGACCACCGGTTCGACACCGGTCTCCCACCAATTGTAGTCGTTGGCCAGGAGCAGGTTGTAGAGCCACGGCATCTGCTTCTCGTAGGGGAAGTGTTCGGTGAAGGGCACCAGGTGCTGCTTGCGGTAGGTGTTCTTGATCTTCCCACCTTCGAAGAAGATGACGGTGTTGTAATCCTTGCGGTTCCAGCTGCCATCATCGCCAAGTGGCGGCAGGCTCGGATCATCGATCACCCCCTCGGGGTTTCCCGTCACCAGCGGGACGGGCAGCGACTTGCCGAAGGCAACGAACTCGTCGACCAAGGCTCGGGTGTCGGGATCGCTTGGGTAGCTCTCATGCCACGCCACCGATGGCACGAAGGCGGTCTCACTCCAGATGATCGCCTCCGGCGCTTCGATGAGCGCCTCAAGGCTCATCTTGCGCAGATTGTTGAAGTTCCGCTTATAGGTGGTGTACCCCCCCTCCCACGTGTCCGCGCTGTGCTGGATGGTCGCAACGCGCCAGTGGGTATCCGGCTCGATGCCCCTCCAGTGGGCCATCGAGACAAAACCGAAGACCAGGGTGGCGACAATCGCAACTGCATAGGAGATGAGGAAGGGGCGATGGGCAGCCAAGAACGCGACGAACGGGACCTTTTTGCGCCGATACCAATCGGCAAGGTAGGAGCCGAGGAAGGTCTGCGGAAGGACCATGAGGAAGGTCACTCCCCAGATGCCGGTGTACTCGGCGATCTGGATGAAGGGCAGGAAGCGGTACACGGCAGAGCCGAGCGTCCCATAGGGGTAGCCGGCAAACCAATCCTGACTGAGGTAGGAGTAGGCGACCCAGATGACCGCTTCTACCAGGTAGCCGTACTTCTTGAAGAGGCGCTGGGCTGCCTTGAGGGCGGGGAAGAGGAGCACCATCTCCCCCCCCTTGATGATCGGGACGATGAGGATGGCCAGGGGGTGGAAGGTCTTCAACCAGTAGTTGAAGAAGAGGTAGAACATGAAGCCGTAGAAGAAGCCGTAGACCGGCACAAGCTTCCAGCTGGTGTTCCTGAT
>JALOBD010000077.1 GCA_023228445.1 Sphaerochaeta sp. | reverse complement strand
AGCCAGGCCTACCTTGCCCGGATGACCGGCTACATGCCCAACAGCTTCTCGGCAAGCAAGGATCCTGAATTGGTGGCGTACTACAACGCCAATCCGCAGTGGAAGGTCGCCATCGACCAGCTGAACTTCGTCCGCCCACAGGCGAGCGTTATCAGCCTGCCAAAGGGAACAGCAATCCTGCAGCAGATGGTCGAAAAGCTGATCATCGCCAATCGTGATGTGAAGACCGTCATGGAGGAGACGACCGCCGACCTGAAGAAAGAGTACGATGACAACTACTAAGATGCACCGTATTCACACAGTGGCCGCTTATGCGGCCACTGTGCTTCTCCTCTCCCTCCTCCTCATCCTCAGCTCGTGTACATCTACAGAGCCAAGACTCATCAGTGCAGCACCCATCGCAAAGGTCGCACACCGCGGTGGCAGCCTGCTCGCCCCCGAGAACACCCTCGCTGCCTTTCAACGGGGCATCGACGAGGGTGCTGATGCCATCGAGCTCGATGTCCATCTCAGTGCGGACGGCCGCCTCATCGTGATGCACGACCCGTCGCTCTTTCGTACCACCGCGCATGAGGGGTACATCGGAGATTGGATTGCTTTGGATCTGCAAAGCCTCGACGCCAGGGCGAGCTACCGCGGTGATGCTGCCTACCCGGTAGAGCACGTACCCACGCTCGAGCAGGTCCTTGCCCTTGTTGAGCGTCAAGAACGATCTGTGGCACTCCAGGTGGAGATCAAGACGGACCAAAAGGGCCGGCGGTATGAGGGGATCGAGGAGGCGGTCGTCAACGCTCTTCGCTTGCATGGTCTCATTGAAGAGACGATTATCATCAGCTTCGATTTTCCCACCTTGCTCAGGGTTCGGGAGATCGAGCCATCGCTCAAACTCGGGGCTCTGGTAAACCGCGCGTACCTCGAGTCCATCGGGATGGGCGGTCCGGCTGCGGTGGCTGCCTCCATCGCCGACCTTGGCGTCGAGTATGTGGCCATCAACTACGCCTACCTCTCCCAACGGTTGTTCGATGAGTTTCGCAGTCGCGGTCTCCTCATCGGAGCGTGGACGGTCAACAACGAGAAGGACATCAGGCGCATCGCAGCGATGGGAGTGGATTTCATCACCAGCGACCGCCCTGATCTTTTGAGTGAGTTGTTGGACTGATTCTGCTGGCATTTATACACGTGTCACGTGAATTTCTCGTTTTCGTGTATATATCGGCTATTCAATTTCTCGTTTTCGTGTATTATAATAGGGTATCAATTCCTTGTAATCGGAAAACCAATGGAGTTATACCATGAAAAGAAAGATATACGATGATCTCCTGAAGTGGAAACGTGAAGAAAGAGGGAGAACGGCAGCCCTGGTCAATGGGGCCCGCCGTGTCGGGAAAAGTTATATCGTAGAGAAGTTTGCGAAAGCTGAATATGCAAGTTATATCTTGATCGACTTCAATCGTGTGAACCAGCATATCACGGACCTGTTCGTACACTACCTTGATGATCTGGATACGTTCTTTCTCTATCTTTCAAGCTACTACAATGTGACATTGCATGAACGGGATACATTGATCATCTTCGACGAGGTGCAACTTTTTGCGCGCTCACGGGCAGCGATCAAGTATCTGGTCGCCGATGGTCGGTATGACTACATTGAGACCGGCTCCCTCATGAGCATCAAAAAGCATGTCGATCATATCGTCATCCCCTCAGAGGAACGTCATTTCAATCTATACCCAATGGATTTTGAAGAATTCCTCTGGGCTCTTGGTCAAGAGACGCTGATGGACCTCATCAGGAAGTGTTTCAACGAGAAAAAACCGTTGGGGCAGGCCATGCACCGAAAGGTCATGGACTATTTCAGACAATATCTCATTGTAGGAGGAATGCCCCAGGTAGTCAGTACATACGTAAAAGAGCGTGACTTTACCAAGGTGGATCGGGTGAAACGAGATATCCTTACCCTCTACCGGTCCGACATCGTGAAGCATGCCCAAGGGTATGAGATGCGGGTAGAACAGATTTTCGACGACATCCCTGCGCAACTGGCAAGGCATGATCGTAAATTCAACCTGTCTTCATTGCAAAAAGAAGCGCGGATGCGTGACTATGAAGATGCGTTGTTCTGGCTCGATGATGCGATGATCGTGAACATCTGTTATGGCTCAACTGCGCCGAATCTTGGCTTGAGACTCAACATGGACCGTTTGACGCTCAAATGCTATACGGGCGATACGGGGCTTCTTATCAGTCACGCCTTCGATGAGAACGGCATCGTGAGTGAGGAGATCTATAAGAAGATCCTCTTCAACAAACTGGATGTCAATCTGGGGATGATCATGGAGAACAGCGTAGCGCAGATGTTGGTGGCAAGCGGTCACAAGCTGTATTTCTACTCCAACCCATCGCGTGATGACGCCTCATCCCGCATGGAAATAGACTTTTTGATCGCAAAGAGCAAGATTAGCAACAGGCACAACATCTGCCCGATCGAGGTAAAGTCAGGAAAGTACTATACGCTCAGCTCGCTGAGGAAATTCAGGGCAAAGTATGCCCAGCAACTCCACACCCCATATGTGCTCCACACAGGCGATGTGCAGCAGGAGGACGGGATTGTCTATCTCCCCCTCTATATGGCACCATTGCTGTAGATGGGATGCAGCAAAGCTACGCTGATTATTCAGAGTTGCCCTATCAGATGAAATGTATCCAATGCCTGAATCCTTTCTCTTTTTGTACCGAAAACATCAGAAATAGCGAGCGATCAGGTCAAGGATGTCCTGTTTGATTTTCGCTCTATCCTGTTCGTCGTCAAGGAATAGGACCGCAGGATTGACGTTCAAGGCTTTGCAGAGCTTCAGCAGGGTACGTAGGGTGGGGGTACGTTTGCCGGTTTCAATGTACGTGATCATATTCTGGGATACGCCGGAGCGCTGGGATAGCTCGAGTTGAGAGATTTGAGCTTTCTCCCTGATCTGCCGTAACCGGATGAGTGTTTGCTCTTGCTTGTCCAATATACTCATATAGGTAAGGATGACTAAATTCTGTGTGTAAATCAAAGAAAGATAGTACTTGCATTCGATAGAACATAGTATATAATCTCGCCTAATAGTATCAAAATGAAGAGAAGACATTTGGCGATCATGATTATCGCTCTGGTTCTCGCGATGTGTTTCACCGGATGTGCTACAGACACGAGTGGAAGCGGCAAACTATTCGTTGACAAGGCAGCTGACATCGGCGACGGAAGCGGACTCCCGCCCGGCACATTCACCCTGCCAAATGGTACGAGAGTTCTCCCTGGAGCGGTCATCAGAGAAGGCAGTTGGCTCTATACCGCCGCTTCGGCAAAAATCATCAGTGGCACTGATGCTGAATCGGCTATGTCTTCTGGTGATAGAGCCCGCGAAATATGCCGGGAAAACTTGGCTAAATACCTCGATTCCAATATCAGCGCCGCCAGTGGCAGCGCTTCTTCCACTTCTTCTGGGGTGAAGACTACTAGTTTTGCCAACAAAACCGCCTCCACCAGCAACGCAATCCTTCAAGGCATGGAAGATGCCGGTTTCATGTACAGCAAAGATGGTACTGCATACCTCCTGTTACGGGTCAACGTCAGCAATGTAGAAGGACTGGGTACTCCTGCCAAGGATGTCGTGGAAACAGGAGGCAAGGTACTCAATAGCGTGCTTAAGATTTTCAAGTAAGTGTGTTGCGCACCGCTCAGGTACAGGTAGGAGCGCCGGCTTTTACGGTACAGAGTCAATCGCATCGTAGTGCAACAGAGAACAGAGTCCATAGGTTCAGCGCATGACGGCTCGATCCTCCGACCGCCAAGAATATACTCCTTCGTCTTCTCATCAATGCGTGATCCTACCTCACTACCCTGGCTCCTGTTGAGCCAGGGTATGTTGCTCATACACCCGACGTACGCAAAGAGCAGGTGTCTGTACGGAAGGCTTTGTCCACGGAAACGCGTAAAGGGTATGGGGAGCCACCCCAAGGGAGTCGGATGAATGACGAAAAGAATTGGGTTGATTTGTCTTATCGTGATGTTCGCAGTGCTTCCTCTATCAGGAGGAATGAATAAGGTATCCGTTACGGGGTTTTATGCGCTATCGACAGGAAAGGAATCGGTCACACTCTTGGGGGTGACTGCCGAAGGTCAAGGGAAATCCCAAGCCATCGGGCTCAAGGTACAGGGGACCTCGATCTTTTCTCCGTCCAGTGATACCGGTCTCTCGTACAAGGTGGCGGTATCGAAAACCCTCTTGGCATCGCTTGATGGCGTCTCGCACGATCCGATGGACGATCCATTGATATGGGAATTGGGTGTAGGCGGAGCCTATCAGATTCGTCCATCATTCAACATGCGCATTGAAATCGGTGGTGGACTGGATTACTTAATCCAATCGCAGACTGAAGGTGGGATACAGTCCACCTACAACCTGTTCTCCATCACTGCATATGGCGAAGTCAATTACGCCATTCAGTTGCATATCTTCCTCAATGCCGGGATCTCCATCAGCTATCCATTGGGAGGCGCGGTCAGAACAAGGGTTGGAGGAACGACCATCTCCGGGGACGTCAATTCCAGTATATTCACACTCGCCCCCTATGTTGGCGTCGCCTTCTCGTACTGAACAGATCTCCAACAGCTTTGTGGCAGGCGATCTTTAGGCAGTGGGCATATCCAGGAGTCGAAGATCACGTGCCCAACAGCAGAAGAATCTTATCCTCGACCCGCTCCACCACCACGGGATTCGCCCGCTCCTTCAGCTCTGCATTTTGCTGTTTCCAATCTAGGCTTTTCACCTGATCGACAAGGACGACACCGACCGCTGCGTTGGCAAATGAACGATTCGGTACTTCGAATCGGTACCCTTTCTCTTTGAATTTGATCGGGCACATCAGGGCAAGCCCATACTGGTTGTATGATCGGGCAGTCAACACGAGGGCAGGGCGGACTCAACCCGGTTCTTTTCCGTGGTACCCTGAAACACTCAAATGGACAATATCCCCTTCTTCAGGAACATATCGATCGCTCACCATGCTTCGTCTCCCACCTCATCGCAAAAGAAATCAACCTGGTGAAGATTGTCCACAGTGATTGCATACGTGAAGATCATGGTTCCAACCTCCTCTATGTATACACCCATCTATACAAAGCCAATACGTTGCGTTCTCATGGAGAACTACCTCAATAGGGGCCGAGACAGCTTCTTTGCTTCAAACTGCGTGCAGAGCGATTATTCTGTCATTGAGTGCATAAAAATACAGTTCTGTGCATAACAAATTGACAAAAGGTACAACAACGTCTAGATTGGATGGCACACAGCGGGAGTGGATATGAGTGATAGTGACCTGAAAGAAGAGGCTCTCAGCAAAGAAGCAATCATTGCACAGCAGATGTTGGAGGAGAAGGAGGCCGATGGGAAGCTTCGCAGCTACCGCGGAATCCTGGGACAGGTCATCACCGTCCTCTTCATCATCTGGTCAGCCTACCAGATCTGGGCCAACACCATCGGCGTCGTCGATGCCATGTCCATGCGTACGTGGCACCTGCTCTTCCTCTTGGTCTTCACCTTCCTGCTCTTTCCGGCATACAAGAGCGAGAGGCGCTCTCGCACCATCCCCCCGATCTTTGATATCGTCCTGCTCGCCCTGACCGCCGTCGCCTTCTTCTACCTGCTGACCTACTATGTGGCAGTGGCAAAGCGCGGTGGCTACCTCAACAAAGCGGATCTGTGGATCGCCGGCATCACGATGCTCCTGATCTTCGAGGCGTCTCGAAGAGCGTGTCGAAGCCTCGCCATCCTGGGCCTTGTATTCCTGCTCTACAACTTCCTCGGCCAGTTCATTCCCGGCACCCTCGGCCACGTCGGCTTCTCCCTCAAACGGGTGCTCACCATCATGATTTGGGGCAGCCAGGGGATCTTTGGCGTCGGCATCGGCGTGAGCGCCACCTACATCTTCCTCTTCGTCCTCTTTGGCGCCTATCTCAAGTACAGTGGCTTCAGCCAGTTCATCAACGACATCTCATTGACGCTGGTAGGACAGACGGCGGGGGGACCGGCCAAGGTCGCCGTCATCGCCAGCGCTCTGTTGGGGATGATCAACGGCTCGGCGATCGCCAACGTGGCGACAACGGGGACCATCACCATCCCGATGATGAAGAAGACGGGCTACAAGAAGGAGTTCGCCGCAGCCGTTGAGGCGGTTGCCTCCACCGGTGGGCAGTTCACTCCGCCCATCATGGGGGCCGTCGGCTTCGTCATGGCAGAGTTCCTCGGTGTCAGCTACACCAAGGTCCTCGTCGCCGCAGCGCTGCCCGCCTTCCTCTACTACCTCTCACTGATGTTCGCCGTCCACTTCGAAGCCAAGAAGCTCGGCCTCTCCGGCCTCTCCAAGGAGAACATCCCCGATGCGCTGCTCGTGTTGAAGAAGCAGGGCCACCTGCTCATCCCCTTGGTGGTGCTCTTGGGCCTCTTGGCCCTCGGCTTCACCCCGCTCTACAGCGCAGTCGTCTCGATCTTCGCCACCATCGCAGCCTCCTGGCTTCGAAGGGAGACGCGCATGACTTGGCGCATCATCGTCCAAGCCACCGTCGAGGGGGCTCGCTCAGCCATTACAGTGGGGATGAGCTGCGCCATCATCGGTGTGATCATCGGCACTGTCTCCCTCACCGGCCTCGGCCTCTCCTTTGGCTATGTGGTACTGCGCATCGTAGGTGCCGGCCAGCTCTACCTCGGCGGCTTGATGGTCATGCTGATGAGCACCGTTTTGGGTATGGGCGTGCCTGGCGTCGCTGCCTACGTCATCGTCTCCACCGTCAGCGTGCCGGTGCTCATGCAAGGCGGGGCGATTCCAATGGCAGCCCACATGTTCTGCCTGATCTACGCCTGCCTCTCCAACATCACCCCGCCGGTGGCGATGTCCAGCTATGTGGCAAGCGGTATTGCTGACAGCGACCAGACCAAGACCAGCCTCATCGCTGTCAAACTCGGCCTCACTGGTTTCATCCTCCCCTTCTTCTTCCTCGGTAACCCGATTCTCCTCTTGGGCACCGTCGAAGGCGCCTCGCTGCTGCTCATCCTGCGTGCTGCCGTGACCTCGTCAATCGGCGTGGTGGTGCTCGCTGCGGGCCTTGAGGGGTACCTCTTCGACCGCCTCAAGGTTATAGGACGCATCCTGTTAGTCGGTGCCGGCCTGCTCTTCATCGAGCCAAAACTGTTCACCGACCTCTTGGGTCTCGCCCTCTGTCTCGTCGTAGTAATCGGACAACTGATACAACGTTTTTCATATCATACAAGGATAAGGAGTCAAGAATCATGAAAAAACTAACCGTAGTACTATTAGTCCTCTTGATGACAGGCGCCACCCTCTTTGCAGCAGGTGCGCAAGAGGCCGGTCCGAAGCGGACCGTCATCAACTTCCCCACCGCGGCGACCACCGGGGCGATTTACCCATTGGGATCGGCCATCGCAAACCTGTGGAACAACACGGTTCCCAACGTACGCACCAGCGCACAGGCGAGTGCCGGGGGAATCGAGAACCTCAACCTCGTCGCCGATGGTGAGGCGCAGATGGGGGTGGCCGTCACCTCGATCATGTACGAGTCCTTCAACGGTATCGGCTCCTTCGAGGGTCGGGCCAACCCGAACCTCCGGGTCATGATCGGGCTCTACCCCAACCCCAACCAGGTCGTCGTCACCAAGGCAAGTGGTATCAACAGCCTCACTGACTTGGCCGGAAAGCGCTTTGCCAGCGGAGCCCCCGGTTCTACCACCGAGGTTGAGACGGACATCCACCTCAACACCGCCGGCCTTCCCTACCCCGAGGGGTTGCGCGTGCAGTACGTCGGCTTCACCGAAGCGATTGACTTGATGCGCAACAAGCAGCTTGACGGTGCCTGGATCATGGCCGGCATCCCCAACGCCGCCGTCACCGAGATGCTCTCCACCGCCGGTGGCAAGCTGCTTGAAATCGACGACAGCCTCATCAATGCGCTGCAGCGCGACTTCCCGTGGTATGGCGCCTATACCATTCCGGCAGGGACCTACCCGGGCCAGGATACGGATGTGCAGACGAGCGCTATCAAGATCACGATCTTCACCGACGCCCGCGTCGACGATGAGGTGATCTACCAGCTGACCAAGACCTTCTGGGAGAACTTCGACGAGCTGAAGAAGACCCAGGCCCCCTTGGCCAACGTCGTCAAAGTCGAGACCACCAAGGATCTGGCAGGCCTTCCCATCCACGATGGTGCGGCTCGCTACTACAAGGAGATCGGCCTGCTGTAGGCCAGCTCCTGCCTCGATGGGACCGGCGTGTGCCGGTCCTTTTTTGTTCTTGACAGCCGCTGCTCTACCCGCCACGCTAAGCTCATGTCCAATGATGCTGTACATTCACTGGGGCTTACCCACAGAGAGCGTGTAGAAATTGATGCCTTTGCCCTGCATTTTGTTGATGACCACGGTCACCGCAACCGGCTCAGGGAGCTTGAGAGTGCCATTGAAGGACAACAGACCAAGACCGTCGCCCGGGTGCTTGAATCGGGGATGGCAGCCCATGGGGCGGCCTACCCGCTGCTCTTGATCACCGAAAGCCTTGATGCAGTGTTCGCGCTCTACCGACGGTGTGGCATCGCCGACGATGTCCGCGATGCCACCCTCGCAGATGTGCGCCGCTGGGTCGATGAGCACGCCGCTCGATTTGACGGTGAGTTTGGCTTCTCCCAGGTCTTTTGGATCGCCCGCCACCTCAGTTGCCGGATTCTCCAGCTCGGAAGTCTCCAGTTCGAGCCCAAGCGTTTTGACTATCCGTATCGGATCTACCGATCTCCTGGCTCTGCCTCGCTACTGGTGGTGGCCGAGCCAGGGCTACGCTGTGATGCAGCGGGGTACCTCGAGGAGCAGAGCCCTGCCTTTGTCACCGCGTTGGAGGAGGATGGCGCGATGCTCTGCGCCCACGCAGTAGATGCTACTCGTGGTCGCATTTCCCCTGTGGTGAGCTCCTACCGTCTCGATGACCTGAAGCTACTCTGCAACCGGGAGAGCGAAATCCTCAACGTCCACATCCCCAAAGGCGTTGCCTTCACCGCTGAAGCTGTCGATACAGCTTTCAATGCTGCACTGGAGCACTACCTCCAGCACAGGATCTTTGTGTGCACCTCCTGGCTCCTCGATCCCGCCCTCGGCGCTGTCTTGGAGGGTGAGAGCAATATCGTGCGCTTCATGGAGCGCTTCTCCAAGTTCCCTGTCACCTTCAGTGTGCCACAACTCTATGAGCGGGTCTTTGGCTTTGGGCTGGGCGAAGATGAGGTGCGTTCATGTGCAGGCAAGACACGGCTGCAGCGCCGCGTGCAACAGGCGCTGGCCGCAGGGGTTGTGTTTCGTACCATGGGTGGATTTATAGTGGCGAGAGACTCATTTCCTTGGTAGAGAAGGAGGTGAGGGGAAGGGTTACTGTTCTGCCCTCTCGATGGCTCTGGTAGATGGCGAGGACCAGCTCCAGCGCCCGCTTTCCACACCGGCCATCGAGCGCTAGGGGACGTGTGCCCTCCAGTGCCTCCTTGAAGAGGTGGTAGACCCTCCTATGGCTGTTGCCGTACACCGAATCCGTCGGCGGTGGGTCGAAGTGCTTGAGGAGCGCCATCACCTCGGGATCTGCGAAGTGCCAGACCTCTACATCTTGGGCCGACTCACCGGAGAGCACCACCGTCCCCTTCTCACCGATCACGGTGATGCGCTCCTCGAGGTTCTTTTCATAGAGGTTGGTGGTCCCCTCGAAGGTTCCGATCACCCCGTTGGCAAAGCGGACAAAGCCCACCCCCACATCCTCTACCTCCAGGGAGGGATGATTGCGATTGGCGATGTAGCCGCTGACCTGTCTGATCTCCTCGCCTCCGAAGAGACGCATGAGATCGAGGCCATGGATGCATTGGTTCATCAACGCTCCCCCATCCTTCTCCCACGTCCCTCGCCACGGTGCCTGCTCATAGTAGGAGTTGTCGCGCCACCAACGCACCTGCACCGAGACGTGGCTGAGGGTGCCGAATGCACCGCGAGAGAGCGCATCCTTGACCAGGAGGGTCGAGTCGTTGAGCCGGTTCTGCTGACAGACACCCAACAGCACCCCCTGCTCCTGCGCCACGGCGATCATCTCCTCAGCATCCTCGATGCTCAGCGCCATCGGCTTCTCGACGAGAACCGAGATGCCGTGCTTGAGGCAGTTGAGCGCGATCTCGCTGTGACTGCCACTGTCGGTGGCGATGGCCACCACATCCAACGCGCAGCTCTCCAACATCTTCGTATAGTCGGTGAAGCGCTGGACAGAAAGGTCGCACAAGCCGGTGGCTGCGAGCAGGCTATCGATGGCGCTGCTCTGCGTATCACAGAGGGCGACCACCTCAAAGCCACTCTCGAGGGCAAATGGGAGGTGCTGCGGCGCAATACGGCCGCAGCCGATGAGGGCGTAGCGCACGTCAGCCGATCCTCACTGCGTTGGTCTGTGCCTCGATGGCGATCTCAATTGCGCGGAAGGTGTGCTCCTGGCCCATCGCCGTTTCGCTTCGGTCGAGGCAGTCGCGGATCACGCGGCCAAAGAAGGGGAAACCAACCTGGCCGGTGACCGTGAAGTGCTGTTCCCCGTCATCGTTGACCACGATCACATTGTCCCCATCTCTACTGGCTGCCACATCGATGTACTTGCGCAGCTCGATGTACCCCTCCGTTCCGATGAGGAAGAAGCGCCCATCCCCCCAGATGCCAAGCCCATCGGGGGTGAACCAGTCGAGGCAGAGGTAGCAGGGAATGCCGGTATCGGTGGTCAGGCACGCATCGCCGTAGTCCTCCAGCCCGGGGTACTCAGGGT